>JASMAS010000046.1 GCA_030754235.1 Litorilituus sp.
GCTTTCTTGATGTAACGAGACGTGGCTAAGCTACAAGCTTCTTATCGGATAAGACCTGCAAAGGATGTTGATGTAAATGTCATAATATTTTCTCCTTCACAGTTAGTTGATGAATTCACCTTCGAAATGATGTGGTGAATAATTGAACGAGCGCATATTAATCAAACTATAAACATAAAGCAATAAGTAATTGATAAATTTTTATACATCTGCGTTAATAGCAGTTATGAGGCACCACTTAAAAAAAACCAAAAAGAATTTTATATCATTTAAAACTTTGTATACGAACATACCATTTTTGTGTAAATTCAATTCAATTAAGCTATCACACCCTGCTGATTTGTATTGGAAGGCAATATCCTCAATGTTCTTGCCGCTATAAGGTTCAACACCATCAGGTACAACATATAAAACTACTGTGTCCTTTGTATACCAATGATTTGCAGACTCTTTATTAATAAAGCGGTTTTTTGATCCCTTTTTTAAAACCTAATTAATTAGCAGAATAACTATTATAGATAAAGGTTACTCTTCTAAATCATGACTTTTATTTTTATATTCATCAAGAAAGTTACGATGCCTTTTTTTGTGCCAAGTTTGCATTTTATCCGCAAGTTCCACAGCATCTTCTTGATGTTTTATTGCTTTTTTTAAATCACCTATTCGAGCATACGCACTAGCCAAGTTATGATGACTATATGCATCGTTAGGATATCTTTTAACCATATCTTTAAAAATACTTATCCCATCATTTTTAGATAAGGTGAGTAAATGAGCACCGAGTTTATTAAGAGCGTTTTTTGGCGAAACTGTAAAGCCATATTTTTCTTTTGATAAGTACTCATAGTGCTTCACAATGGCTTCTACACCTTTTTGAGAAATTTTGGATGTTGGAGAAAGACCATTATGAATATCATCAAAAATATTTTCCACGCCAAAAATGACTGAAAGCAAAGGTAGTGACATAAAATAGCTTTCATTGTAATGCTTATAATGCCAATCTAATTTTTCAGGGGCTGCCTCACTCAAAATAGTCTTCAGTTTTTTATAAGACTTCATTTGGTGTTCTTCTTTAACGTTAGTTCCATGACTAAAAAGTAAGAACCGTGGCTTATCATTTAGTTTTGCCAGTTTGCTACTGGACGTTGACAGTATATTTACATAATCATTCTTAAGCTCTGGACTTATCGCTATGTAGGCATCAATCATGTTGGGTTTGTTGATAAGGCTTGATAGTACAATGGCTCCATTCTCTCTGAACCCACTCATAATTCTAAAACCATTCGTTCTATATTTATTATCTAGCAATGGAAATAGCTGCTCATCAAAGAAATTTAGCAATGGTGTCGTTTTACCTGTTGCATCGAATAACCCTCCTACTTTATTACCTGCGACAGGAGTGACTATAATAGTTTTGAGCCAAGGCCATTCTCCATTATGGCTCATCCAATCATGCATCCCTCTTAAATAGGTATCAGATTTGGGATGCAAATCAAACATCATCACATAAGATTTAGAAGTGTTTTTTGTATAACCAGAAGGAAGAATAACGTTAAAAACTAAAGGCTCTGAAAACTTAGAATGAATAATTTCTATTTGTTCCTGCTTACTAGCAGCATTGGAAATAAAACTGGTAAATAAAAGTATAAGTAGAATGTTTTTACTCAATATTTGCATAAATCCTCCTTAATTTTTGAGTTTTACAAAAGTTGTTTATTTATAACACATACAAATTACGAAGCAACAGGTAGATAATTTAGCTAACATTACCTAAATACTACAAGCATTAACAAAAGTCCAAGGGAGTTTAGGCTCTAAAGCGGTGAATGTTTTATGACCGTTCTGTAGCCAAGCGGATCATATAAAGGTGAAGGTCAATTTTATCTGGTGATTGCTAATGCCAAACATTATAAGCAATCACACGAGAACTAATTTAATGGTAAACTTTGCATTGGGTAATGAGTTGCTTATCATCTATGACAAAACACATAGCTGTGTTTATTTAGCCATAACTTAGCGTTTAAAAAAATGTTTTTGGTAAACTTTTAATTCCGCGATTGACTCTCTAATATCATCTAGTGCCAAATGCGCTCCCGTTTTTTCCACCTTATCTAACACCTCAGGTTTCCAACGACGTGCGAGCTCTTTCACAGTGCTAACATCTAAATTTCGATAGTGAAAACAATCTTCAAAGTCAGGCATATACTTATTAATGAAACGTCTGTCTTGCCCTATGCTATTACCACACATAGGCGATTTACCTTTAGGAACATACTGCTCAACAAACTTAATGGTTTGCGCTGTCGCATCCGCTAAACTGACTTTGCTATCTCGGCAACGCTGTGTTAAACCAGATTTGCCATGATGTTCAATACACCACTGGCTCATATTGTCCAACACCTCATCACTTTGATGGATAGCAAAAACAGGGCCTTCGGCCAGAATAGTTAACTGACTATCTGTCACGATAGTAGCAATCTCTAGAATCACATCCACTTCAGGCTCTAATCCTGTCATTTCTAAATCAAGCCAAACTAGATTTGTGTCGCTACACGTCATAAATTTCCCTTAAAAATTGCACAAGCATTCAACATTAATTATTAGTATAATAACTGACAACTACCTAGGATTAAATAAAATGATCAACTCTTGTGGCTAAGAAAAAACTGACTAAAGGTCAGCAACGACGTATTAAAGCAAACCATGACAAAAAATTGCGCGCAAAAACAGATAAAGTACAATGGTCGGATAATGATTTAGGCGAAGCTCAGCAAGGAACAGTGATTAGCCGGTTTGGCCAGCATGCTGATGTTGAGTCTGCTGATGGTCATATATATCGGTGTAATTTACGTCGCTCCATTAGCTCTCTAGTGTGTGGTGACAAAGTTCAATGGCGTTTAGGTAAAGAAACTCAGCACAGTATTTGCGGTATAATAGAAGCCGCACATGAGCGTGAATCTGTATTAAGCCGCCCAGATGTATACGATGGCGTCAAACCCATTGCTGCCAATATCAGTCAAATATTAATTGTTTCATCACTATTACCCGCTTTTAACAGTGATATTATTGACCGTTACCTTGTTGCCGCTGAACAAACAGGCATTACCCCAGTTATTGTGCTTAATAAAACTGATTTACTTGCCCAGGTTAGCCAAAGTGAACGAGATAATATTGAACAACAGCTACAAATTTATCGCGATATTGGCTATCAAGTACTATATGTCAGCAGTCATACTAATGAGGGTATTGACGCGATTAAGGTGCAGTTAAGCCAACATACCAGTATTTTTGTTGGCCAATCTGGGGTAGGTAAATCTACCTTGGTGAATGCCTTAATGCCAAACTTAGGATTAATCACCCAAGAAGTCTCTGAAAATTCAGGTTTAGGTCAACACACTACCACAGTAGCGCGCTTATATCATTTTGATGATGGTGGTGATTTAATTGATTCACCGGGTATTCGTGAGTTTGGCCTATGGCATTTAACACCAGAACAGGTATATCATGGTTTTAAAGAATTTGAAGAATTCATTGGTTTATGTAAATTCAGAGATTGCAAGCATCATAATGATCCCGGCTGTGCGCTTATTCAGGCTAGCAAAGACCATCAAATAAACCCAAAACGCTTAGCAAGCTTTCAGCGAATTCTTGCCAGTTTAGGTGACAATAAATTAACGTCACGATTCAACGATTAGTTATACATTAACAGATAAAGGAAAAATAAGTGTCCTCACAGAACAGTCCCTCAGCAAACAAGCTTATTGATAGAATTAAAATAGCCTTGCAATATGCAATGCCTAAACATGCCATTTCTCGCTTAGTAGGTAAATTAGCCGCGGCTAAAATGGGCTGGCTAACAACAAAGCTCATAGAAATATTCATCAAAACCTATGACATTAATATGGCTGAAGCAAAATTAAAAAAAGCCAGTGATTTTGCAACGTTTAATGACTTTTTCACCCGCGAATTAGAAGAAGGCGCTCGTACTATAGACCAAGATAGCAGCACCTTATGTTATCCTGTCGATGGCGCTATTTCACAACAAGGTGACATAGTTGAAGGAAAGTTAATTCAAGCAAAAGGTTTTAATTACTCATTAACTGCTTTGCTTGGGGGTGATGCAAGAACTGCGGCACCATTTCAACAAGGCAAATTCTCTTGTATTTATCTTTCTCCTCAAGACTACCATCGTATTCATATGCCAATGGTGGCAACGTTAAGGGAAATGATTTATGTGCCCGGTGAACTTTTTTCGGTAAACCCATTAACTGCAAACAATGTGCCGGACCTATTTGCTAGAAACGAAAGGGTTGTGACCATTTTTGATACTGAGTATGGCTCCATGGCTATGGTTTTAGTTGGAGCGACTATAGTTGCCAGTATTGAAACAACATGGGCAGGAACCATTACACCACCGGCAGGTAAAGACATTTTCAGATGGCAATACCCTGCAAAAGGTATAGATGCCATTACCTTTAACAAAGGCGATGAAATGGGACGTTTTAAATTAGGCTCAACTGTAGTTTGTACTTTCTCACCGAAAATGATCGAATTCACCCCAGATGCTGGCCCTGAAACAGTGACTCGCTTAGGTGAGCATTATGCAAGCTTACTTAACGAAAAAAACAGCTAAGGTCGCTCAACCTTTCATGCTCAAATTTGATTCAAATGAAATGCTTTATGCGCACAGCGCTTAGAATGTAGAATACTTGTTCTATGTAAATTCCCTGCCACAAAGAGCAAAAAGCATTTAACAAATCTAAAGGGCCGCGTTTGTTGGCTATTTTTACTACGTTATCGCCTTTGCAATGTGCAATAACCACACTGCAAAGGCTCTAGCTTATATAAATAGCCAACAATTCACTAAAAAAATAATCCACAAAGATCAACGCCATAACAAACCAAGAAAAATAAACACTTGCTCATTAATTCAACAGCGTATAGGATAAACCCTTAATTGTTACGAGTGTATTCGTAACATAACTTAAATTTGCATTACGGCTCGCCTATCAGGAAAGCCGATATTTTAGGAAAGAAAATGGTACGTGAAAAATCAGCAGTAAAGCCAACAGAAGCTGAACTGACTTTACTGAATATTCTCTGGAAAATAGGCCCAGCAACAGTTAGGCAAGTACATGAAACAGTCAGTGCAACTCAAAAAACTGGCTATACAACGGTATTGAAAATACTGCAAATCATGCATGAGAAGTCTCTTGTCATTCGCGACGAAAGTAATCGTGCTCATGTCTATGCTGCGGCGAATAGTGAAACACATACACAGTCATCATTAATCAAAGATTTAATCAGTAAAGCCTTTGGCGGCTCAACATCAAAATTAATCATGCGAGCAATTGATGAGTCAACTTCTGCAGAAGAGATTAACGATATTCGCCAACTACTTAATTCGTTAGAAAAATAAGTTTAATGTTTAATAATGCTAGAGCCACTATTTAATAGTCCTTTTTTATACAGTTTATCACTAACATTATTGCACTTTTTGTGGCAAGGCGTGTTAGTGGCTCTTGTTTTAAAGTCAGCTCTACTGATTATCGACAAAAATGAACCGCAATTACGTTATGCGTTATCATCACTAGCAATGCTAACAAATTCCTTACTCCCTTTGGTAACCTTTAGCATTATTTATCGCGCCGAATTAGCCTTTTCAAGTGTTAATACTAATGTACTAACTTTAACGAAACTAATACAAGAACTAAACCAGACAGAAACCTTCTTTACTTATCAAGAGTTGGTAGGTGTTTTTTCCTCTATGTTGCCTTATATAGCAATATTTTGGCTGGCAACGGTAACCTTATTAGCAGGGAAGTTATTGCTTGAAATTTATAATGTCAATAGGTTGCCTCAACAAGGCTGTATTGAGCCTAGTGCGCAATTATCACTGCGATTTACTGAGCTAGCAAAGCAAGTTAATTTAACTATTGCACCCAAATTATTAATTTCACTTAAAGTCGATGTGCCAATGGCAATAGGTTGGCTTAAGCCTGTCGTGTTAATTCCAGCAAGCATGATCAGTGGTTTAAATAACGCACAATTAGAAATGTTAATATTACATGAACTTGCCCATATCCGCCGTTATGATTACTTAGTAAATTTCTTACAAACGTTTGTAGAAATACTCTTATTTTTCCACCCCGCAGTGCTGTGGATTTCTAAACAAATGCGCAACGAGCGTGAATATTGTAGTGATGATATTGCTGTGCAACATTGTGGTGATGCTGTTGCTTACGCACACACGCTAGCCGACACCGCGACACTATGTACCAAATCACATCATCAGCATACTATACCTAGCATGGCAATGGCTGCGTCAGGTGGCGACTTAAAGCAACGTGTTGTTCGTTTAGTTGATCATCACTGTGCCCCCCAAAACAATATAAGTAAATGGTTTGCCAGCGCTACCATCATTTTTTCGATATTATTACTCTCTAGCAAACAGCTACTAACCATGCCTTTACTTGATATTTGGCATAAAAAATCTCCATGGCAAGCTAACACTGATGCCATAATAAATGGCAACTCATTACCAGATAAAACAGTAACAACTTGGGTCAATAACACATTATCAAACCAATTACCGAATACCTCTATTGCCAATCAATTATTAACAGCGGAGCAAAAAAGTGAAGCTGAAAATACAACACGTCAACAAAAACTAAAAACAACGAACAAAATTAGCTTAACAGCCTCGTCAAACGATAGTACACCAACCTTAAAGGGCAATAACAAAAAGCAAACGTCTACCCGATTTAGTCACTTAACAAAAGCCAAGTTCACTCCTGCTACCCCTTTAAACAAGACAAAGCAAAGCCAAAGCGTTTCTATGGTTGAAAAAGCCTTTGAAAGAACGGACTCTCACCACCAAAACTCATCGATAATCAATCCTTACGCAGAAGAATTAGCTCAGTTAGCGGCAGACACAGTAAACTTACCACCAAGAGATTTACTTACAACCACAAACCAACAGATATCTCACGACATCATCGAACAACGTCAGTCAAATAATGCTGTTACACCAAAGCAAATCACACTAAGAAAGAACTTATTCTCTGACAATGAAAGTTTACAAGATAACCGCCTGCCTAATTCAGATATTTCCTCATTACCATCATCAAGCAGCCTAGATGACATGACAAAAAGTTCTGAACCCCTATGGCATGAAGCCCAACAAATTAAGTCTGTTGATCCTGTTTACCCCTCTGTTGCAAAACGAAAGGGAATTGAAATAGAAGTTAAAGTTAATTTTACTATTGATGTCAACGGCAACATTAAAGATATTAACTTTGCTCGTCAAAACAAAGTTAATTACTTTAAAGGGGCTATTCGTAATGCCGTAAGAAAATGGCGCTTCCAACCTGCAAAACTTGATGGTTTACCCGTAGAAAGCCAAATGTCAAAAGTATTTGCTTTTAGCTTAAAAAGCTAGCCCGTAAAATGAGCGCAATAAACTAAAAGTCACGAGATTTACTAAACTTTGCTTTACGACCCTGTATCACTTTTTGCCATTTTTTTTGTTGCTCTGTATTGAGCACGTTGAAAATAGCATTTCTAGTTTTAGCTTTTTGTAAACCGGCTTGTTCAAAGTTAGCCTGATAACGACTTTGCAGTGCACTAAACGCTTGCTCATCAAAAATTTCAGCCTGAATTAATGCCTTAGCTTGTGTTTTAAATTGCTTCATTGTTGCTTGATTAGCTTTATGTTGCTCCTTGGCTTGCCTTTTTATCGCCTTAATTTTTTCTTGCTGTACGTCAGTCAAATCAAGCACTATACTCATCATTTTCATACGGCCTTTGCCACCATGATGTCGCCCCTGCTCTGTTGTTACAGAGTTACCACCTTCATGAAACGCATAAGCATTTGAAAGAAATGGGAAAGACAATAAAGTACAAAATGCTGAAACAATTGAAACAGTACGGATATTTAACAGGGTGTATTTTTTCATAATCGACTCCAAATAGTGAAACAAATATAACGCTAATCATTATAGTGACTAAAATGCAAAGAAACGCAAAGCGAATGTAAAGATTGAGTAAAGCTTGAAACTAAGGAGAACAATAGGATAATAATTAGGCTAAAATAGCTTCTTTTACGTTAGTAATATACATCGAGGTTGACTTGACTAAAAAATATATTTTACTGATTGATGATGATCATGAACTAGCTGACTTGCTCGTTGATTATCTAGCTCTGCAAGGGTTTATTGTTCATTGTTGTTTTGATGGGCAAACCGGACTAGCGCAAGCTTATGATCCTAAATTTGATTTAATATTACTCGATGTCATGATGCCAAAACTTAATGGTTTTGAAGTGCTAAAAGCATTAGGGCCGAGCCATAGAACCCCCATATTAATGTTAACGGCAAAGGGTGACAATAATGATAAAGTGCGCGGCTTAGAATTAGGCGCTGATGATTACCTTGCCAAGCCTTTTCATCATCAGGAGCTTTTAGCTAGAATTAATGCTATTTTCAGGAGAATAGCGCTTACCAGAGAGCAAAACCAACAAGTATTACAAAAAGAAAAGACTATATTATCGGTTAATAAAATTGAACTTAACCACGGTACTAGAGCCGTTTATTGCCATCAAAAACTTGTCGAGTTAACAGGTACCGAATACCAAATTTTAAGTTTATTGATGACAAATGATGGTCAAATTATTGGCAAAGATACCATTTCTGAACAGGTATTAGAACGAAAACTGAGCCCTTTTGATCGTAGTATTGACGTGCATATAGGCAATATTAGGCGTAAGTTTTCACCCTTTAGTGCAGAAGATAAAATTAAAACAGTGCGCGGCGCTGGCTATGTCTTTTTAACGGGCTTATGATCATGAAAGCTATCTCTGTCATTAAACGTTTTTTTGCCTCCTTTACTATCAAACTTTTTATTTGGTTTTGGTTCATCACCATTATTTCTATTGCTAGCTCTCGCTTTATTACTCAACAATTATCAAATGACTCATTTAACGAGACGATTGTACAAGCCTCTGCGCCTAGTGAATTAAAACAGCTAGAGCGTATCGAAAAACTCCTGAAGCGCCATCGTCTAAATAACATATCATCTCTACAAACCATTCAGATCAAAAGAATAAGTAAAAAGCCTATTAATATTTGGTTAAAAACAGTAAATAAAGCAGACACACAAAGCCTTTTCTTGCTACCACGCAGACATCAACAAGCGCTAAATCAATATATCAACAACCATCAGTTTGATAAGCCCAAAACTCACTTGTTTTTTCACACTCGTTTAATTGGTCCTACAACAATAACCATGAATAACACCCAATATCAGCTATTCATTTCCAAAAAGCGTCACAGACAGAATTTTGGCTTGCTATTGCACAAGTTACCCACTTGGGCACGAGTAGCCATTCCCGCTTTTATCAGTTTTGCTCTTTGTTTATTGTTGGCAAAGTCTTTTAGTCGCCCTATCCGCATTATACAAGATGCTGCCTGTGATATAGGTAAAGGCGATTTTTCAACTCGTGTTAATAAAATCAGTAAACGCAGCGATGAATTAGGCCAACTTGCCCGCAGTTTTAACCTGATGGCAGAGCAGTTAGAACAGCACCAGGGCGCTCAAAAACGCCTGATCGGTGATGTTTCCCATGAATTGAGATCACCCATGACAAGATTACAAATGGCGCTAGGGTTAGCCCAAGAAACAACGGCTGAACAAACGAGAAAAAAATACCTTCAGCGTTGTCAAATTGAAATTGAACGGTTAGAAAAAATGATCGCTGATGTATTATCATTATCTAGGCTAGAAAACACCCTACAAGGCCTTGAAATAGAAAAAATTGAGATGAACAGCTTGCTTACTTCTCTTGTCAGCGATGAGCAATTTACAGCGGATGATAAAAACATCATAATTACGCTCAACTCAGCTCAAGCGATAACTATTCATGCCGATAGAGCTTTAATCACCAGTGCAATTAGCAATGTACTCAGCAATGCGGTGAAATACAGCCCTGACAATAGCAAGATCATTGTTAACCTCTCGAAAAAACAACAGTGGCTTAATTTAACAGTGACGGACTCAGGCCACGGAGTACCTGAACAGGCATTACCAAAACTATTCAGCCCTTTTTATCGAGTAAACCTTGCACGAGACAGAGAAACAGGCGGAACAGGGCTTGGATTAGCGATTGCCAAACAAGCTGTTATTGCTCATCAGGGCACGATAACAGCTAAAAATAACACGACAATTGAGCATGATAAAAGTGCCAACGCAGTGAAAGGTTTTTCTATTGTGATTAAAGTCCCTTGCTTATAACACCCTTGTTATAGTCTCCCTGTACCTGCTTATTTGGGCCCTTCCCTCACCGGTAAATAAAGTACTTCCCAAGCTAATCTCCTAGCGAAAAACTGACGTAAAATCATTCTAGGCCTAAAGTGACTATTTACTTAAGTAAGTCGAGTGAAAACACATGTGGTCTTCGATAAAGCTCGCAATAAAGTAATAGCTGTGATCATAGCCTTCATGAAAGCATAATTCTAATGGATAGCCAGTTATTTTGGCTGCATCTTCTAATGATTCTGGCCTTAACTGCTCAATCAGAAAATCATCAGCTTGACCTTGGTCAACTTTGGCCGGCACAAACTGTGTTGCCCTTCGCATCAGCACACTGGCATCATGATGAAGCCAAGTTGACTTATCATTACCTAAATAAGTGGTAAAAACTTTTTGACCCCAAGGACAGTTTACTGGATTACTGATTGGGCTAAAAGCTGACACGGAACAGTAACGCGCTGGATTTAGCATCGCTATGGTTAGCGCTCCATGCCCACCCATCGAGTGTCCTGCAATTGATCGCTTTTTCGAGACAGGAAAAGAAGCTTCAATAAGCTGAGGCAATTCGTTAACAACATAATCATACATTTGGTAGTGACGATGCCAAGGTGGTTGGGTAGCATTGACATAAAAACCTGCTCCTTGCCCTAAATCATAGGCTTCATTATCAGGCACTTTTTCACCACGAGGACTGGTATCAGCAGCAACGATGGCAATTCCTAATTCAGCGGCAATCCGCTGTACTCCGGATTTTTGCATAAAATTTTCATCGGTACAGGTCAAGCCTGAAAGCCAGTACAACACAGGCACTTTTTTCTCGTGTGATGCTTGTGGTGGCAAATAGATAGCAAACCGCATGTTGCAATTTAATACCTTGGACTGATGAGTATATTGTTTATGCCACCCACCAAAGCTTTTATTTTCACTTAACTTATGAATTGTCATCGTAAAACCTCAAAAACACAGCCCCAATGAAGAAGCTGAGCAACCATTATTTATCAAAATGAATAACGCTGCGAATGCTCTCGCCTTTATGCATCAATTCAAATGATTCGTTAATCTCTTCCAAGCTCATCGTATGAGTAATAAAGTCACTCAACTTAAATTCACCTTGTAAATACCGCTCTACGTAATCAGGTAATTCAGTGCGCCCTTTAACACCACCAAATGCAGAGCCACGCCATACACGACCGGTAACTAACTGGAATGGACGCGTTGAGATTTCTTGCCCTGCTCCTGCAACACCAATAATCACTGACTCCCCCCACCCCTTGTGACAACACTCTAATGCAGAGCGCATTAGATTGACATTGCCAATACATTCAAAGGAATAATCAACGCCACCCTCGGTTAATTCAACAATGACATCTTGAATGGGTTTGTCGTAATCTTTTGGGTTAATAAAATCAGTAGCCCCTAATTTTTTCGCTAACTCAAATTTACTTTCATTGATATCAATCGCAATAATACGACTCGCTTTCGCCATAGTTGCGCCAATAACTGCCGAAAGACCAATTCCGCCAAGGCCGAAGATAGCAACGATAGCCCCTTGTTCAACTTTAGCGGTGTTCATTACTGCACCCATACCCGTGGTAACACCACACCCTAATAAACAAACTTCTTCTAAGGGAGCTTCTTTATTAACTTTTGCTAAAGAAATCTCTGGTAATACTGTGTATTCAGAGAAAGTTGAACACCCCATATAGTGGAAGATTGGCTTGCCATCTTTATAAAAGCGGGTGGTGCCATCAGGCATTAGCCCCTTCCCCTGAGTTTCACGAATTTTCTGACAAAGATTTGTTTTTCCTGACAAACAAAATTTACATTCACCACACTCTGGCGTGTACAATGGAATAACATGATCACCCACTTGCACACTGGTAACTCCCTCACCAACTTGCTCAACTATACCACCACCTTCATGACCTAAAATCACGGGAAAAATACCTTCAGGATCATCCCCTGACAACGTAAAAGCATCCGTATGACATACGCCTGATGCAATAATCTTAATTAATACTTCACCTTGGCGTGGTAGCATGACATCGACTTCTTCGACAGATAAAGGTTGTTTAGGCCCCCAAGCAATAGCGGCTTTTGATTTGATAAATTTTTCTGACATATTTACTCTCACTTTTCAGTTGATGGATCCTTGAATGGATTTAGCGCCTAGACGCATTTTTATCTACTAGTTTAGTCCAATTATTTCTCAGTGAAGCGCATCGAACACGCAAATCACATTTACTCGTTATTCATAGGTAAATCACAATTTATTTGTGTTTATATAGAGCATTATATTTGTTTCTTATTAGATGATAATATAGCTATTTGGTAAATCACTTTTACGCATAGGTAATAATCATGCAATGGGAAGGCATCAGCGAATTCGTTTACGTTGCAGAAAATGAAAGCTTTACACAAGCATCAAAAAAAATGGCTATCTCAACGGCGCAAGTTAGCCGCCAAATTAGTACACTAGAAAAGCGACTTAATGTTAAATTGCTTTATCGCACCACACGCAAAGTATCCCTGACCGAGGAAGGGCGAGTTTTTTATCAACACTGCCGTAGCGTGCTCGATGGTTTGGATGAAGCAGAGCGAGCCATCACCAACTTGCAGTCAAAACCCCAAGGAAAGATCAAGTTAACCGCACCGATAACCTATGGTGAGCAGCAAATATTACCCCTATTAAATAATTTTATGATGCAATATAAGGATGTTGAAGTATCGGCATACTTGTGCAACCAACAAGTAGACTTAATTGAAGAAGGCTATGATTTAGCCATTCGCCTTGGTAAGCTAAGTGACTCGACATTAATGGCAAAAAAAATTGGCAAAAGAACAAGTTATAACTGCGCATCGCCTGCCTACCTTAACAAGTATGGTATACCACATTCCCTATCTGAGCTTGATAAACATTGTTGCCTGCTAGGTACACTTGATTATTGGCGTTTTAGAGAGGCAGGAAGAGACAAAAATATTCGTGTCACGGGAAATATTAGATACAACAGTGGCTTTGGCTTGGTAGATGCCGCGCTAAAAGGATTAGGGATAGTACAATTACCCGATTACTACATTCAAGATCACCTGCAAAGCGGTGAACTCATCACATTACTTGACAATTACAACGTGGCTGACGAAGGAATATGGGCTGTCTATCCTCAAAACCGCCATCTATCTCCAAAAATTAGATTGCTAGTCGATTATTTGGCTGAACATCTAAACTAGCCCCTAGGTATTTAGTTTACACCTTAATAAAACCAATCCGTTAGGTGTCAGTATTAACACCTGCTCACCGGTGTGCTGTTTTTCATCATTTTTTTGGCAAGAGCGTCTACTATATCTCTCCAGCTAATAATGCCAATAGGACAACCATTATTGTCTATTACAGGTACACAAGAAACTCTATTGTTATGAAAGCAGTTAACAACGTCTATTACTGAAGCTTGCTCATTGACACAGATTAACTTTCTATTCATCACTTGATGGACTTTTCTATTAAGTGGAAGTTTATCCCTTTCTGTTTCAATAGAAGTACCTAGGCGTGGCCCAACTGATTTAAAAAAATCCCGATCAGACACTACACCTACTAATTTTTTATTTTCAATAACTAAAATATGGTGAAATGTCACCTGTTCAAAAATTTCCCTAATAGTCGCTAAAGTATCATCTAGATCAATAGTAACTAGATCCCGACTCATAAGTGCGTTAATTGACATGCTATTCGACCTCCTTTAGCGAGTATATTAATATCAAAGCATTAACATCGCCTGCGGGTAAAAAAGAAACCTAGATAAAACAGACTTTATGCCTGTTCCATTGAACAGTATTTAATTGTACATTTTTAGTGCAAATTAGACTATAAAAACCTTAATGTTCTTTAAGTTAAGGCTCTGTTGTCTAAACGCACAGCATTTCACAGCGCTATCCTTTCAAACCATTAACCAATAGACAACAACAAATCTTCGATCTCATCAAAGAAAATATTCATGACACGGGCATGCTGAGTGCATCTGTTCGATCAGGTATATATTTCTAAACTGATCTTGCGCCATGAATTAACAAAACCCGGTTTTTGTTTTAGGCTTAAAGACGCTTGTTTTAATTGGTAAGCTGTTAAATTAGCCAAAAGTGTCCTTATTCACTGCCTCGCAAACTGTCAATTACAGGTTTGCTAATGTATTGCCTTAAGGGCAGATAACAGGCAATAAGTGAAATTAAGAGGATTAATATCAAGGTAAAAATAAATAGCATAAATAATTCAGAGTTGATATAGACAGTTAAGTAGTTATTAAAGCCTAGATACAAACTAACTAAGATTAATATGCTCGCAATAGTAGAAAGCAATAAAGAACTAAAGTTGTCTTTAAAAATCAGTCGCAGAATATCTTTACCTTTTGCACCAATAGCCATGCGTGTACCAATTTCAAACCGGCGCATTTGACAAGAGTAACTTAGAACACCATACAGGCCAATACCAGCAAGAAATATGGTAATTAAAATCAATACCGCAGAAGTAATAACTGTTACCCTGTGTGTAAATAACTTTTTCTGCCGTGTATCAGCTAAGCTTTCAAAATCAAAAACAGACCATTTGCGACTAACATCACTCAATAAAGAAATAACCTGTTCACGTGATAGCTGTTGCTGCTCTTTTAGCTTTATCAACATCCTAGTAGCAAAGGGAGAAGCTGGGCGATAAAACCGTATCGGTACTTGGCTTTTTCCTGGCATTTTAATGCCTTGAACTATACCTACTATTTTATAAATTTCAGCGTCGCCAAGCTTTACCTTCATCCCTAACACATCGCTATTAAGGGATAACCTATCAGCTAATGCATCATTAACAATAATCACTCTATTGCGATCTTTAATATCGGCGGCAGTAAAATAGTTTCCCGCAACCAGCTTTTGTTCTATTACTTGAAAGTAGTCACTATCAACATACAGTCGCTCAGGCGTCAATCGCTTACCATTTTCAACTATTTTTAATACCGAGGGCCTAAAAATATCTAGAGGTGAAGGTGATTGGCTTACAGAACTGACTTGCGGTAATTGTAAAAGCTTTCTTTTAATTTCCTTCATAATAGGTGAGATTTCCTCTCGTGCTGGATAGGTCGCAGAAGAGGGTGATAAGTTTAAATACATTCTATTTTCAGTATTAAAGCCAAGTGGCGCCTCAATAACACCCATTGCATTTTTAAATAAACTCATATTCACAAAAACCAACACCGTCGCGACAGTAATTTGGCTAATGATTAAAAGCTGCCTGTGGCGTTTGGTCACTTGAAAACCTATGCCTTTGCCACTTGACTTCAACAGTGTATTGATACTTTTTAAATTGATTGCTTTTCGACTAACATAGGCAAATAAAACTGAAAAAGTTAACAGTAAGGTGATAGCTGCAGCTATAGTGAATAGATTAATAGACAACACATTCGACAATGGTAACCGGCTAGCTAAATGTAGCTTAATAAAAACAAAGCCACACCATGAAATAGCCAAGGCTAATAAAATAGCAAGCAAGTTCAATAGAAATGCTTGAGCAAATAAGCTATTAAATAAGTGACTTTTCTTTGCGCCAAGCGCTACATTTATTGCTAAGTGACTTCGTTTTTCAACTGTTTGAGATATAAATAAGTTTGCTATATTGGCCGTTGCGATAATAACTAAACCAATTACACCTGCTAATAGTAAATATAGAGACTGTGCAGAGTCAGCCAAAATAATTTTTTTTGCTAAAGTAACCGAAACATTTATTTCCCAGCCTTTAAAATGCTCAATATGGGTAACATTTTCTTGCCAAACCTGGCTTATCAATAGTGTTAGTTGTTGGCTAGCTTGTGCAGCTGACATATCGTTTTTAAGTTTGCCAACGACTGCAATATTGCCACCTATAGCGCCCCAATTTGTCTTATAGCGTTCATCAATGCTATTAAAATCAAGCGGTAACCAAATATCATTTTTTAACCCTACGCCATGTATTTGAGGTTCAATAAAATTTTTGGCTACAACACCAATAATAGAGTAACTAATACCACTTAAAGTCAATTTTTTATTCAGTATTTGGCTATCACTATGATAGTGATTTACCCAAGTGTCATGGCTAATAATAGCTACGGGCTGATGCAAACCTATAGCTTCTGTTTGCTCAAAACCTCGCCCTAAGGCAAAACTTGGCGCAAATAGCTGGAACCATTGTGAAGTAACCGCAGCAGTGTTTACCCTAGGTTGCTCATTAAGTGAAGTCACGATTGACTCTTGATAAATAGCAACTGATGATAAATCAAAAACCTGATTATTTTCATACAAATACATCGCTGAAGGATATGGAAAGGCAGATACATCCACTCGACCATTCTCATCAATAAATTCATGCTTTACCACAACCAGTTTATCTTGCTCTGGATATGGCAATGGCTTTAGTAACATTACATACGCCAGCGTTAAAACACATAATAAAGCGCCTAGTGTTATCCCCATGGTTGATACAACACTAACAACAAAACCTGGTTTCTTCTTTAAGCTTAACCATGCTTGTTTTAATTGGTAAGCTGTTAAATTAGAAAAGAAATTCACTATTCACTACCTCTCAAACTATGAATAACTGGTTTGCTAATGTATTGTCTTAGCGGCAGGTAACAGGCGATAAATGAAATCAATGATATTAATATCAGGGTTATGAAAAATAGCGGAACCAGCTCAAAGCTAACGTAGCTGGTTAACCTGTCACTAAATCCAAGGTATAGGGCTAGTAACACCAATATACTAGAAAAAACACCAACAACTAAGGCAGTGCTTATATCTCTAAATATCAGGAGAATTATGTCCTTACTTTTAGCGCCGACAGCCATGCGGATACCGATTTCAAAGCGGCGTATCTGACTGGAATAGCTTAAAATGCCATACAAACCAGTGGCCGCCAATAGTAGTGAAAGAATAGTTGTTGAGATAGCAGTCACTACGGTAACACGTTCTGACATTACAATATTTTTATGAGTATCATTAAGCGAACCAAATTGTGATACTGCAAGCAAACTGCTGACATCATTAAGTGTGCTAATGACCTGTTCACGAGTTAAAAGCTGGTTTGGTTTCGTTTTTATTAAAAATTTGGCTGCAAGTGTTGAGGATGGTGCATACATTCGCATTGGAATTTCATTCTGACCTGGTTCCATAGTGCCTTTCACTACCCCAATAATTGTGAAAATATTTGTACCATCAGAGCTAAAGTCAAGCTTTCTCCCTACAGGGCTTTCGTTCGGTGAAAGCTTCTTGGCAAAAACGTCATTAATGATCAAAAGCTGATCTCTATCTTGTTTATTTTGTGGAGGGAAGTTATCGCCTATTACAAACTCTTGCCCAATAATGTCAAAATATCTCTCATCACCAAACGAAGTATATGCCTGATAATCAGTATTTGAGCTGACATCCCTAATAGCTAAATACATAAAGTTTCCTAAGGGAGATTCAGCTGTACTCACCGCTTCAACTTGCGGTAAAGCTAACAATTTTGATTTAACTTGATTTAGTAAGGCAAATTTCGCATCAAAACTGTCGCCATCTGAATTACCCTTTTCACTAATTGATAAGGACAGAAAGTTAAGATTGTCTCGCTGATAACCTAAAGGTTGAGTGATTGTTTTAGCTGCATCTAACATTAAGCTTATATTGCAAAAAACTAATGCACTGGCAATGGCTATCTGGCTAATAATAAGGATTTGACGGAGCCAAGGTGAAACTTGAATACCTGTTCCTTTTCCACTGTTATTTAGCTCATTATTAAGACTTTGATAATTCAACGTGTTAGTAGTCAATAGGGCAAATGCAAATGCAAACAATATTGCTATAAAGATAATAGTTAACAATGTTTCTATTTGTAGACTCAATTCATGTACACGGGGCAAAAACTCATGCAAATACTGAGTTAAAATGGTAAAGCCAAAGGATGAAACAAAAATCGCCAATATCACTGCCCCAAGCATTAATATGCTCGCTTGAGCCAACAAACAAGAAAATATCTGACTCTTCCTAGCTCCCAATGCAGCATTTATTGATATATTTTTCCGCTGCTGGGCAGCATGAGAAATGAAGACATTAATGATATTAGATACGGCTATAACAGTAAGGCCGACAACCCCAATCAAAAGCATGTAGATTAAGTCGTGTGTATCACCCAAAATAGCAGATTTCAGAGTTTTAGTGATAATTTTGATGTCATCAACGGTAAAGCTTTCATCACCAGCAACTATCGGTTGCAACAAGTTTATAACTAAATTTCTCAGCTGTTCACTCACCTGTGAACTTGATATGTCATCTGGTAAACTCCCAATAAAAAACAAACCTCTGGTGAAGCTGCCCCACCAATCATTTTTGTAACTGATCGAATTAAAGCTCCATGGCAACCAAAGCTGAGTATTCCCCTCTGAAGCACCTAACTGTGGCTCGATAAAGGAAGATGAAACAACTCCAATAACAGAATAACTGACATCATTTACGATAATTTTTTTATTCAGAATATTTGGATCTCTACTATATTCGTCTTGCCAAGTTTTATAGCTTAAGACTGCAACAGGTATCTGGCTGTTAAAGCCCTCTGTAGCTTCAAAAGCTCTTCCAAGCACCATTGGAACATCCAATAACGAAAACCATTCAGGTGTGACAAAAGCGGTATTCACTGAGGGCTGTTGCGGATGTGTTCGAATGACTTCTTCACTATAATAACTGATCGATCCTTGGGTAAATTGCTTCTGTTTTTTATAGAGCTCGATAAGAGTTGGATAATCAAAATGAACATATTCAGACTCTCCTTGTTGATCTACTATATGATGTTCAACACTATACAGCCGAGCCTGCTCTGGATAAGGCAGTGGTTTTATCAGCATCACATAAGCCAAGGTCAACACACAAAGCAATGCACCTAACGTGATCCCCATAGTAGATACAACACTAAGAACAAAACCTGGTTTCTTCTTTAAGCTTAACCATGCTTGTTTTAATTGGTAGGTAAATAAGTTCATTCCATTTCTCTTTTAATAGCTTAATCTTGGGCTTATTTTCTTTAAAATCATACTTGCCTTATAAAACACATTTTAAAACTAAAGTTCGTAGTTTATACGGCAATTTGACTTAACCGTGCTTGTAAAACAGAGCCATCTAGCAGTTGAACTTTACTCGTCGCCATATCTGCATAACGAGGGTCATGAGTTACCATACAAATGGTAGTGCCACTTTTATTAAGTTGTTCAAGTAGCTCCATTATCTGGTCGCCACTTTTTGAATCTAGGTTACCCGTAGGTTCATCTACCAATAAAATGGCTGGGTTAGCCACTAATGCACGAGCAATAGCTACACGTTGCTGTTGTCCCCCTGAAAGTTGGTTAGGTTTATGGCTAACACGATGGCTAAGACCTACTTTTTCTAAGCACTGTGTTACCCGCTCTTTGATAGCAACGCTACTCGGCTTGTCTGAATGGTAACGCAAAGGGAGTGCGACATTATCAAAAACAGATAATTCATCTATCAAATTAAATGATTGAAATATAAACCCTATTTTAGCATTCCTTACTTCAGCCGCTTGATCTAGCGATAGTTCACTAACATTACTGCCTTCAATAAAATACTCACCCGAAGTTGCAGTATCCAACAGCCCCATAATTGATAACAAGGTTGATTTTCCACAACCGGATGGCCCAGAGATAGAAATATAATCCCCCTTATTTATATTTAAGCTGACCGCCTTTAATGCGTGAGTTTCCAACTCTTCTGTTTCAAATATTTTTGATATATTTTTCAACGATAAGACTGTAGTTTTCATATTTCCTTCATCCTTTAATATGTTATTTTTTTAATTCTTAAGATAGTTATTCAAGAATTACTCAATAGTTATTTGTTTGGTTTGATAGTTACTTAAATCAGAAATAATAAAGCGTTCCCCTGGCATACTTCCCTTTTGTATTTCAATATATCGTCCTGCTTTTTTACCTAATTTTAAAGGTACTCTTAATGCCAATGAAGATGAACTATCAAGTTTATAAAGCATGACTTCACTGAGTGCATTAATGTTAGCTGGACGCTCTATGTAATGAATATTTTCTAGTGTCTCAATTAAGATGCTGGCATCTATATTTTGTTGTGGTCTTGCACTTTTGGGTAGCTTTTCTGGTAAGGCTATTTCTACTTCTACGCTATTATCTTTTACAATGGGATCTATGCGCACAATAGTGCCAATTATTTTATCTAGCCTAGTATCTACTTCAACTTTTTGCCCTACTTGCACTTGCTGTGCTTGATTTTGTGGTACTTGTATTAAAGCGATAAGGTCTGTCACACTACCAATTAAGGCAACTTCTTGTCCTGATGATAAACTTTCTCCCAGTGTTACCGATAACCTTTGCAGTACACCATCAAATCCTGCTTTTACTTCTAACTTATTTAAGCGCTGCAAAGCTATACTTAATTTACCTTGCTGCTGCTTAATACGCTCTTGTTGAATATTTATTGCCTCTTGTTGCACCAGTGTTAATTGAGATACTCTTTTAGTTAATATTACGATGCGCTTATTTAATTGCTTTTCATTTAATAAACTTTCTTTATAGGTTAGCTGTGAAACAATCCCTCCCTGAACCAGTTTCCCTTGTGCTACTCGTCGTAACTTTGCGGTTTCATGTATTGCATCAAGCTCAGCATATTTGGCCTCTTCGTTTAATTGTTCTCTTTTTTGATTAACAACTAACTGCCGTAAATTTGCTCTAAGTTGCTCAAGTTGTTGTTGTGCATTTTCAACCTGTTGTTGTAATTCAGGGTTAGCTAATTTCGCAATTACACTATCTTTAGTTACCCTAGCCCCTGGTTTTAATAGAATTTCTTCAACAGTGGCTTGGCTACGAGTAGTAATTAATTGCAATTTTGCCGAAATTAGTTTTCCGTAACCCTCAACAGAGACATTAATATCGCCTTGCTTAACCGTGGAGATAAGTAACTCTTTCAACGGTAATTTAATAGTATTAAACGAGGCTTTTGCATAAGCGATTAAAGCACTAAAGAGCACAATAATAACTAGGGTTGTTAGCAATTTAGCGCTTAATAATTTTGCTGCTTGCTTAGGTTTAATTACATCCACTTTTCAACTTCACTCGATTAAATTAATTACACATTATGTATTTTTTATTATGAATAATGCTACAATCATGCCAAACAAAATAACAAGCAAATACAACAACTTAAATCAATACTAAGTTAGAGCAATGGTTACCAGTGCGGAATCGAACCTAAACTAGTTCGAAAATGAACTAAGCTTCATCAGTAGGGATTGGTAGAAGTATAGTGACGGTTACGCCTAATCCTTTCTTATTGTTATACAACTGAACTACACCATGGTGTTGCTCAATAATATTGCGACATAGGCTCAAGCCTACCCCTTGTCCTTGAGGTTTAGTTGAGTAAAGAGGAACAAATAAATTGTCAAGATTAGCAAAACCATGACCATTATCGATGACTTCAATTAGGTAGAAATTATCTTGGGTTGAGAAATTCAAAGCTACTTTTGTAGCCTTTGCCTCCTTTGCATTTTTGAGTAGATTAATGAGAACTTGCTCCAACAAAGCTTTGTCAGCCCACACATTCTCAAATATGGAGCTTGATTCTACATTTAAACCACTATGCAAACTGGAAACTGATGTTATTAAACTATTTACCGCTGACCACTGACAATTAACTTGTAGCTGCTGAGAAATTGATGAGTATCGATCAACAAAAGACTGTAAGTGCAAACAACGCTCAGCAATCACATCTAATACCATTTTGTCTCGAGTATTGCTTGTTGCTTCTGCCAGAGTTTCAGCCATTGAAGACACAGGCGTTAATGAATTTCGAATTTCATGGCCTAATACGCGAATAATCTGTTGCCATGCTTTTAGCTGACTGGCTCTTAATACCGGTTCAATATTGATAAAAACAAGTAGCTGATGCATTGCGCCATTATCAATAAATTCACTGTGCTTGATTTGCCATTGTTTTTGTTGAATTTCATCTGAAAAACACCATTGGTGCTGTATGTAGTGTAACCCCAATAAATCAGCAGAAGCATGTCTAAGCATTTGCCATGGCTGTTTAAATAAATGAATAAAAGCATCATTACCAAAAGTAAGTTGCTGTTTTTCACTAAAAACTAAAACAGGTGTATCTAATTGAGAAATAAGTTGATATACCAAAAAGGCATGTTGATCATAATGGGACTTTTGCGACTGTAATTGTTCACTTAATTGTTTTAGATGTAAGTGAAAGTCATTCACTTTACCTGATGCAAATGGCGACTTGGCAAACTGGTTGTAGTCTTCCTGAATAATAGCATCCACATGCAAAGAGGCGCGGCAAAATGCACTTAGGATAGTTTTCTTGAAACTTACAATAAACCAAAAGCATAGTAAGCAAATGGCTAATTCAAAAGTAACAATCCATTGCCAATCGAGCTCTACTTGCCACGCAAATAATGCAAACAAAACTAAGATAAACAGACATAACGATATCAATTTTACCTGAATGTACCCCTCTAATGTCTTAGCCTTTAGTAATGCCATGCTTTTCCAACCGTCTATACATAGAGGCTTTGGTTAATCCCAGTAAACTTGCTGCTTTTGGTATGTGGTTTTTCGTTTGTTCCAGCGCTTGTGTTATTAAACTTACCTCCGCTTGTTGCAAAGTCATAAAAGGAAATTTATTTATATCAGTTGCTAATGCTTGTTTTTGCTGGGATATATGTAAGTCATCTATTGATAGTTTTTCATTTTCCGAGAGCAATACTCCACGCTCAATGATATGACTCATTTCACGGACATTACCAGGCCAATGATAAGCAACCAACGCCCGCTCAGCATCAGAGGACAGTGTATTAATACCTCGCTTATATTTACTGGCATACTTTTGAATAAAAAACTCAGCAAGTGGAATGATGTCTTCATGACGCTCTTTAAGCGCTGGTACATGAAATTCAATAGTGTTAAGACGATAGTAAAGGTCTTCACGAAACTCTTCTTGCTCAATCAATTGTGTAAAATTAGCATTGGTCGCTGATATTATTCGAGTATTAGTTTTTTTAGTATGGCTAGAGCCTAGCAGTTCAAACTCGCCATTTTCGAGCACCCGTAATATTTTTGCTTGCTGAGATAAAGGAATATTGGCAATTTCATCAAGGAATAAAGTCCCTTTTTCAGCGAGTTCAAAACGACCAACACGTCCGTGCTTTGCATCAGTAAATGCACCCTTTTTATGCCCAAACATTTCACTTTCAAACAAAGTTTCTGTTATAGCCCCCATATTTACAGCAATAAAAGGCGCGGTAGAACGTTGCGATTTTTCATGTATATACCGAGCTAATTCACTTTTACCTGTACCGTTATCACCGGTAAGCAATACACCAACATCCGTTTCTGCTATTGCATTAATTTTTCTAAATAAAACCTGCATACATGGAGAACGCCACTGATATTCATCTTGACAGGGCTCTGAAAGTTGCTGTTTTAGTTTTGTGTTTTGTCTTTGCAAACAACTTAGGTCAAGCTGCTGTTTTATTGCATGTAATAATTGTTTATTGAGCCAAGGCTTTTCGATAAAATCATTTGCTCCTAGTCTCATAGCTTGCACTACCAGGTCGGTATTTGACCATGCTGTCATGGCAATTGTGGGGAGATTAAATGATGATTTTTGTAGCCAAGATAAAAAGTCTAGACCTTCCTGACCAGAAGTAGTGTCCATGGAAAAATTCATATCTAACAAAATTAGCGATATCTCATGTTCAGCAGCTTTAAGCTTTATTTGCGCAACCTGCGGATTATCAGCTTCAATACATTCATAGCCATTATCTTCAAATAATATTGAAAGACTTAAACGAACATCTTTGCGATCTTCGACAACTAATATAGCACTCATAAATTGGAAATTTCCTTATACTCAATGAAATAATACTTTTACTACTAGGGCACAGAGCAACATTAGTGAATTACGCAAAGACATTACTAGAATCTTATAAAAACAACAAGCCCTTAAATAAGTGATGCGAATAGTGTATTAACCTTCATTGAAATGGTTATATTGAGAAAGAGACTCACTGAATCTCAAACCACACACTCTCCAAAAAAATATGCCTAGACTTGCGTTTATTCTGTAGCTGTATATACTGACAGTTGTAAATAAACACAGCACTTTACCTCATTAAGGAAAAGCAAATGTCTACCATGAATGAATTAAAACCATTAACCAATAGACAACAACAAATCTTCGATCTCATCAAAGAAAATATTCATGACACGGGCATGCCGCCAACGCGTGCTGAAATTGCAGGTTTTTTTGGCTTTAAATCAGCCAATGCAGCAGAAGAGCATTTAAAAGCACTTGCAAAAAAAGGCTATATTGAAATGCTACCGGGAACTTCTCGTGGTATTCGCCTAGCAGAGCAATTTATTGACGTTGAAGCAGGTTTACCACTAATTGGTAGAGTCGCTGCTGGTGAACCTATTCTTGCTGAAGAGCATGTTGAAGATCACTATCAAATGGACGGCAATTTATTTCACCCTGCTGCTGATTATTTGCTACGTGTTAATGGCGAAAGCATGAAAGATATCGGCATTTTAGACGGCGATTTATTAGCGGTTCACCAAACAACTGATGTACAAAACGGTCAGGTCATTGTAGCTAGAGTTGAAAATGATGTCACCGTGAAGCGCTTTAAACGAGATGGCAATCTTGTCTATCTACATGCTGAAAATGAAGCATTTTCACCTATTGAAGTTGATTTAAGTTGCCAAGAGTTTACTGTTGAAGGTATTGCGGTGGGTATTATCCGAAATGGCAGTTGGATGTAAACCTTAGCCCTAATTCAATAACTAAGTGGTTAAAGCTATCATAGGCTTGAGCTGCTTATTTAATGCCTATTGTAAATCATTTCAACAGCTATAAGTGATACCAACTACCATCAGCTTTTAAAACAAACCAAGGCTTAGAATACCAGTAGTAATGACCCGGTTGACTAATGCTCGCGGCGGTACAATTACATCTGACTCGCCCTACGGGTAAATCATCACTAAAATCAATAGTAAAGCTGTTTTCTCCCTGCCATTGGATTTGTTGCTTTCCTAAACCTGAAATATAGCAATTAAGTTGTGACTTATAAAAATCATCAGTTTCTACCGTAAAGGTAATACTTCTGGCCTGCTGATACTTAACAATAGTTTCAGCATGAGCACCCTGTAATTGAATATTAAAGGGAAGTGAATTGAGTTTATCACGTAAACCTGAAATTTGATCATAAGGCATAGAGGCCGGAAAACGCGGCACAATACTTAAATCAGTATAAAGGCCTACCGCTCCCGATTGCTGCGAAAAGCCAACAAAGTTATGTGCGTTCACCCAATCTTGAATACTTGGATCATATTCACCATAAGGATAAGCCAGATAACGCCAACTTTGCCCTGTTTTTTCTTTAATAATAGCTTCTGCTTTAAGCAATAACTCTGTTTGTTTATCTAACCATTGCGTTTGATCTAGCCCTTCATTTATTCTCACCATGGAATCATGTTCAAAGCCATGGTTAGCAATGGTCACACCTTCATCTGCTAACGATTTTAATTGCGACCATGATAAATACGTCGACTTTTTCTTTTTTTCTTCACGGTTTATCAAACCCGGGTTCACAAAAATGGTATAAGGGTAATTAAATTTATCGAGCAGTGGCTTTGCTTGAACAAGCAGGTCAATATATGCGTCATCAAACGTAATAGCGACAGTTTTATTGGGTAAAGTTTTTTGCTGTTCAATAGCAACAATGATTTGTGATAAGGCAACAACATGAAAGTGATTATCTTTTAAATATTGTAAGTGCACCTCAAATTGCTTAGGGGTAATACTAGTACTTTTGGGCGTACTATTGCTAACATGATGATATTGTAAAATGACAGCGGCAAAACTGGAAACGTGAAAAGCGCATAAAAATAAAGCCAGAATGCCAAATCTCATAATTATTTCCTATTTAAAATTGAATATCTTAAAATAGCTTTTTTTTGACGATATGCCTAGTGATAAGGAAGAGTTTTTGCTAAAAATTGCCGACCTAGATCAACATAAACAGCTATTGTTGCTAGCTTTTCCCATGATACTCTCTAATATAACCGTGCCTTTACTCGGTTTAGTCGATACCGCTGTCATCGGCCACTTGCCTCACGCTTATTTTTTAGGTGGCAGCACTATTGGTGCAATGATAATTACCTCAATAACTTGGCTATGTGGCTTTCTGCGCATGTCGACTACGGGCTTAAGTGCACAAGCCTATGGTTTCAATGATATCCAGCAAAATTTATTAGTACTATTACGCGGTATCTTAGTTGCTTTTGCTATTGGCTTTAGCTTTGTTTTGCTACAGGTTCCCTTTATTGATATTGCCCTAAATGTAGCAGGTGGCTCAGATCAAGTGCAATTATATGCTAAACAGTACAGTGAAATACGTATTTGGGGTTTACCCGCTGCATTGGCAAATTTAGTGATTCTCGGTTGGTTATTAGGTAACCACCAAGCCAGCGTAGTCATGTGGCTGCTTATTGCTACCAACCTTATTAATATTTGCTTAGATTTACTGTTTGTTTTTGGTTTTGGCTGGCAAGTAAAGGGGGTTGCTAGTGCTACCATCATTGCTGAATACTCAGGATTACTTGCCGGATTAACCATTATTTTTCTGCGTTATTACTCATCGGTTAAGCAATTTTTGACGGATCAGACAGCACTATTCGCATCATTGTTTGAGCAAAATAGTTTGTTCTGCTATTTCAAGCTAAACCGTGATATTCTAATTCGCACTTTATGTTTAGAAGCCTGTTTTCTTTTTATTACCTTTCAAGGGGCAAGATTAGGTGATGAAGTGGTTGCCGCCAATGCTATTTTAATGAATTTTCTGTTACTTATTTCTTTTGGTTTAGATGGCATCGCCAATGCAGCAGAGGTTATGGTAGGTAAAGCCTACGGTGAAGAGGATAATAAAAAACTGCACTCAACTGTAAAAATAGGGTTGTTTTGGACTGCCATTTTCGCCCTGGCTTATGCCTTGCTGTTTGCTCTAGCAGGACAATGGTTACTGTCACTTATTTCAAACATTAACGCCGTTATTGATTTTGCCCAACACTATTTAGTGTGGATGATAATCCTGCCTCTAGTTGCCTGTTGGTGTTATTTGTTTGATGGCGTATATATTGGTTTAATGAAAGCAACAGCCATGCGCAATAGCATGATGATAGCCACATTTGCTGGTTTTTTTCCATTATGGTTTTTACTCAAAGATTACGGTAACCACGGTTTATGGGCTGCACTGTTATGTTTTATGCTCATAAGAGGAGTTACCTTAGCATGGCACTACAAGTGTAGAGTACTTAACACTATTCCTATTGATCCGGCTTCAAGTTAGGCAAACTGGCGTTACTCATGGCACTTAACACCACGCCGATAGCAAAACCAATAAAAGTAATTGCCCCCATCGCTGCTTTATATTCTTCTGTTACCTCAGCAGCATAAATCAGGGTTAACACCACACCCATTGCCGCGCAAACAAAACTAATTTTAGCTATCACTCCGATAATTTTTTGCCAAAAATGTTTAGGTTGGTGTTTAGCTGGTTGCATAGATATCACCATTAAAAAGTTATGATCTATATTCTAGCTATTGATCAGCAAAGCGCTTTGACAGGTATCAAGTTTTGAACAATTTTTGAGAATAAGAACTTGCTAGTTTCGCTAATATAAAACCAAAAAATAATCCCAGTGCATTAGCGCCCATATCTAACCATTCACCATAACGGTTAACATAAGGCTGTATAAGTTCAATAGCACCACTAAACACCAAAAAAGCGATGATAATTAATCGATAATAGCGAGGTTTTCTCAAGGCAGTAGGTAAAATCAATGCTGCATAAGCAATAAAGTGATGAGTTTTATCTGTGCCCGGTACAACGGGCAAATTTGCAGCAGGCCAAAGCGAGAGAGTCGCAATGGCAGCTAATAGCAACAAGGTTAAGCTTATCCAATATTTTTCCATAAAACGAATAACATAAAGCATACTAATTATCTTTATCATTTTTTGCCGACAAGCTTTGATTGACTTGAGTACGATTGAGAATAGTAAACCAACGATTAGCAAAAATACCAACATAGCCCCATATTGCAATAATGCTCGCTAGGGCTATTACCACTAGCCCTACCAACTGCCATAGGTGATGATAATAATAACCAAGAGCAATACATAATAGCCCGAAAACAAAAAGGCCAAGACCACGCAAAAAAATAGCTAAACTGCGACGGGGATCTTGACCTAAAAAAGCAAGCAAGTTGTTCATATTAACCTGACTGCTCTGTGCTTATGATATTTTAGCACGGGGAAAAATTAATAATATGAATGTTCACCACGATTATGCTCAGTGACATCTTTCACGCCCTTGATTTCATCACCCATGATATCAAGTAGCTGCTTTTCAATGCCATCTTTTACGGTCACATCAATTTGACTACAACCATTACAGCCGCCACCAAATTGCAATACTACAAAGCCATCTTCGGTGATTTCTATTAAAGTACATTCACCACCATGACCCGCTAATTGCGGGTTAACTTCTGCTTGTAAAAAGTAGTGAACACGATCAAACAGTGGGGCATCACCAGCGACTTTGCGTAATTTGGCATTGGGTGCTTTTAAGGTTAACTGAGAGCCCATTTGGTCAGTCACAAAATCAATCTCAGCTTCTTCAAGAAAACTTTTACTATCGCCATCTACCATGGCAGAAAAACCCTCGAAAGGTAATTCTAGATCATCAGGCTCTACCGCATCTGCTGGACAATAAGAAACGCCACATTCCGCTTTAGCTGTCCCAGGGTTAACAACAAATACTCTAATATGTGTGCCTTCGGCTTGCTGTGATAATAACTTAACAAAATGCTCTTGAGCGCTTGGTGAAATAGTGATCATAATACTGAAACTCTCTAACTTAGTGTCCACGGTACACTGACTGGTAGTAAACAAACATACTTGAGTAATTTACTCAAGTATGTTCATTTTACCCGCCAATTCGCTGATGTGCTAATGATTTTTACGCTTTTATTTGTTATTTTAATCTAAATCAATAAAAGGAAAGTGTAATGTTTGCTGTTCATCGTTTAATTTCATTATTTTTACTGTTAATTTCACTATCGGCTCAAGCATTGCCTGTTAATGGCTACCTGCCCAAAAAAATTAATTATGACCCATCCATTTCACGCCCTAGTACCAGTTTAGGCTTTGAAATTGGCCAACGACACATAAGACACGATCAATTAATAAAGTATTTTTCCACCTTAGCCAAACAAAGCAGCCGGCTGCAATTAACCACTATAGGTAAAACAGCGCAACAAAGAGATCAGTTTTTAGTTACTATTTCAAGTCCCGATAATTTAGCGAAGTTAGATAATATTTTAAA
The DNA here is from genome assembly GCA_030754235.1 of Litorilituus sp. Classification (GTDB taxonomy): domain Bacteria; phylum Pseudomonadota; class Gammaproteobacteria; order Enterobacterales; family Alteromonadaceae; genus Colwellia. Next base: position 29,789 of record JASMAS010000046.1, read on the forward strand.
CAAAAGGCATATTCCACTTAACCATACTCACCCCCAAGATGAACCACTGGTTATTTGGCTTGGTTATAGCATTCATGGCGATGAAATCAGTGGTGCCAATGCGGCCATGGTGGTTGCCTATTACTTAGCTGCCAGTCAAGAAGAGTCAATAGAAACTATACTGGCTAATACTATTATTGTATTAGAGCCAAGCATGAACCCCGATGGTATGGACAGATTTGTTAATTGGGTAAGCACTTTTAGAGGCTCAGCAGATAATAGCGATGCGAATCATATTGAACACCATCAAGACTGGGTAAGTGGCAGAACGAATCATTTTTGGTTTGATTTAAATCGTGATTGGTTATTGCTAACACAATCAGAAAGTCGTCATAGATTACGCTATTTTCATCACTATCAACCTCATGTGCTCGGCGACTACCACGAAATGGGCCCCAACAGCAGTTACTTCTTTCAGCCGGGCATCATCAGTAGAACGAATCCCTTAACACCCAAGAAAAATGTTTCTTTAACTCAGGCTTTAGCTAAATATCATGCCAAGGCGTTAGATGGTGCACAACGCTTATATTACAGTGAAGAAAGCTTTGATGACTTTTATTATGGTAAAGGCTCAACCTATCCCGATATTAACGGCGGCATTGGTATTTTATTTGAGCAAGCTAGTTCCCGAGGTATGCAGCAAAAAACCATTAATGGCTTACTTACCTTTGAGTATGGTATTCAAAATCATGTGTTAACTTCTCTCTCTACTATAGAAGGGGCTTGGCACAATAGAGAAGCATTAAAACAATATCGCCATGAGTTTTACCAGCAATCGATCAAGCAAGCTAAAAAAGATAACATTGAAGGCTACTTAGTTTCCGAAGCTAAAGATAAATTTCGTTTACATGCCCTACTGTCAACTTTATCGCAACATCAAATAAAGGTTTATCCACTCACGAAAGATTTTGCGTATAATGACAACAACTATGCTAAAGCTGACAGTTACTTTATCCCCACTGAACAAGCACAATATCGATTGATCCAAGCGTTATTCACTCAAGCTACCGATTTTCCTGATAATACCTTTTATGATGTCTCAGGTTGGACCATACCACTTGCAATGAATATAGGCTTTCAAGCACTTGATAGCACTTGGGGTATTGAGCATGCGAAAAAAGCTTGGTCTAAGGCAGATATAATCTCGATAGAAAATACAGTTTCAGAACAAGAGAGCTATGCCTATGCTTTTGAGTGGCACCATTATTTAGCGCCTAAATTATTAAACCAATTACTGGCTAGAGATATCAAAGCCAAGGTTGCCACCAGTGCTTTTATCAGTCAAGTAGCCAACAAAGACTACACATTCAAAGCCGGCACTATTATTGTGCCCGCGGCAATTCAAACTCAACTGCATTGGCGCAAAACGCTAATAACACTAGCCAACCAGGTTAACCTCCCCGTTAAGCCACTTAATAGCGGCTTAACTAGCTCAGGGATTGATTTAGGCAGTAGCTCTTTTCACAAGGTAACACCACCTAAAGCATTACTATTAGGTGGTGAAGGGGTTTCTCAATATGAGGCAGGAGAAGTTCGTTATTATCTTGATGAAACCTTAGCAATCCCTGTGAGTATTGTTGACCATAAACACTTAGACAAACTTAATTTATCCCACTATAGCCATGTGATTTTAGTTAACGGCAACTACACTAAAGTAAGCGATAAAAGCAAAAACAAGCTCAAAGATTGGCTTCAACAAGGCGGTGTAATCATTGGTCAAAAACGTGGTGCTAAATGGCTTTCTCAACAAGAAATACTAGCGGTTGACTTTGTTAGCAAAGAGCAAATAGATCAGTTATTTGATAGCTCCACATTAACATATCTAGAGAAAGAAAAATTAGCGGCAAGAAAACGTATCGCTGGCGCTATATTTAATACCCAACTCGATATATCTCATCCGTTAGCATTTGGTTTTGACACAAACACTTTACCCCTTTTTCGTAACAGCACCTTAATCATGAAAGCGGGTCAACAACCATTCATCACCTTAGCTAAATACACACCAAAACCATTGTTAAGCGGTTATAGCGATAAAAACTTAGTTAATCAGTTAGCACATCATGCGGCGATTGTTGCGCATAATGTTGGCACCGGTCGAGTGATAGCTACCACAGACGTACTAGCCTTTAGAGGTTATTGGCTTGGTAGCTCTAAGCTCTTAGCAAACAGCTTATTTTTTGCTAAGGCCTTTAACACACCTATTGGGGATTAACGCTCTTTCATTTGGGTAAAGTTAAACAAACCGTCACCACAGTGACGGTTTCAACACCTTGTGATTTTAATAATTTACAAATTTCATTCACTGTACTGCCTGTGGTCAATACATCATCAATCAACACCACCTGTTTACAGTGTTTAATCAGGTGTTTATCAACAGTGAAGGCTTTGCTTAAGTTATTACGTCTTTGCTCTCCTGTTTTACCAACTTGACTGGCATTCTTTTTTACACGTTGTAATGCTAACGCTTGATAGGGTAATTGCACTTTTTGAGCAAATCGCTTAGCAATAAGGTGCGCTTGGTTATAGCCACGTATTTGCCATTTACTGCTATGAAGTGGCACACTCAAAACTATATAATCAGGTTTTTTAGTCTGACGAGGTTCTGATGCTAGCCATTGCTCTGCCAATAAGTTGGCAAAAATAGTCGCTAGCTCAAATCGACCATTATATTTAAATGTTGTTAACCAGTGAGTGAAGGGGGGTAAGTAAGGGGATAAAGAAAATAAGCGATCAAAATTCGCTCGAGGTAAACCTTTGCTCACTGCGGGCCAGTTAAGTAAATCTCCCTGAATTAAATCCTGATTAAATAGTGGTAAAGCCTCAAAGCAAGTAGAGCACAACAACGGATACTTTTGTGTAGCATTGCCACAGAGATCACATTGTCCAAGTATTAACTGTAGCTTATGAAAATATCCACGAATTATTGTTTGCCATTCCATTATAAATATCCCTTAGGTACACTAGCTTTAACTTTTTTCTCGTAACTTGTGAAGTACACATAAGCATGGCAGAAACATTATATTTTTCCAGTTATGGCAACAACAAACAATCCTCAACGCCATTAGTATTACTTCATGGTTGGGGGTTAAATTCCGCCGTTTGGCAACCTTTTATTAATTCATTAGCTGAAAATTTTACTGATGACTTTCAGGTCATTACTGTTGATCTTCCTGGTTTTGGCTTAAATAGAGATAACACCATTGAGCCCTATTCTTTAGCCAACATAGTCACACAGCTTAATCACACTATTAGTCAGCCTGCTATTTACTTAGGTTGGTCGTTAGGTGGTTTAGTGGCTACAGAAATGGCCTTAACCCACCCTGAAAAAGTACTAGCACTAGTGAGTGTGGCAAGTTCACCATGTTTTATTGAGAAATCTCCATGCTCGCAAGAGGTTAATAGTCATTGGCCAGGCATTAAGCCTCATATCTTGCATAATTTTCATCAACAATTAAAAGAAGATACTCAAAAAACAATTACTAATTTTTTGAAAATACAGGCAATGGGTAGCCCACATATTCGTCAAGACATTAAACAAATCACCCACTTAGTGATGCAGCATGACATGCCAAGTAAAGCCACACTAGATCAATCACTAGCTCTGCTTGAAACAAGTGATCACAGAAAACAATTAACTTTAATACACCAGCCTTTTCTACGTTTATACGGGAGCAATGACAGCTTAGTCCCTAAACGAGCGATTGAGCAAATAGCCAAGCTAGCAAACCAAAGTGAACAGCATGTTTTTTCACCAGCATCACATGCGCCTTTTATTTCACACCTTGATGAGTTTAATCAAGTGGTAACAGCATGGCTTTTAGAACATTTCAGCAACTAGACATTTCGCCCATTCACGCTATTTTTACTCAACGCTAAGGTTTACTTTTTTGTGTTTTTGGTCAATAATCAAACAGAATACTTAAAGTTTAAGGGGCTGTTATGGAGATCCAATCAGCATTTAACTCTGGCGTACAAGGCCTTCAAAGAGCAAATGAAGAAGCAAATAAAGCTGCTGAAAATATTGTGGCAGAAACAACCGCGCCTAACGAAGCGGTCAACCTTGAAACATCGAACATTGATGAAAAGAGTATACCCGATTTGAATCAGTCAATTGTCGATTTGAAAGTTGCTGAATTTCAAGCAAAAGCATCTGCTCAAGTCATTCAAAGTGCCGATGAAAGTTTGGGCACCTTAATTGATGTGACGGTTTAAAAAGCACCGTTTAAAATTATGAATATCACCCCGCAAGCACCCAATTTATTTACCCCTACCGTGTTAAACCCAAACACGGAGACCTTGCGTCGAGAAAATCATCAACGAGAAATTATCACTCAACCTGCAGCCTTAAATCAGTCAGCCGCAGAAAAAGGCGTAGCTTCAGACAAAGAACGAGGCAGAACGCCCGCACAAAATAATGAAAATATTGATTTTGCTAGCTTAAAAGAAAAAGCAGAACAAGCAAATCAAGCCATCTCTGAACAAAAGGGTGAACATGGCAATGGGCAAAACTCACACCAGCACCAAGATCATCAGCAAGAGCAAGCGGCTAAAAAAGATGAGCAACAAGACTCCAACCAGGCTAACGAGCAAGACGGCAATATCAGTGAGCAAAAAGCACAAGCACTTGAAATTAGTCAGTTACAACGCAGAGACCAAGAAGTTAAAGCACATGAGTTAGCTCATGCAACCATAGGCGGCTCAGTAACAGGAGCACCTAGCTATACTTTTGAAACGGGCCCCGACGGTAAAAGATATGCAGTAGAAGGCGAAGTCTCTGTAGATCTTTCTATCGTAAAGGGCAACCCTGAAGCTACTATTGCTAAAATGCAAAAAGTGCATGCAGCCGCTTTAGCGCCAGCAAACCCGTCGGTGCAAGATGCTAAGGTTGCCGCCAATGCTGCGCAAATTATTTTACAAGCTCAATCAGAATTATTAACAGCCCAACATGAGCACATAACTCAAGCACAAATAGCCACTGAAAATACAAATTATTCCGTAGCAAAAGAGACATCAAATACTTTAAGCAATAGTAACAGTGAACGCGATTTTGATACGTTAATTAATCAAACCATTGAAGCTCAAGAGCAAGTTGCACCAACTCGTTCTGAAGATGTTATTCAACGCGCAGGTAGAATTGAGAGTTTTTATCAAGACATAAGCCAGGCTTATAACAAACCTGCAACTCACCAGTTTGAACTAACTGCTTAAGAGCATTAACACAATATATACTGCTTCTATGTAAACTTTCGAGGGCTTAGCGCTTAAGACAAGCAGTTATACTAATGACATTAGTAGCCGTTTTTGCTGAGCAAAAGGTACGAATAGTCAAAGTAAATCTACTCAGCCCTCATGCCCAACATAAAAAAGAAAACGTTAAACCCCGTAATCTAAACGATACTGCTTAATACTCGCCAAACTTTCACTTAACTCTGGCTGGTCAGCTAACTTCTCTTCAAGGTAAGTGACAACATCAGCAAGGGTTACAATTGAAATGACATGTGTATCAAAATCTCGCTCTACTTCCTGAATAGCAGATAACTCACCTTGACCTTTTTCTTGGCGATCTAAAGCAATGAGTACACCTGATAACTTCGCATCGTGAGCTTTAATAATTTCCATGGATTCACGAATTGCTGTGCCAGCGGTGATAACATCATCTACTAACATCACTTTACCATTAAGTTCGGCCCCCACTAAACTGCCGCCTTCACCGTGAGTTTTTGCTTCTTTACGATTAAAGCAATAAGGTACATCAAGGTTGTGCTGATCAAATAACGCCACTGTTGTAGTCGTTGCAATAGGAATACCTTTATAAGCAGGGCCAAATACTAAATCAAATTCAATATTAGCATCCACTAAAGCTGCCGCATAAAAGCGGCCTAAACGAGCTAAATCACCACCGGTTTTAAATAAGCCCGCATTAAAAAAATAAGGGCTAGTACGGCCTGACTTTAAGGTAAACTCACCAAAACGTAATACTTGTTTCGATAAAGCAAAATCAATAAATTCGCGTTGATAATCTTTCATCTTTCTCTCCAAATTTATTAATTAGCTTAATGCCGCTTTTTGATGATCAAATAATTCATTGATAGCATCTTTTGATAGCTGCATCATGGCTTGCATCTCTTCAAAACTGAATGGCTCTTCTTCTGCAGTACCTTGCACTTCAATTAACTTACCGGTGTCGGTCATAACAACATTCATATCTGTTTCAGCATTTGAGTCTTCATCATAATCTAAATCGGCAACAGGCTCGCCTTGATAAATACCCACAGAAATAGCGGCAATCATGTGCTTAAGCGGGTTAGTTTTGATAATATCTTTAGCGCGCATGTAATTCAGTGCATCCACTAAGGCCACACAGGCACCGGTAATAGAAGCAGTACGCGTGCCACCATCAGCCTGTATAACATCACAATCTACCGAAATAGTATTTTCACCTAATGCTTTTAAATCAACTGCAGCACGTAAGGCGCGAGCAATTAAACGTGAAATTTCTAATGTACGGCCGCTTTGCTTACCAGCTGCGGCTTCACGGCGCATGCGAGTATGGGTTGAACGTGGCAACATACCATATTCAGCCGTTACCCAACCTTTACCTTGGCCTTTTAAAAAGCGCGGTACACCTTCATCAACCGAGGCAGTACAAATCACTTTGGTATCACCAAATTCAATCAATACTGAACCTTCTGCATGGGCAGTAAATTGACGAGTGATGGTTACAGGGCGAATTTGCCCTAATGTTCTGCCGCTTGGACGCATAGCAAGATCCTTTATGTAAATACAAGAAAATAATTGCCGCTATTATAATGCTTCATCACTTTTTTTGAAATATAGTTAAGATAATAAAGGTCATCTTGTCGGTAGATTGTAATTTTAGTTTAACTAAATAGTGAGAAAAAAATGAAGCCAGTGTTAATATTTGCCATAAGTAGCTTGTTATTTTTCGTTAATAGCGCGTATGCAAACACAAAAAATAGCCAATCAAGCCTTCAATCAATCAAAGCAAAGTTACCTGAATATTCCAAAGTATATGATGATAAACGTGATCCATTTAAAGATGCCAATGCGGCGTTAGCACTTGCTAGCGCAACTAATAGAAATGTACTCATTGAAATTGGGGGTAATTGGTGTACTTGGTGTCATAAATTGGATGCATTCTTATTAAAAAATCCTGAAGTTTACAATGTGCTACACAGTCAATATGTATTACTGAAAGTTAATGTCAGTGACTCTAATGAAAACGAAGACTTTATGAAATCTTTACCACCTGTATTAGGTTATCCTCATATCTACATCTCTACAGGGAATGGTAAAATGCTGCTTTCTAAAGATACTGCTCAATTACAACACGAAAACGACTATTCAACTGAGTATTGGCTAACTTTTCTTGAACAGTGGCAAAGCAAGCAGCCAAGCTCATAGGAAGGAAAGATGAAATCTTTTTTCAGTCAACAATATCAAACACCCGCTTGGTTTAAAGAAAAACAACTAAAAAGTAAAATTTCTCGACGTGCGTTATTAAAATCAGCTGCGGGGGCAAGTGCGATGACCGCGGTTCCCGTAGCAGCTTACACACTAAAAAAATCAATTAGTATCGAAGAATTATCTAAAACCGATCCTTGGTTAACCTTAGATGCCACCTTGCTACATTTGTTACCAGAGTCAAACGTTGGCCCTAGTGCAAAAGACATTAACGCTACAACATATTTGTATCAGGTGATAACGGTACAACCAACACACCAAGATGAAAAAGACTTTATTATCAAAGGTGTTGGTTGGCTTAATGGCTTCTCACAAAGTAAATTAACCAAACCCTTTGTGCAATTACCCACAAATGAAAAAGAGTTTGTTTTACAAAGCATCAGTAATTCACGCGCGGGTAGTAACTGGTTAACAACGTTATTAAGCTATATTTTTGAAGCTATGTTAGCGCCACCAGCTTACGGTGGTAATCCTCATGGTATTGGTTGGCAATGGTTAGATCATAAAGCGGGCTTTCCCCTGCCCCAAGAGGGTCAACGTTTTTTTGAATTACCACCAAGAGCTCTAGCTAAAAATGAAACTGTAGTGCAAAAGCTGCACTCTTATCAAACTATGCCGCCAATAAAGAGCATTATTAAAGCATGAAAAAAGTAGATTATGATATTTGTCTTGTTGGCAGTGGTGCGGGTGCTTCACCCGTAGCTTATACACTCGCAAAAGCTGGCGCCAAAGTACTGGTATTAGAAAAAGGCCCATGGCTTACGGAAAAAGAATTTTTTAAAGATGAATTAACCATTAGTATTCATGATGCCTACAACCCCAAACTTACCGATGAACAACATGTTATTGAAGAAGAATACCAAGATGAAGAGGGAAAAAGCTTTTGGCAAGGTGAAGCCACAAGTGAATCAGGCTGGACATGGTGGAATGGTTCAGTCGTTGGCGGCTCGTCTAATTTTATGAGTGGCTATTTTCACCGCCTTAAACCAATTGATTTTCGTCTCAAAACTGAGTTTGGTGCTATTTCGGGTGCAAATATAGCCGACTGGCCAATTAGCTATGATGAGCTTGAGCCATACTATGCCATGGTTGAGCGTGAAGTGGGGGTATCTGGCCGGGTGGTAGAACACCCTCATCAAGAACCTAGATCGTCTAGCTTTCCTTATCCTCCCGTTGCTGAATTACCCATATCATCATGGATAGATAAGGCCGCAACTCGTATGGGTTATCACGCGATACCCGTACCAAGAGCCATATTATCACAGCCAGCAATGGGGCGAAGAAGTTGCGAATATTCAGGTTATTGCAGTAGTTATGGCTGTGCTTCTGGCGCTAAGGGCAGTGGTAGAGCGGCGTTGTTAAATCATGCTGTTGCTACAGGCAACTGTACAATTAGGGCTAATTCAAAAGTGCATAAAATTGCCACTGATAGCCAAGGTGATATTTCTGGTGTGCACTACTACGACAGCGTGGGGCGTAAAAAAAGTGTTAGTGCAAAAATTTATGTTATCGCTTGCCAAGCTGTGGAAACTTCACGGCTATTATTATCGTCAACCGGTGAAAAATTTCCTCATGGTTTGGCCAATAACAGCGGCCAGGTAGGAAAAAACTTACTCTTTAGTGGCGGAGGTACTGGCCGTGGTGATTTTATCTTTGATGAGCTCAACAATAAGCAAGTGAATGAGTTAAAACACGTAGGCCCTTTTATTAATAGAGCACTACAAGATTGGTACACAATATCTGACAAAAACTTTACTGGCACTAACAGCAACGGCCAAGCAAAAGGTGGCACCATCGATTTTTTATTCCATCAAAACCCCATTGCTCGCGCTAGTGGAACACAATGGGGGCTAGATGAGCAAGACAATGGTAAATTACTGTGGGGCGATGCCTTAAAACAAAGCATGAAAAATGAGTTCACTACCTATAAAACTCTACGCTTTGAAGTGTTTAATGATTGGCTACCCACTGATAACTGCTTTGTGACATTAGATGATGAAGTAACTGATAAATGGGGGGACCCAGTAGCAAAAGTACGTATTGGTTATCATGAACATGATCTTGAAGTAGGTGCTTACTTAAGCCAAAAAGCAGAAAAATTATTAGAGGCGTTGGGCGCCAAAAATATCTCATCTTCTGTAAGTGGATATCCAGCAACTAATTTAATGGCGGGTGGTTGTCGTTTTGGTCATGATCCCAAAACATCGGTGTTAAATAAACACTGTCAAGCCCATCAAGTAGAGAACCTATATGTCACTGACGGCTCATTTATGCCCACAGGTGGTAGTGTGCCCTATACCTTTACCATTTATGCTAATGCCTTTCGTGTTGCAGAGCATATAAAACAAAAATGGAGAAAAATGATCTCATAGCTTTTTCTGGCTAGATTTAACTAGCTCAGGCATAATCTCTGCCTTCATTCTTATAACACTATTACATAGGAAAGATTATGATCCATAGTATGACGGCATTTGCTCGTTTTGAAGTAAAAGGCGACTGGGGCAATGCAGTTTGGGAAATTCGCAGCGTTAATCAGCGCTTTTTAGAAACCTATTTTCGATTACCCGAGCAGTTTCGCAGTATTGAACCCTTATTAAGAGAGCGTTTTCGCAAGCAACTGAATCGCGGCAAGGTAGAATGTCAATTACGTTTTAATGCCAACCCCGGCGCAAAAAGCGAATTAACTCTCAATGAAAAATTAGCACTACAACTAATACAGCATGCTAACTGGGTTAACGAACAAACCTTAAATAGCCAAGTAAACCCGTTAGAAGTGATGCGTTGGCCCGGTGTGATGGAAGCTGCAGAAGAAGATATGTCGGCAATTCAAGCACAGCTATTAACTGGCTTTGATAGCGCATTAAACGACTTTATCCAAGCTCGCGCAAGCGAAGGCGAAAACCTAAAAAACCTGATAGAGCAGCGATTAAATGCGATCACCGTTGAAGCAGACAAAGTTCATGCCTTTATGCCTGAAGTGATAGAATGGCAACGCAAACGTATTACCGACAAGTTTACCGATGCCAGTATCGACTTAGACTCAACTCGCGTTGAGCAAGAGCTAGTTTTGCTTGCCCAAAAAATGGACGTTGCCGAAGAGCTAGACCGATTAAACTGCCATGTTAGTGAAACAAGAAAAATCCTCAAAAAAGGAGGCGCACAAGGTCGTCGTTTAGACTTTATGATGCAAGAATTTAATCGTGAAGCTAACACCTTAGGTTCTAAATCGATTAATACCGATGTCACCACCAGCGCAGTAGAATTAAAAGTCTTAATCGAACAAATGCGCGAACAGATTGCGAATATAGAGTAGTTGTTATTAACACCCTTTTAATAAGTCATAGTAACACCATGCTATCTATGACTTATTAAAGAGACAGTAACCTAAAATCACATCGTAAAACGCTGTTTGCATAGCATAACAAGCCGAATAATTTGTATAAGGATGACTTCAAATGATTTCACTATCCCAAGAGCAATGTCGCGTCATTGGCGTTATGCTAGAAAAAGAAACCACTACACCTGAACAATATCCCTTGTCGATTAATAGTTTAGCCAGCGGCTGTAACCAAAAAAGTAATCGAGACCCTGTCATGTCATTATCCGAAACAGACATACAAAATACAGTGGATGAGCTGGTGCACAAGAATCAGTTGATGGTAGATCACAAAGCTTCAGGGCGAGTAAACAAGTACTTCCACCGGTTTTGCAATACCGAGTTTGGCAATTTGCAATTCAGCCCACAGCAAAGAGCTATAATTTGTGTGCTATTACTAAGAGGCGCACAAACGCCCGGCGAGTTAAGAACTCGCACTAACCGCTTAGCTGATTTTAACGATGTAAATGAAGTTGAGCACACATTAACTGAGCTGCAAGAATTGAATGGTCTAACTCTGGTTAAAAAACTTGCTCGCGAACCAGGTAAACGCGAATCACGCTATGTACACTTGTTCTCAGATGTTGATGAAGAGAATTTGATTGAAATACATTGCACAGACACTGACTTAGCCCCCTCAAAAGAAGCAGCTCAACTTAGCCAAAGAGTGGATGATTTAGAGGAGCAGGTATCTTCACTAATGACGCAAGTAAGAATTTTATCTGAACAAGTACGTAAACAGATCCAAAACATAGAGTAGGAATTCTGTAACCTTTATAAGAAGTTACAAACCTTCATTTACCGTCATAAGTATTTACCTAAATGCTTTGCAGGGTCAAACTTTTTTAAAATATCTATCCAAATATACAATTCTTGTTATTTAAATAACAACAAAATCGAAACGTCATTGGTTTTGTTGTATTTTCTTCTATTTTCTATCCCTTTGTCACTCAAATGAACGTTTTTCTCTTTCATTTGAATAAATAAATCGCCAATTTATGAACTATTTATCTTAATGTATTAAATTACTTGATCTGGCACAAACGATAACCATTTTTATTCACATTCGAATAGAGTAGTACGCTAGAATGCCGCTCAAAATTAGTTAAGTGTTTAAATTATCAAGGTAACCGTTTTATGAATAAGTTTTCTTCCCTATATCTAGCAATGTTTTATATACCAACATTAGTGCTAGCCAATCCACAATCAGATGCCAATAGTAACGCTACACAAGACGATGATATTGAAGTTATCCAAGTCATCAATTTACGCAGTAAATTAGAACAAGCAGGTCGTTTAAAAGATGTTATTCAGCAAACAGAAATTTTGGACTCTTTGCTGATTGAAAAGAAAAATGCTCTTAACTTAACCGCGGCTATTAACAATGAGCCTGGCGTTAATGTGTCAAATGAGTGTTCTATGTGTGGTGTAAAGCGCATTATGCTAAACGGCATGAAAGGCGAGCATACCACTATTCTTGTTGATGGTTTGCCAACTCACACTTTAATTTCTGGCTTTTACGGTGTTGATGCTATTGCTACTACCGGTGTAGACAGAATTGAAGTAGCGCGCGGTGCTGGTGCATCTTTAATTGCTCCTGAAGCAATTGGTGGTACTGTTAATATTGTTACTCGTCAAGCCTATGAAAATACAGCAAGTTTTGATTACGCAAAAGGATCTCATGACTTTACTGCTTTTAAAGGTATGGGAACAGGTGTCTCTGAAGACGGCAAAACAGGGCTAACTTTTGTTGCTCAATATGATAAACAAAATCAAGAAGATCATGATAACAATGGTGTAAGTGAAGCCCCTTTCATGGAAAATGTTTCAATTACTGCTTTAGTTAGTCACGATATTAACGACAGTAACAATATACAAGTAAGACTGTCGAATATTCAATCAGAAATTTTTGGTGGCCCTATTATTGGTGAAAATGCTATATCTATTGGTCAGGCATTAGGCACTTATGATGGTATAGAGTCTGACTCATTATTTGAAGATAATGATGTAAGAAAGCAATTTATCGGTAAAGCATGGGAAACCACCGAATGGATTAATACTGCACGTGATGAAGCTTACCTTAAATGGTTAACAGAATTATCAAATTACACAACGTCTGAATTTGCCATCAGTTATGCCAAGCATAATCAAGATTCATTTTATGAAGGGATTGATTATCAAGCAGAAGATACCATGGTTTATTTTCGTGCTAAATTCGATACCGAATTAAATGATGAGCATTTTATTACTTACGGCATCGACTCTCGCTCAGAAGAAATGCGTTCTTCAACTGACGCACTAGAAGCGGTTGAAGCATATCAAAGCGATGCATTTAATTACGATACTTTCGGCTTTTTTGTTCAAGATACTTGGACACCTTCAGACAAACTAGAAGTAGCACTAGCCTTACGATTAGACAAAGTTACTGCTGATTTCATTGACCCAGAAAAAGTGGGTACTGAAATCGAACAAACCTTTTTTGCACCACGTGTTGATATGCGTTATTTCCATTCAGATGAACTTACATCACGTTTATCTGTTGGTCGTGGCTATCGAGCACCTTTATCATTTTTTGAAACCGACCATGGTATTTTAGATGCTGAATTAGGTTATCAAATTGATATCAGCAGCTTAGAAGAGTCTGTCTCGTTAAGTTACTCTTTAAATTACGATACTGAGACACTTGCGGCAACCTTTTCATTGGCACATTCAAAAGTTGACAACCTTGCCAGTTTAGAAGAAACGCCAGCGGGTGTGCCTTTTTTAACACAACTTCAAGAACAAGCTGACGTGACCACTGTCGACTTTACTACGGGTTATAATCTAACCGAGAACTTCACCGTAAACTTCAGCGCTGAAAAATTCTTCTATGATGACAATTTTAAATCATCCTACGCTATTGCTCCTATTGAAGAACGTGCCTCACTTGAGTTTGATTACAGCATTGGTAATGTGAATATTTTCTGGAGTACGGTTTGGTTTGGCTCTAAAGATTTAAATGAGTTTGGTTATGAAGGTTATAACCGCTTGGGTGATCCTAGCTCAATTAAAACCACTAAAGGTTCAGCATTTTCATCGTCAGATTTAAAAATTCAATACAAAATGTCTAAAAGCATGAAGCTTTATGCTGGTCTATCTAATGTGTTTGAATACACGCAAATTGAAGAAGGCGATACACCATTGTTTTATGATGCTAACGGTGGATACGATGTTGCCTATATCTACAGCTCACTACATGGCCGTGAATTCTATGCCGGCATAGAGGTTAAGCTATAGTGCCAACGTTTAGCCACTGTGTGTCTGTTATTTTATTGCTAGTAACATTGGTTGCTGGCAAGGCGTTAGCCTCAGATTTTTCAGACTCAATTGTTAATCAATACCAGCTTAAATCATTAGCTAATAGTGACAACTTAGCAACAGTTACTGGTGATAAAGTAACTATTGCCATGCTCTATCAGCCTGATTGCAAATGGTGTAAAAAACAAGGGCAGTGGCTAGCTAAAGCACAAAACCAATGTAATAAAGACATAAATATTGTTTTAATTGGTAATAATGGTAACAAGCAACAGCTTAAGCGTGAATTAAAACACTTTCATCAAAAAATCCCTGCTTTTCAAGCAAATAGAAAGCTATTAACCGCTATAGGGGGCATTAAAGCTTCTCCTACTACACTGGTGTTTGATCAAAAAGGTAACCTTATTGCTAAAAGAAGAGGCTTTATCACTAATAGTAAATTAACGGATGTGGCTAATCTCATTACCCAAGGAAAATGTAATATAGCTTAGGTATGTACATTGATTGTTAGCCGTACTAAATAGCTAGCTAAGATTCGTTGAAATTAAAATAAAGGCGATTATTATCTACATCGATAATAATCGCCTTTTCATTGTTCATTCCATTGAAATAATATGATTTATAAAATCAATTTATCGGGAAAAGCAAGCACCAGCAACAAGACCATTATTTGTATTAAAATAAAAGGAATAACACCTTTATAAATGGTGGTGGTTTTCATAGCTTTAGGCGCAACCCCTTTAAGATAAAACAAGCTAAATCCAAAAGGTGGCGTTAAAAATGAGGTTTGTAAATTCATTGAAATTAATATAGCAAACCAAATCAAATTGATGTCTAGTGCCATAGCAACTGGTGTTAAAATCGGCACCACTAAAAAGGCAATTTCAATAAAATCGATAAAGAAACCTAAAATTAAAATGGCCACCATCGCAATAAGAATAAATGTCCATTTATCTCCCGGTAACTCGATAAAAAATTCTTCAATAAGATACTCACTACCCGAGTAACTAAATACCATAGCAAAGGCTGTTGCACCTAAAAGCACCGCAAAAACCATTGAGGTAACTTTCACTGTTTCAATAGAAATACCATGTAAGTTTTTTACAGAAAAGCCTCCATAAAAAACGGAAAGTATTACTGCACCAACAGCACCAATGGCTGACGATTCGGTCGGTGTTGCTATGCCGGTAAAAATCGAACCCAGTACCGATACAATAAGCACTAAAGGCGGCACAATATCTTTTACTGCTTGCAGCCAAAGTTCTCTTTTATTCTCGTTGACCACCATGGCCGGACAATATTGAGGTTTTATTTTTCCTAAAATTAAAATATAAGCGGTATAAGCCACAACAAGCAACATACCTGGTATGACAGCCGCTTTAAATAAATCACCAACAGGCACTCCCATTACATCACCTAAAATAATCAAGATAATAGATGGTGGAATAATTTGCCCTAAAGTACCCGAAGCACAAATAACACCGGTAGCGGTAGGTTCATGATAATTATTTTTTAACATTACTGGTAATGAAATAACCCCCATAGCCACAACGCTAGCTCCCACTACGCCGGTTGATGCCGCCAATAACGCGCCCACAACAATCGTCGAAATAGCAACCCCGCCAGCAGTGCTGCCAAAAAGCTTAGCTGAAGATTCTAACAAGCGCTCAGCTAGTCCTGTACGTTGTAATACTATGCCCATAAAAATAAACATCGGAATGGCCATTAAGGTAGTATTTTCCATGATGCTCATAATGCGATAGGGCATAAACGCAAATAAATCTAAGCCTAAAGCATAAATACCTACAAGTAGCGAAACACCGGCAAAAGTAAAAGCAACAGAATAACCAAAAAATAAGAAACAAAGCGCAATGCCAAAAAGAATGATACCCGTCATTTTTCATTATCCTTCTTTGCTACCTTCGTTGGCGACACTAACACCTGTACCTGTGTTAATACTACATGAGCAATACAAAGGATAAGAAAAGCTGCCGAACTGGGGATAACCGCTCTTATAATCCAGCGATGAGGAAGGCCGCCGGGATCGGCACTCCCCTCACCCATTTCATAAGCTTCATAGGTATAATCCAAACTAAAATATAAAATCAATACCGTGAAAGGCAATGCAAATATTAGTGAACCCAGAATATTAATAATGGCTTGTTTTTTCAGTGACAATTGATCGTAAAACACATCAACCCGTACATGAGCATCACTCATTAGGGTGTAGCCAATACCAAACATAAACATAGCGGCAAATAAGTGCCATTCTAATTCCTGCATGGCGATACTTACGTCATTAAAAAAATAACGCATGATAACGTCATAAAATACGTTAATAATCATCAATATCATCAAAGCACTACATAAGTGCCCAACACCATCAATTATTTTTTTGAGTGAATTTATTAAAAGCTGCATAAAAATTTCCAAGTGGCTCATGTGAATCCAATAAACACATGCGCTAGTTGTTTACTCCTCAATAGGATCAAAGTTATCTAAATAAGCACGATCTGAAAAGTTTGTCCATGCTCTAATTTGTCGCTCATATTGATATAAAGAATCTAATATTTCTTTTGTTAGCGGATCTTTTTCGGCAAATTCATTCAAAATTTCTGTATTGGCCATTTGAATTTTTGACATTAGCTTACGCGGGAATGAACGAATTTTAACATTCGGATACTCTTTTTGAATTTGCGCTAAATTCTTACCACTTTCATGCATAGATTGTGCATACATATCATAAGCTGCCGCTTTCATGGCAACGGTAAGAATCTTTTGCAAATCTTTCGGTAGCTTATTATAAGCTTTTTCATTCACCATAAACTGAAGTTCAGTGGCAGGCTCATGCCAGCCCGTATAATAATAAGGTGCTATTTTATGAAAACCCATGCGTAAATCTAATGATGGGCCAACCCACTCTAGTGCATCAATGGTATTACGCTCTAGCGCAGTATAAAGCTCGCCTGATGGGATATTGGTTGGCTTTGCGCCTAAACGAGCAAGTACTTCACCCGCAAAGCCTGGAATGCGCATTTTTAAGCCTTTAAGGTCTTCAATAGTGTTAATTTCTTTTTTGAACCACCCCCCCATTTGGTTACCTGTGTTACCCCCTGGGAAAGATAAAATACCATATTGATCATACACTTTTTTCATCAATTCCATACCACCGCCGTAATAGAACCATGCATATTGCTCTGGCGCAGTCATACCAAAAGGTAGTGTAGTGAAAAATTGGGTATTAAAGTTTTTTCCTTTCCAGTAATAAGACGCTGAATGCCCCATTTGATAACGACCTGTTTTAACAAAATCAAAAATACCTAAAGCAGATTTATGCTTGTTAGCAGAATCAATTTTGATAATGAAGCGACCATTAGACATTTCTTTAACCATTTTGGCCATATTTTTAGTGGCATCACCAAAAATGGGAAAATTGGGTCCCCATGTTTCAGCTAAACGCCAACGTATTTTTTTATTACCGTCTGCACTAGCAATACTCGTAAATGCTATTGAAATGATTAACATAAGTTTAATAAACAGAGCTTTTTTCATTCTTCCTTCCTCATTTATGATAAATAACGCTGACGCGTTGTCATTATAGTTTTTCTATCCTAACAAAGAATAAGTGACAAAGGGCAGTTTCGCTATTCGTATGAATACCCACATCAGCTAGGTAGATATACCTATGACCTAGAACATAGTCATTATCTTAATTTGCGTGTTCTACTTTAATGCTATAACGTAAATAAATTATTAATAAGTCATAGCCTCATATGTTTTTTCCTAAACAACTATTTTTTATCGCTATCGTACAGGTTTTCCTTACTTGCTTTGTCATTTTTATCTTTATCTCTCAAGAGTATCGAGAATTATCAGAACAAAGCCTAGTAACATTAGAAAAGTTTTTAATTGAACAAAAAAAGCAAGAGCTTGTGAATTACACCACCTTAGCCGTATCCGCTATTAGTCCCACCTACAATAAAACAGATATACCTTTAGCACAGGCAAAACAAAACGTAGCACAGATGATAGATAATATGCTTTACGCTGGAAAAGATGGCTATTTCTTTGCTTACGACAATAAAGGCAATGGTATTTCTCACCCAAAAGAGCCTTTTCGAGTTGGCAAAAATTGGTGGGAATTAGAAAGTAGTAATGGTGATAAAATTATTCAAATACTCATAGCCAACGCCCAGAAAGGTGGTGATTTTTACCGTTATACTTGGTCGAAACCTTCAGTCAATAAACCGCTAGATAAAATTGGTTACTCGGTATATCTCAAAGATTGGGATTGGATGTTAGGCACAGGCGTTTACTTAGATGATGTGAATAATCAGCTCAATAAGCTGCAACAATCAATAGACTCTCACATCTATAAAACTCAAAAAATTATTCTCTTTATCGCCATCTTATCAATTTTCACCCTTTTTACTTTTGGGCTGATTCTCAATCTAAGCCAAAAGAAAAAAAGTGACTTGAAAATCAATGAATTAAGCCAGCGTATTATAGATATGCAAGAAGAAGAGCGACGCAGAATTTCACGAGAACTACACGATGGCATAGTACAAATTTTAGTCTCAATTAAATATTCACTTGAAGCAACAGACCTTTATTTAATGCAGTGTAAACAAAGCAAACCACAACCATTAGTGGATTCCCAAGCAAACTTAGACGGGGCAATAAAAGAAATAAGGCGTATTTCACATCATTTGCACCCTCGTATTTTAGATGAGTTAGGACTATCTTCAGCCCTAGAAACTCTTGCGGTAGAATTTCATCAACACACTGGCATCCAAGTATCTGTAAAAAAACCAGCGGTCAGAAAATTATTATCCGATGAAATAAATATAACCCTCTATCGAGTAGTACAAGAGTCGCTAACTAATATTGAAAAGCACTCACATGCCACGCAAGTTAACATAGGCATACTCATTGAAAAAAAAGGCTTAAAATTAACCATAGCAGATAATGGCCAAGGCTTTAATGCCAAAGTACAGGCCAACATAAAACAATGTGGTATTGGGCTTAGAAACTTAGCTGAGCGTGTTGAATATCATAATGGAACTTTTGAGTGTACCTCTTCAGGTAAGGGCACAAAAATAGTTGTTAACATTCCCAAATTACATTTTCATAGCCAAAAAGCAAAAATAATAGAGGACATTGCATGACAAATACTCAAGCCCATGAAAATAAGGTTATTACCGTTTTACTCGTGGATGATCACCCTATGGTACAAAGCGGTTTAAGCGCCTGTTTGTCTTTTTATCATGATGTGAAAGTGATAGGCAACGTTAACGATGGTCAATATGCATTAGAAAAAGCCGTTGAACTGCAGCCCGATGTTATTTTAATGGATATCAGCATGCCAACATTAAATGGTATTGATGCCACTGAAATTATCACTGAACAGCTTGAAAACTCTAAGGTATTAATTTTTAGCATGCATAACAACCTAGAATTTGTCACTAGTGCTATTCAAGCAGGTGCCAGTGGTTATATATTAAAAGACACTAGTTCAGAAGAAGTGTATTACGCGATTAAAGCCGTTGCCAGTGGCAAAAAACACTATAGTAGTTCTATCACGCAAATGTTGATTGAAAACCCGGTAAGAGAAGGGTCAGCTAAGCTCACAACTAGAGAGCAACTTGTTCTTGCTTATATTGCTAAAGGGTTATCTAGTAAAGAAATAGCAAATGAATTATTTATTAGTTTTCGTACCGTAGAAGCGCATCGTCGTAATATCAAATCCAAATTGAAAATTGATACTTTAGCTGCGCTGATTCGTTACGCCGTTAATTATGGCTTAGAGGGTAATTAGCTCAGTAACACATCATCAAAAAAAAGTATTGTGCTTGTTAAAGTATTATACCAGACACTGTAATCTCATGCTGTTTAGCACGGTTTTCATCTACCTGAAGCTTTCATTAATTCCAGATAACACTCGATTTCCTGGGCATAAAACCTCTTGTTCGAGTTTATTTAAAGCCGTATCACAAGTATCATTAATGTCATGAAAATCACTCGCTGTTGGCTCTAAATAAAAAAGCCCAGTTAAAATTTCACCTTGGGATTTATGTTGTTCAATAGCCATAATGGCTTTACTGGCATTATGGCTATTGTAATCTTCATTGAGTTTTTTAATGCGCATGATAGAGCCATCATGTAAACAGACATCTTCACAATCCCCCTCTTGAGCGTTACTGGTTATTTCCGTTTTTACTGGTACAAAATCCGCCACAGCTCCTGTGGTTATGTGATCGTGTACATAGTCATATGAACGCGTAGAACCATTGTGATTATTGAAAGTAACACAAGGCGATACAATATCAATAAACGCAAAACCTTTATGGCTTATTGCCGCTTTAATCAAAGGTACTAATTGTTTTTTATCCCCTGAAAAGCTGCGCGCAACAAAGGTTGCCCCCAGTTGCAATGCCATCACGCACAAGTCTATATCTGAAAACAAACTCAAATCACCTGCTTTATTTTTTACTCCTTTATCTGCCGTCGCAGCAAGCTGACCTTTAGTTAAGCCATAAACCCCATTATTGGCAACCATATAAACCATATTCAACTGTCTACGAACCACATGGGCAAATTGACCAAAGCCAATTGAGGCACTATCACCATCGCCAGACATGGTTAAATAAAGCAACTCTTGATTAGCCAAATTCGCCCCCGTAGCCACAGAAGGCATTCTGCCGTGTACTGAGTTAAAACCATGTGCTTTACTAAGAAAATAATTCGGCGCTTTTGAGGAACAGCCTATACCCGAAATCTTGGCCACTTTGTGAGGCTCAATAGATAATTCATGACAGGCCTGTACTATGGCAGAAGTCAGTGCATCATGACCACAACCAGCACACAAAGTTGATAGCGCCCCCTCATAATCTCGATAAGTTAAGCCCAAATCATTTTTCGGCAGACGAGGGTGCTTAAAGGTCGATTTAATAAAACTCATATCACGCTCCTAGCCTACTTTCTTATTAATTGATTTATCTGAATTTTTTTTAGCGAAATGCCTTAGCACCCCTTGCACAACTTGATAGCTTGTCATTGACAGGCCATCATAGTTAAGAATACTGATTAACTTTTTCGGTTCAAGTTGTAGCTCATTGACCAATAATGTTTTCATTTGACCATCTCGGTTTTGTTCAATTACAAAAACCTCTTTATAGGCTTGAATAAACGCTGCTATGTCATAGTGAAATGGAAATGCTTTTATACGTAACGTATCTGCGGTGATGCCTTGGCTATTGAGTTCATCAATCGCCTCATTCATAGGGTGACTGGTCGTGCCAAAATATAATAATGCAATTTGCGCTTTTTTCTTGTCTTGATTGATTTCAGGCTTAGGCAAATAATTAACTGCAGTTTTAAATTTTTGACTTAAACGGTCAACATTATCGACATAGTGCTCTGGCTTTTCAGTGTAGCGAGCATAGTGGTCACGTGAAGTACCACGATTAAAGTAGGCACCTTTTTCTGGGTGAGTGCCAGGCACAGTTCGATAACAAATCCCATCACTGTCCACATCTAAATATCGACCATATGCTTGCAGCTCATCTAACTGCTCTCTATTTAGTATTTTACCTTTTTGATAAGCATGGCTGTCCTGCCAGACAAACTCGTCAGTTAAATGGTCATTCATACCTAAATCTAAATCAGACATTATAATCACTGGGGTTTGACATTGATCCGCAATATCAAATGCTTGTGCCCCCATTTCAAAACATTCAGTTGGGTTTGCTGGGAACAAGAGTATTTGTTTGGTATCACCGTGAGAGGCATAAGCACAACTTAAAATGTCTGACTGCTGAGTACGCGTTGGCATGCCTGTTGATGGCCCCGCCCTTTGCACATTTATTAATACCATGGGAATTTCAGTAAAATAGGCCAAACCAAGAAACTCTGTCATGAGTGAAACACCTGGGCCACTGGTTGCGGTAAAAGCACGAGCACCATTCCACCCAGCGCCTATAGCAACACCTATTGCAGCCAATTCGTCTTCTACTTGTACTATGGCATAATTTTTCTTGCCCGATGCGGGATCAATTCTTAAACGATTACAGTAACTAGCAAACTTTTCAATAACCGATGTTGAGGGCGTAATAGGATACCAACCCACCACAGTAGCACCACCGTATACGGCGCCTAAACCTGAGGCGGTATTACCATCCACCATAATACGATTTTTCGCTAAATCACGCCCTTGAACTTGAATAGCCAAAGGACACATAAAGTGCTTATTGGCATACTGGTACCCTAACTCTAAGGCATAAATATTAGGAGTAATAAGCTTCTCTTTACCCTTAAATTGATCTCTAACTAACCCTTTAAGAACCGTAAAGTCCATATTGAGTGATGCCGCTAGTGCACCGACATAAATCACATTCTTAAAAAGTTGTCGTTGGCGTGGATCGCTATACTCTTTTAAGCAAATATTTGAAATAGGTATGCCTAAATAGTTAATATCTTCTCTTATTAGTCTATCTGGTAGATTTTTACTCGAATCATATAAAAAGTAACCTCCTGCCATAACGCTATTCACGTCTGCATCAATGCTTTGCGCATTCATGGCGACCACCATTTCTGATTTTCCACCACGTCGGCCTAGATAGTTTTTTTCAGACACTCGCACTTCATACCAAGTGGGCATACCTTGTATATTAGATGGGAAAATATTCTTTGCTGAAACAGGTATTCCCATACGGAGAATAGCTTTAGCAAACATATTATTGGCACTTGCAGATCCAGTCCCATTAGTATTAGCAAAGCGAACGACAAAGTCATTAACCAAAGTCTTTACATCAATCATTTTCTGATAACATTTTTGGCTTTCAGTTGAAGAAGTTACTTCTATATTCATGAGTTAACTCCTCCTTTAATGGTGGCATGGGTATTATTAAGCTTCAATTTTTTCATATCCCAAGCCCCTGTTGGACATCGTTCGGCACATAAACCGCAATGTAAGCAAACATCTTCATCTTTCACCATAACATGACCTGTTTTTAGTGGTGCCGATATTAAAAGCGGCTGCTCCTTATTTAACTCAGCGACTTTAAATTGTTTTACCATTTGACCATCATTAGCTTCTTCAATAAAATTGATACAGTCCATTGGGCACACATCTTCACAGGCTGAGCATTCGATACAGGTACTTTCGCTAAACACGGTGTGAATATCACAATTCAAACAGCGACTTGCTTCTTCTAAGGCTAACTTCTCATCAAAGCCTAACTCAACTTCAGTGGACAACTGTTTTACTGCCTCTTCCCAAGCAACATGAGGGACTAAATTACGTTGTTGATGATCAATCACACTTTGATAACTCCAATCATGAATACCCATCTTTTGGCTAACCAAGTTAAAAGAGCTATCACTTCTTTCATCCACCGGATCGGCATTTTGGCAAAACAAGTCAATTGAAATGGCCACTTGATGACCATTCGCCACAGCAGAAATGATATTTTTAGGTCCAAACGCGGCATCACCACCAAAAAACACTTTCGGGTGAGTAGACTGTAATGATTTTTTATTCAGTTGAGGTAACTGCCATTGATTAAACTCAATGCCAATATCACGCTCAATCCAAGCAAAGGATGTATCTTGCCCAACAGCAACCAAGACTAAGTCACCGTCAACAATCAATACTTCGCCCGTAGGTTGCAAACAACGATTTCCCATGTTGTCATAGACTGACTCAACTTGTTCAAACTTCATGCCCGTTAACTTGCCATCGGTAATAATATATTCAAGCGGGCTGTAGTTAGGTAGAAGAGCAATGCCTTCTGCAACGGCATCGTCTTTTTCCCATGGCGAAGCTTTCATGGCTTCATAACTTGAACGAACTATGACATTAACTTCTTTAGCACCAAGGCGCTTGGCCGTTCTACAGCAATCCATCGCTGTATTACCTCCACCAAGTACAATAACTTTATCTGGCACACCTTTGATATGTTCAAAGCTAACATTGGCTAAAAAATTAATGCCTGTTTGAATTTTATCACCACCTTGTTCATGGCCAGGAATTTTAAGCCAACGACCATTGGGCGCACCAGTGCCAACAAAGATAGCGTCAAAGTTGGCTTGCAACAATGTCTCTAAACTACTAATTTCTTCTCCAAAGTGACATTCCAAGCCCATCTCAATAATATAATTAAGCTCTTCATCAAGTACGGTTTCAGGCAAACGAAACGCGGGGATTTGACTGCGCATCATGCCACCCGCTTTACTATCTCGCTCAAAGAGCACTACATCGTAACCTAAGGGTAATAAATTTCGCGCTACCGTCATTGAAGTAGGTCCTGCACCAATCAAGGCAACTCGCTTCCCATTTTTATTACGGGGAATTTTCGGCAAAAATGGACTAATGTCTTCTTTATGATCACTGGCAACACGCTTTAATCGACAAATTGCAACGGGGCTTTCTTCTACCCTACCACGTCGACACGCGGGTTCGCAGGGTCGATCACAAACGCGGCCTAAAACGCCAGGAAACACATTAGAATGCCAATTAACTAAATAAGCATCGGTATAACGTTTTTCAGCGATTAAACGAATATATTCTGGCACAGGAGTGTGAGCAGGACAGGCTTGCTGGCAATCAACCACATTAAGAAAATGCTGGTAATGACTCGTATCAGTTTTCTTCAAAGTTAACTCCTTTTACAAGAAAAGTAAGCAGATAATATAAATGTTTGTTTGAGACAAACTTGTCTGTAGTTAATCTAAAGCGTTTACTGTAACTTGTTATTCACTCAATTGATTTAAGACCTTAGTGCTATCTTAGCTTAAAGTAATAGCGATTGTTCTATTTGACAGTACGTATCGGCAGCATTAATGAGGGAATTAGCCGTTAAACCCGATACTCCGTAAACGATAGTCTTTACGCCATACTGCATTTTGACATGGTTAAGCAACATATCAAAATCACCGTCTCCAGATAAAAGAACAATAGTATCAACTACTTGACTTGCCGCCGCGTTGATAATATCAATGGTAATGCCAACATCCCAGTCTCCCTTAGCTGAACCATCTGCACGTTGAATATAGGGTTTTAATTTGACATTAAACCCTATGTGTTTCAATGCTTTTTGAAATTTATGCTGTTGATCATCACTGCGTTGAATAGCATAAGCATGGGCATGAACAATATCATTTTGAGCAGAAAGATCACGCCAAAGCTGGCGATAATTAAATTGGCGCTGATAAGCATCTCGTGTGGTGTAATAAATATTTTGTACGTCGACAAATATGGCTACTTTAGACAAGAGAGTTCCTTATTAATAACTTTTGAGCCACAAAATATACTGACAAACGCGTATTTATCATATAAAAGCTTGTTTCTATTAAATGATGCCGTTAGAATATTTAACAAATAAATCACAGGCTCACCAGTCTTTTGAGGGGTAAGATATGCCTTTTAAAGATAACTATCAAGTCACTTCGACATTTAGTGAATATACACATGATTTTTTATCCTCTCATCTTATCCCCCCTTCACCTGTAAATTATTCTGCTGTCTATCTGTATATTAGTAATGAAAATGAAATGTTAACGGCTGCGATAGACAAGAGGTTGCAAAAGGGTGATGCCATCACCGAAGATTTTCTTGCCGATTTATTTTCTCGTTATGTCTCTTTTAGTCAAGAAATTGAGAAGTCAGTATTACAACCTTTTCAAGAAACATTAACAAAAACACTAGCGAATATTAGCGAGCAATTAAGCAACGAAAAAAAAACAAGCATTAACTTAAACAAACTGGACAAAATGCTTGCTAATACAACACTTAATTCTTCATTAGAAGGTGTAGTAAATTACCTTGTCAGCACTATTGATAAAACAAAGTCTCAACACCAAGCGCTATCTAAAAAGCTTAATGCCACCCAACAAGAAATGAATATGCTTAAGAACAAGTTAGCCTCATCCAGACAAGAAGCACTGGTTGACGCGTTAACAGGCCTGCTAAATAGACGTGGATGTGATGAAAAGCTGCAACACTTGAGCTTAGAAGACACTCACTCTTCATTGGCAATAGATATTGATCATTTCAAAAAAGTTAATGATACTTTCGGTCACTTTATTGGCGACAAAGTAATACAACGAGTTGCGAAAGCCATTGAAGACCACATTGATAATGAAGATATAGCAGTGCGTTTTGGTGGTGAAGAATTTGTGGTGATAATGGTGAATAAAAACAGAAAACAAGCCAAAGTGATTGCAGAAAAAATCAGAAAGAGCATCGCTAACCTAAAATTAATTCAGCGCGAAACTAATACATACCTTCCGCCAATATCCGTTTCTATTGGTGTGGCACAAAATAAAGGAATAACTGACTGGATTACCTTGTTTAATCAAGCTGACCAAGCTTTATATCAAGCAAAAAATACCGGCAGAAATTGCTGTGTTTGTGCATAACCTCCTTATTTGTTCAGCGAAAAATTAATTTTTTTAACCCTTCAATAGCACGAAGGCGTTTGAACTTTAGAGAGTATTTTTGCCGTGAATTCGACTAAAATACTTTTACCTCAAACAAAATTCGCCCTGAGAAAGTCCCCCCGCTAGATACGCTTTTGAAGTAACAAAATTAAAGTGCTAAACTCCTGCCTTTGATCAACTCAAACAAAACTTTTTCATTATGATGACTTCGCTGCGCACCTTTTTTTACTTCTTTTTAAAATTCCCTATACGTTTACTAGTGCGAAGCAAAATTGTTGTTGACGCTAATAACCCAGCAGAAACAAAATCAAAACCTATTTTTTATGTTACTCGCCATCAATCTGCGAGCGACTTGTTAGCCCTTCAAAGGGTCTGTAAAAAACAACACTTACCTGATCCACTTTCCACAGTAATCATTGGAGGTAAAAGTTTTGAGCGCACCCTATGCCTAGCAAAACCCACTTCTATTTTGGGTAGAACGCCTAAAAAAACAATAGCATTAAGTCAAGGTCTGGCAATGCTAAACGAACATAACAAAGACAAAAACCTAGACGTACAACTCATTCCCGTCAATTTGATTTGGGGGCGCATACCCACAAAAGAAAAAAACAACGCTAATGTGGCCTCATTACTTGCTGAGCAAAACTCCCCAACCTGGCTTCGTAAATTTTTTATTATTTTATTCTTAGGTCGCGATAGCCTTATACGTTTTAGTGAAGCTCTATCATTAAGATATATGTCTGATAATCATGGTAACGATGAATCCACTGCACATAAATTATTACGCGTAGCCCGCTTTCATTTTCATCGCCAAAATATTGCCGCAAAAGGGCCTAGACTTATTCATCGTGAGCAAATGTTTACCGCTCTTTTTGCCAATCCTTCGGTAAAGCGCACGATAAAAGAAGAAGCAAAAAATAAAAATATCAGCGAGGAAAAAATAAAAAAACAAGCACTTGGTATGATGAAAGAAATTGCTGGTGATTATAGCGTTTCTTTAATTTATCTTGGTGAAAGAATTTTAGCTTGGCTATGGAAGCGCCTATACAGTGACATCAAAGTAAATAACTCTAAAGTACTTAGGGAGCTAGCTCATGACGGTCACGAAATTATTTATGTACCATGCCATCGCAGCCACATGGACTACTTATTGCTCACCTATATCATTTTACAAGAAGGTCTAGTTACACCGCGTATTGCTGCTGGTATTAACTTAAACTTCTGGCCTGCCGGCCCTATTTTTAGAAAAGCTGGGGCGTTTTTTATTCGCCGAAGCTTTGCTGGTAATCGTTTATATTCCACTATTTTTAGAGAATACTTAGGACTTTTATTTGAGCGCGGTTACTCTGTTAAATACTATACAGAAGGTGGTCGTAGCCGAACAGGTCGTTTATTAGCACCTAAAACGGGTATGTTAGCCATGACCATTCAAAGCTTATTACGTGGCATCAATCGTCCGTTAACTTTAGTGCCTGTATATCTAGGGTACGAACATGTTATGGAAGTAGGTACCTATCACAAAGAACTTAGTGGTAGTGAGAAAAAGAAAGAATCTATCTTTGGCGTCTTAAAGGCCATCAAAAGCTTGCGTAATTACGGTAATGGTTATGTCAACTTTGGTGAACCAATCAATGTTAACGATTACTTACAACAAAAAGTACCTGAATGGAAAGAATCCATCGACCCTATTGAGCCGAAAAAACCAAATTGGTTAACACCAACTGTTAACGATATGGCCCATCAGCTTATGTTAAATATCAACCAATGTGCAGCGCTCAATGGTGTAGCACTTGTGGCATTAATTCTTCACGCCAGCGAAAACAAAGCGCTCAGTAAAGTTGATTTAGAAAATCAATTAGACTTTATGCTCACCATTCAACGACAAGCCCCATATAGCGTTCACATGACAATCCCTTCAGAAAGCGGAGCAGAGATTCTTGCCCACGTTATTTCGCTTAATAAAGTCACTGTCTGTGAGGATAGCTTCGGCACGATTATTTCACTCAATGATTCTGCTAGTCTAGAGATGCGTTATTATCGCAATAACATTCTCCATACTTTTGCGCTCATCGCTTTAGTTTGTCAACAATTAGCACATCACAATAATGTTACTTATCAACAGCTCATTGAACAAACAATCAACTTACTTAGTACGTTAAAAGATGACTTGTTTTTATGGCAAACATCTGAGCAAATTACTTTACAAGTTCAGCAGGTATTAACAGCATTAGAGGCCGGTCACTTTGTTAAACAAACCACTGCTCATTGTTGGTCACTCACTACTGATACTGAACTTCTAGGGCAAGTAAATCTTTTAGCTGAATGCATGAATGAAAGCTTGCAACGCCTTGCAATTATTAGCACCTTGGCTACACGTTTAGCACCAGTAACTAGGCGAGATTTAGAGGTGAAAGTGGTTGCCATTGCCAAACGTTTAGCCGTGTTAAATAATATTACCGCACCAGAGTTTATTGATAAGAAAGCACAGGCAACGCTTATCAACACAATGCGTGAGTTAGGTTATATTGGTTCAGATGATGGTGGCCTATTGATTGCCACAAACAATATGGCTAAATTGAAAAAAACAATCAACAGCCTTGTGTCCATTGAAGTACTACAAAGTATTGCTCGGTAAAAAAGCTAAAAAGATAGACTTTGTTCAAGTCTATCTTTTTGATAACATTAAAAAACGTAAGCTTTTTATTTCGCCAGCGCGGCAAGCTCCTTAGCAACGTGTTCAACACCTTCATTCACTATTTTTTTCCCTAGCTCTGCTTTTTTACTGCTTAATAGTGAAATACCTTCCACCACTAAATCAAAGGCTTTCCATTGACCTGTTTTCTTGTTTTTACGCATTTTAAAAACAACATCAATCGTTGGTTTGTTCATTTCAATAATTTGTGTTTTGACTGCTACAATACGCTTATTTTTAGTAGGCTTCTCTGTTTCAAAGATGACCTTTTGATTGTTATATTGCTTTAAAGCGCTTGCATAAGTTCGTACTAAATAGCTTCGCATAGATAAAGCAAATTGAGCACGTTGCTCTTGAGTGGTTTTTTGTAAATGCTTACCCAAAATGCGATACGCAGCATACTTATAATCAATCGCAGGCATTAATTCTTCCTCAACAATCACATTCACAAGGTTTGGAAACTTTGTTATTTCTTGTTGGTTAGCCGCTAAGCGCGTAAATAACCGATTACCTACACTTTCTAACACACTATAAGGTGATATTTTAGGTATTACCGCAGTTTGCCCTAAGAAAGAGAGTATCAGTAAAAATGCCATTAACAAGCGGGTAAGTACGTGCATAGTATTCATCCTATTTAAAAATCAACAGTGCCACATAAAAACCAACCGCTCGGTTTGTTGCAAGCAGGCGCTGATATTTGTTTAATGATCACAAGTCCAGCTATGATTAAATGGTTTTCCCCATTTAGAAATAAATACTCGTCAAAAGTTAGTCGACATTAGATACATACTTCAACTAATTTATTCATAAATTTTCTATTTTCTATTACTTTTTTGGTCAGATGATCGAAACATAGTCGTAGAATTAGTAATTAAATCAATAAAATAATTTTTTTTTCAAATTGATGGAAATTTAGTCATTTATAATATCTGCAAATAGCTATATTCTACTCTTATTAATGTGAATAATTCATAACGTAGCTTGACTGATTTAGATAATATACAATTTACGTGCATTGGTTTGTTTTATTTGATTAATATATATGGAGGGGTCATGACCGAAATAGATAATAAAGAGCAACAACTACTAAATGATATTGAAAAATTACGTTCAACCCTTGCTGTCGCTCATCAGCCTAAAGACATACTAGCGACCCAGCTATTTAACAGTGAAGAGCGCTTTGCTCGAGCTATGCGTAATTCTAGAGATGGATTGTGGGATTGGGATTTAGTCACAAATGAAGTTTACTATTCCCCGCGCTGGAAAAGTATGTTGGGTTATGCAGAGCATGAACTTGAAAATAACTTAGACACATGGACTAAGCTAGTCCATCCCGAAGACAAAGAATTTGTTCTAATAAATGTTCAGAAATACTTATCCCAAGAGCAAGATTCATTTGAAGTTGAAATGCGCATGATTCACAAGGAAGGGCACGAAGTCTATGTACGATCACGAGCATTTAAAGTAACTCAAGGTTCAAGTTCTAAACCGATACGTTTAACAGGGACTCATGTCAATATAACAGATCAAAAAAAAGCTGAGCTGTTTGATAAAAGAAATACTAAAATTTTAGAGATGATTGCCAAAGGAAAGCCTGCATCCGAAATCTATAATGAAATCGCTTTATTGTATGAAGAACGTCATGCTGGATTACGCTGCTCAATGCTCGAATTAGAGGGAGATAAACTACTTCATGGTGGCGCACCTAGCCTTCCAAAATCCTATTGCAAGGCAGTACATGGGCTTAAGAATGGCCCTGAAGTTGGCTCCTGTGGAACATCTACCTATACTGGAAAACGTGTTCTCGTTGAAAATATTGAAACGGATCCTAAATGGGCCGATTTAAAGGAGGTTGCTCTCCCACATGGTATGCGCTGCTGTTGGTCTGAACCCATTAAAAATTCTCATGGCAAAGTGCTAGGGGCTTTTGGTATGTATTATGATCAACCTAGATTACCTAACGAAAAAGAGTCAAAAGATCTGACATCAGCAGCTCAACTTGCTGGCATTGTTATGGAACGAGAACAAAATCAAAAACGCATTCGAGATTTAGCCTATACCGATAACCTCACACACCTTTCCAGTCGTACTCTATTTTACTTAAATGTTGATGAATTAATAAAAATTTCAGCTCGCAAAAAACAAAAGTTTGGTTTGTTATATATCGACCTTGATAACTTTAAGAGTGTTAACGACAGCCTCGGACACAGCGCTGGTGACATACTCCTGATAGAAGTGGCAAAACGGTTAAGCAAAGCATGCCGCGATATTGATTATATTGCTCGCCTCAGTGGTGATGAGTTTTGTATTGCCGTCAATGATGTAAAGGATGATTATGGTGCTGCTCATGTTGCTAAGCGCTGCCTAAGCCTAATATCTAAACCATTAGAGTTAGGAGGAAGAAACTTCACCCCGAGCTGTAGTATAGGGATTGCACATTATCCCGATGATGGAAGTGACCGGCAAACAATACTAAAAGTAGCAGATACGGCACTATATGAAGCAAAAGAACTGGGCAAAAATCGATATACGTTTTATAAGAAAGAGTTGTCTCAAAAAGCTGAATATCGTTTCAAAATTGAGCAATACTTAAAAGAAGCGATAGAAAAACAACAATTGTCACTGGTTTATCAACCCAAAATAGATATTAATACTGGCATCATTATAGGTGTTGAAGCCTTATCACGTTGGGATCACCCTATGCTCGGCCAAGTTAACCCAAGCGAATTTATCGAAACAGCCGAACAAATAGGTATGATGAAAGGGCATACTGAGTGGGTTTTAAAAACAGCTTGCCAACAACTTGCATTATGGAAAAAGGATGGTTTTTCTCCCATTCGTATGGCCGTTAATATTTCTCCCCATCATTTCCTCGATCGCGACTTGGTGCCTCTGATCCAAGGTGTCATTAATGAATCAGGAATAATGCCAAGTGAGCTTGAATTAGAAGTGACTGAGGGTATAGTACAAATTAACCAAAAAAACCATCTCCTTTTTGAGCAGTTAAAAGAGCTCGGCATATTATTAGCAATTGATGACTTCGGTATAGGTTACTCATCTCTAGCCTCTCTTAAACACCTTAATGTTGACTTCTTAAAAATTGATAAATATTTTATTAATGACATGCTTGCCGACCCTAAAGCAAAACTTTTAGTTGGTTCGATGATTGACATAGGGCACAATCTTGGCCATAAAATAACCGCAGAAGGTATTGAAAGCGAGCAACAGCTTAGCATGCTTCAAGACCTTGGTTGTGACTGTGCCCAGGGCTATCTCATTAGCAAACCCGTCTGTGCTGATCGAATTTTAGCCTTGTATGGTAGTAGCTTACTCAACTAAAAGTCATTAACGTTTTTTGAAAAAAAAACGAAGCCCTATGACGCGTGGTTATCTAGAGCTGTTTACTAAGCATTGTAATAATGGGGCTTAGCCCTATTATTACAATGACACTTGTGGCATTGTTAGCCTTTATATAATACCTGCCTGTATCAGTTCTCATCTAAGCATAAGAAAATTGTGGTAAAGGAAATCAATAATGTTTCATTTTATTCATCGCTATAGCGCACTATGTACTATTGCTTTATTTGTTCTACTGCTTCCTTTAAACGCTTGGCCACATAATGTCGATGAAAACACGCGTGCTTTTATACACAACAATACTGGCGTGCAGTTCATCCCATTCTTATACATTGGTGCAAAGCACATGGTCACGGGATACGATCATTTATTATTCTTAGTGGGTGTTTTATTCTTTTTACAAAAAAACCGAGATGTTCTGCTATATGTTAGCATGTTCACACTAGGCCATAGCTTAACATTACTCTTTGGTGTTATTGGTAACATTCAAGCCAATGCGTATTTAATTGATGCCATCATTGGGCTTTCTGTTGTTTATAAAGGTTTTGATAATTTAGGCGGTTTTAAGCACACCATTGGGTTTACACCTAACCCAAAAACTGCAGTACTTATTTTTGGGCTTTTTCATGGTTTTGGATTAGCGACTAAACTTCAAGAGTTTCAATTACAAAACGAGGGCTTAATAACCAATTTAATTGCCTTTAATATTGGTGTTGAATTAGGTCAATGTAGTGCACTCGTCTTTATTCTTTTACTGATCAATTATTGGCGAAAACACACCAGTTATGTTGAATTTGCGACAAAGACTAACGGCTTATTAATGAGTGCAGGTTTTATGTTAATAGGTTTTCAATTAACAGGTTACTTCAGCAACTAAACCCAATAAACAATGAGACAAACCATGCCACACACTAACCCCAAAAAGCCCAATAATCACGAACTAACATTAACGAGTCAAAAGTTGCTTAAGTGCACCCTCTTTAGTCTTGCCTTTGCAGGCATTGCCTTAATCACCATAATTTTGCCGGCAGAATATAATATCGACCCGACAGGTTTAGGCAAAAAATTAGGGTTAACTGTATTCAATAATGAAAAAACTACCGCGACAAGTGAAAGATTAACTAATACAACAAAAAAAACCACTGAAACTATTGCTGTTATTGTGCCACCAGGCAGAGGCGTTGAATATAAATTTACCATGGAGCAGTACCAAAAACTGACCTATGAATGGCAAACCGACAGTGCTAGTTTATATTTTGATCTTCATGGGGAGCCCAAAGGGGACACCACGGGATATTTTGAAAGTTACGCCATTGCCACGTTAAATGAAATGAAAGGCAGCTTTACTGCACCATTTTCCGGTTCACATGGCTGGTACTGGAAAAACAATTTGGATACTCAAGTTACCGTGCAACTCACCGTCATTGGAGAGTATACTGATCATGGTCTTAAATAGGTAACATCAAAAAGCCTTCATTAACGGTATCCATAATCAATAAAATTGACACAAAAAATTCGTTTGAATAGTGCTGTTTAGGCAAAGTTCTGGTAGATTAAAAAGAAGCGTCAAAAAAAGCCAACTCTAGGAGAATTATAATGGCATTTGAAGTTACTTTTGAATTAAAAGAATCAGATCTTGATCACTTTCGTGATGTAATGAGGAAAGCTCAATCAGGAGCAGAAACATTAAACGAGCAACAGATATTAGAGAATGCAAAAAAGCTTAGCCAAGACATCAGTGTTGAATTACCTGCTTTTGTCACCGCACGTATTGTCAAGCTAAATACCTTGGTTGCCATGATTGAAGATGATGAATGGAAAATACCTGACGAAGAACGAAGCGATGTATTAAGTGCCTTAGCTTATTTTAGCGACCCTGAAGATTTAGTACCGGATCATATTCCAGTATTAGGCTTTTTAGATGACGCTATAATGATCGAGCTTGTTGCTGAAGAGCTAAAAGATGACATTGAAGCATTTGAAGACTTTTGCGCCTACCGTGAGCGAGAAGAAGGCCGTTCAGATACCACCATAACAAGAGAAGAGTGGTTAGGCGCAAAGCGCAGAGAATTACATAGCCGAATGAGAAACCGACGCTCTACCCGACGCAGCGGACGCTCATCATTTCGCTCTATTTTTTAATGTAGTGAATCAATTATCTGCACAAAGGCGACCTAATCGTGGTCGCTTTTATCAATACTGACAATGCATATAATAAGACTTTTATATCACAAGCCACTCATTAGTGATTAAAGGTACTCAATAAAGATACCGATAAAAATAACCATACCAACCCAATGATTGTGCAAAAATGCTTGGAAACATTTCTCACGTTCCCGTTCGCCTATCAGCATTTGCTGATAAACAAACATACCCGCCACTACCACTAAGCTTAATTGATAAGGCCAACCAAAGGCAAGAATGTCACCTACACTAAGCAATAGCGCCAACATCATTAGCTGTAAAAAACCAATGATGCGTTTATCATTTTCTCCAAATAAAATTGCAGTAGATTTGACACCAATTGTTAAATCATCATCTCTATCCACCATGGCATACATAGTATCGTAAGCAACAGTCCATATTAAGTTAGCCATAAAAAGCAACCAAGCAAAAAATGGGATGCTGCCTTGTACTTCACTAAAAGCCATGATCATCCCCCAACTAAATGCTGCACCTAATACGACCTGCGGCAAATGCGTATAACGCTTCATAAAAGGATAAGACGAAGCCAAAAGCAAAGCCACGACAGAAAGAAAAATCGTGTGCCAATTCAACGTCAGCACTAAACCCAACGCAATACCAATAAGCACACCAAAGAGCATAATCGCCTCTTCTTTACTCATTATGCCAGACACTAAGGGTCTATTTTTAGTACGCTCTACTTGATCATCGATGTTGCGGTCGGCAAAATCATTAATAACACAGCCAGCACTGCGCATAATAAAAACACCTAACCCGAAAACCACCAACAAATGAATACTTGGCCAACCATCACTTGCTATCCAAAGCGCCCAAAATGTCGGCCAAAGTAACAGATAAGTGCCAATAGGTTTATCCATGCGCGTGATTAGCTTAATGGCTTGGCATTTAGCCTTGAATGTTTCAAACATCGTAACGCCTTACCGCTGATGGTTGCTGATAAGCAATTGCTCTAGGTAAAAAGACTTCGGCCACCATTAAAGGTTTATTTTCTACCACAAACACAGACCTTCTTCCCCACAGCTCGTCTTGACTAACTAAGTTAAGTTGTTGTGCCATTTTTACCACTGTGCTATTGAGATCAAACAGAGCCACTTCAATAGTCTCTCTTTTAAGCGAGGGATTATTAAACAATACCTGACCTAATGATTGTGTACCTAAATTTGCCAGTGCTTGCTCTGCACCGGTAAGACTAGATAAAGGCAATAAGCTTCGTGCAAACACTTGCGGTTTTTCATCACAGTACAGAAGAACTTCTCGCACTAAAACTTTCTCTCCTGCTTTAATATTGGCAAATGTCTCATGTTGATGGCAAGCCTCAATACTTTGTCCAAGCAATTCAACCCGAAACCGCTGACAATGGCTTTTTAAGCGCGCAGTGAGTGAATTGCTATCAAGCAACCAGCTCAGCAAATAATCGGGCAAATTACAGTGTTTAGGCGATTGCCAATGGTTAGATAACGTGACGGGAAAGAGTGACTGCAAGTTCATAGTTTAAAAATCTGGTTAACATCACAACCATAATAACATGTTTTAATTAGATCTCATTTTGCCAATGAGGCAAATTCCAAAATAATTCAAATTTATTCAAGCAAAGTTTTAAATTCAGGTTATGATAAGGGGTATAAGCTTACTTTGATAGTTATGATTTGAATTCAAGAAGAATACCTATGTTTAAATACTTAATAATTTTATCTTTTTTAATCGCGCCACTGAGCACTAAAGCAAGTGAATATGCCTATTTTGGCTTTGAGCCCGATATCATTACGAACTATGTTGCGGTTAAAAAGAAAATGGGTTACGTACGTCTAACGGTAGAATTAATGGTTGCAGGAGAAAACCTAGAAATTGTTGAGCACCATTCACCACTTTTACGCGATGCTATTATTAGCATTATCGGTAAGCAAAACGAAGCTAAAGTAAAATCCATTAAAGGTCGCTCTGAAATTCAATTATTGTGTGAAGAGCAAGTCAAAGAGTTACTCACCCAAGAGACGGGTCAGCCATTAATCAAAAAACTATTATTTACTCAATGGTTAGAAAATTAAGGATATTTCTTTAATCAGTTCGGTAAACTTTGACGCTAAACACCGCCAATAAACATCCAGAAATTAAGCCGATTAAATGGGCTGTATTAGCCATATTAATCGGTAACAGCTCAGTAAAGCCTAATACCAACCAAAACAGCAAAAAACCAACGATAGGTTTAGATAAGGATAAGCCTTTTTCTGGTGCCAAATAACCATACCACCACACAAATCCCATGAGTGCATATACAACACCTGACAAGCCGCCAAAGTTTGCTCCCGAGACAAAAAACTGCCCCAAGTTCGAGAAAACAGTCGAAACAAGTAAAATATTAATCAATGTGGATTTGCCTAATATTTTTTCGATACTACCTCCTAATTGCCACCACCACATGGTATTAAAGACAAGGTGCAGCCAAGAAAAATGAAAAAATGCGGGACCC
The DNA here is from genome assembly GCA_030754235.1 of Litorilituus sp. Taxonomy (GTDB): domain Bacteria; phylum Pseudomonadota; class Gammaproteobacteria; order Enterobacterales; family Alteromonadaceae; genus Colwellia. The sequence goes on from JASMAS010000046.1 coordinate 67,145, forward strand.
ACTAACCGTAGCGGCTCAGTAATAAAAGCATCAAAAGACAAGTACGAATAAAACTTCAGCTGAGCAAAAACACTCTGTGACCATCCTAAATAACTAGCAAGAAAAACTAACCAACATAAGACGAATACCGTTAATGTCACGATGCCAGCATGAGCTAAAAAATTATCTTTAAAACTAACCAGTAAATGTAATTCATGACGATCCACATCAACCGTATCACCATGTTGCCAAGCTGCCTGCTGATACCTCTTGTGATATGGCTCTTTAATAAACAGTTCAAACTCATGCTTAGCTTGTTCAAATTTATGGTATTGACAAAAAACGGTATACGTAAATTTTGGCTTATCAATGACAGGCTGCTCTTGCTTTGCAACAACTTTCGCCTCAATACCTTGTGTCATTAAATAATTAGCAAACAGGTGAGCAATATTCTTATGCTCTATTTGCACTAAAGGTGACAGTTCATTACTTGCTTGTTTAGTCATTTTACCAGAGTCTAACGAGAAACTTTGTCTGGATATTGTAACTGCCACAGGTTAAAGCCACCATCAAGAGAATAAACCTGTGTAAAGTCTTGGCTTACCAGAAATTGTGCGGCTTGTTGACTGGATTGACCAATATAACAACAAACCACCACAGGAGCATCGGGATCAGCTTCACGTAAAAAATCAGCTAAACTCTCATTAGTTAAATGAATAGCACCACTAATATGCCCACTAGCAAAAGCACTGGTATCACGAATATCTACAACCACATGGGTATTAGCATCAAGTACCTGTGCCAACTCATCAATTTGCAAATGTGTGAACGTATTTTCATTCACTGCTCCATTGTTAGGCACAGCCTTACTCCCAATTTAAAATAACTTTACCTGACTGGCCTGAACGCATTACGTCAAAGCCTTGTTGAAAATCATCAATATTAAAATGATGAGTAATAATTGGTGTCAGATCCAAACCCGATTGTATCAAGCTTGCCATTTTATACCAGGTTTCAAACATTTCGCGACCATATATACCTTTTATTGTTAAGCCTTTAAAAATCACTTGGCTCCAATCAATAGCCATATCTTTACCTGGAATACCCAGCATGGCGATTTTGCCACCATTATTCATGTTATCCAACATGCTCGTAAAGGCCATAGGCACACCAGACATTTCTAGCCCAACATCAAAACCTTCCGTCATCCCTAACTGAGTCATCACATCGGCCAAGTTTTCTGTCGATACATTCACCGCATGGGTCGCCCCCATTTTCTTGGCTAACTTAAGTCGGTATTCATTAATATCGGTAATCACCACATGACGAGCACCCACATGTTTGGCTACTGCCGCTGCCATTATACCAATAGGACCCGCTCCCGTGATCAGGACATCTTCCCCCACTAAATCAAAAGATAACGCTGTGTGTACAGCATTACCAAAAGGATCGAAAATTGCCGCTAAATCATCTGAAATTTCATCGGGTAATTTAAAGGCATTATAAGCAGGAATAACTAAATATTCTGCAAAAGCCCCTGCGCGATTTACACCAACGCCAACAGTATTACGGCACAAATGTGTACGTCCACCACGACAATTGCGACAATGACCACAGGTAATATGGCCTTCACCTGAAACTCGGTCACCTATAGTAAAACCTTTAACTTCTTGGCCGATACCAACCACTTCACCAGCATATTCATGACCAACAACCATAGGTACAGGAATAGTGTTTTGCGACCATTCGTCCCAGTTATAAATATGGATATCGGTGCCACAAATGGCCGTTTTTTTTATTTTAATTAATAAATCGTTATGACCTACTTTCGGTCGTTCTGTACGAGTAAGCCAAATACCTTGCTCTGACTTTAATTTTGATAGTGATTTCATCATAACTCCTAAATCACACCCATCTGTCTTCCAATACGCGTAAAGGCTTCAATAGCTTGATCTAGCTGTGCTTGGGTATGTGCGGCTGAAATTTGAGTGCGAATACGTGCTTGTCCTTTAGGCACAACCGGAAAAGAAAAACCAATCACATAAATCCCTTCCGCCAATAACTTATTGGCCATATCGCTAGCGACTTTAGCATCGCCTAACATCACAGGTACTATGGCATGATCAGCGCCCGCGCAGGTAAAACCAGCAGCTTCCATTTGTGTGCGAAAATAACGAGCATTATCTTTTAAGGTTTTACGAAGATCATCACCATCTGCCAGTAACTTCAATACTTGTATTGAGGCATTTACAATCGCTGGCGCAAGAGAGTTTGAAAACAAGTAAGGACGCGAGCGCTGACGAAGCCATTCAATCACTTCTTTTTTAGCTGATGTATATCCCCCTGAGGCACCCCCCATGGCTTTACCCAACGTACCGGTAATAATATCCACTCTATCCATGACTTGGCAGTATTCATGACTACCTCGTCCTTGTTCACCAACAAAACCAACCGCATGAGAATCATCTACCATAACCATGGCATTATATTTTTCGGCTAAATCACACACTCCTTTTAAGTTAGCAATAACACCGTCCATTGAAAACACACCGTCTGTGGCAATCAATTTGAAACGAGCTCCCGCTTCATCAGCCTCTATTAAACATTGCTCTAAGGCTGCCATGTCATTATTGGCATAACGAAAACGTTTCGCTTTACACAAACGTACACCATCAATAATAGAAGCATGATTTAAGGCATCACTAATAATGGCATCTTCTGTACCTAATAGGGTTTCAAATAAACCGGCATTGGCATCAAAGCATGATGAATACAAAATGGTATCTTCCATACCTAAAAATTGACTGATCCCTTGTTCTAATTCTTTATGGATATCTTGAGTTCCGCAAATAAAGCGTACCGAGGCCATACCAAAACCATGCTCATCTAAGCCAGTTTTAGCCGCTCTAATCAGCTCAGGGTGATTGGCTAAACCTAAATAGTTGTTAGCGCAAAAATTGATCACTTGCTCACCCGTATTTACAGCTATTTGTGCTTGCTGAGCAGTCGTAATAACACGTTCAGCCTTGTACAAGCCTTCTTCTTTAACGTGTACTATTTGATCTTGAATATGAGTATAAAAATTTACAGAGCTAGTTTCTGACATGACAAAGCCTCAACACTAAAAGGGTAGTAATTCCAATCAGACTAATTAATCCGTTTGGTATAAATAATATTTTCGCTATTGTACGCATTTAATTTAATTCGTACAGGTAACTGCCGAACAGCAGTTAGTTAAAAACTAACTTTTCGTAAAATTATTCTTACTTTTAGACCTTCAGCAAGGTGCATTCATTTATCTACCGTTGATTTTATCCAATGCGCGATATCTTTTATCAAATCTTTTTTCCGTGCAATTAAACGATAAGCATAGCTATCACCTTTAAAAGTTTGGATTTTTGAGCGCTTATCTCCATTCCAAGCAAACAGTTCTTGAGCGATTTGATAACTTTCTTGGTGATGATAAGAGGTAACAAAATAACTGGGGATATCAATTAAATTTTTATAGCGCTCTTTATCGTTATAGCTCATTTTTGGCGTGATAATAACCATTGAATTCAGTAAAATCTTCTCTGCCAAGGCTACGGCATGAATACTACCGCAACCACTAGCAACAATAGAAATGCCTTGATTACCCTCTAATTTAGATCGTAAAAATTGATAAGCGGCTAATAAATCATCTTGCCAATAAGTGGTTAATAAGGCCATTTCGCTCTGATACTCAACAATATTGACAGACTTTTTTTTAATTTGTTTGCGTGAAAAACCTTCTGCAATGCTTTCACCATAACCTCTAAAGTCAAGCAGTAAGGCATGCAACCCTTGCTCGGCCAAGCTGCTCGCTATTTTTTTATAGCTTCTACGATCATTGTGACAATCGTGTAACACTATCACACCGCCACTACGTTTTTTTCCAAGATAATAATCTCCAGCTAATAAAAGATCATGTTCATCTCCCGTTTTAATTTTCACCGGTTGGGTTAAAATCTCTACATTTTCTATGGCCTGCTGTGCATTAACATGTACTGCCAGTAATAATGCCGGTAGATAAAAAATGATGGCAAAAATATTATTGCGTTTTGACAATATGGTTCGCAGAGTTAACATAATATTTCTAACTGTATGTATTTGATGAAACTTAGGTATAATCTACCATAAAATAACTATAGAGCAATTTATGCGTGCGCTACTACTTTATCGAATAATTTTTTTGCTGCTTTTGCCGATATTATTATTGGCTTTATTTATTCGCTCAATCAGCAACACACAGTATCGCCAACGATTAAATGAGCGCCTTGGCTTTTTCCCAAAGCCTTTCACACAAGGAGGCATTGTTGTTCATGCCGCTAGTGTCGGCGAAGTGATTGCGTTAACGCCTTTTATTGAAAAATTATTAACGCAATATACACTTTTACCCATTACTGTCACCACGTTTACTCCTACAGGCTCAGCCCAAGTACATAAGCAATTTGGTTCACGGGTACAACATAGCTTTCTCCCCATAGACATATGGCCTTGCACACAACTATTTCTCTCTCGTTTACAGCCTAGATTAGTTATTTTTATGGAGACAGAGTTATGGCCAAATTTAATTGCTATGTGTACCCAAAAAAATATTAAGCTTTTGCTTATTAATGGACGGTTATCAAGACAATCTCTAAAGAGTTATCAAAAAATTACTCCGTTGATCACACCTGCCCTCAACCGTTTTGATAAAATACTCTGTCAAAGTCATGAAAGTTATGAGCATTTTATTCAGTTAGGTGCACAAAACCATCGTACTGAAATCTCTGGCAACCTAAAGTTTGATTTAAGTGTTAATCAAACAGCATTAAATAACGCCGCGCAATTACAACAACTATTGCCTAGCAATCGAAGTATTTGGCTCGTTGCCAGTACACATGAAGGCGATGAGGCAATCGTACTCAGTGCTTTTAAAAAGCTTAAAGCGCAGTTTCCTCAACTATTATTAGTGCTCGTGCCAAGACACCCGGAACGTTTTAACTCGGTCGCTAGCTTATGTAAAAGTCATTATTTCACGCTAGTTAAGCGAAGTGAAAAAGTACAAGTGACCACAGAGGATATTTGGCTATTAGATACTTTAGGCGAGTTAATGGCAGCCTTCTCCCTTGCAGATATAGTTACCATGGGTGGCAGCTTTAGTCACATTGGTGGCCATAACCCGCTTGAACCCGCACTATTTAAAAAACCTATTATTGTTGGCCATAATATGAGTAATTTCACCGAAATTATGCAACAACTACAGCAAGAACAAGCGGTTGCTCAACTGCCTTCACCAACAACCTGTGGTGAGAATAAGTCAGCACAATTACTTGCTAAAAAGGTAAACTTATTACTAAAAGATCAACCCAAAGCAGAGTTGTTAGGTAACAATGCCCATAAAGTAGTGTTAGCTAATCAAGGAGCAAGCGCCAAAGCATTAGCTCAAACTCAGACATTAATCAGCAGCTAAAATAACAATGATAAAAATACTCCAACAAGGTAACATTTACTGTCAATACGACCAAAATGAAATAAAAGATTTTTCTCCTGTTATGCTAAATGCAGACTTTTGGCTGCAACAAAATGCTGTTACAGGCAAAGCTCAAGGGCGAGGCACCACTTGGTTTATTTGTTATCAAAGTACTAAACATTGGGTACTTCGCCATTATTATCGTGGTGGATTAATTGGTAAACTTATCCATGACAGTTATTGGTTTAGCTCACAAAAAAATACACGAGCAGCCAAAGAGTTTGCTTTGTTGGGTACTATGCAACAACTTGGCTTACCTGCACCTAAACCCATTGCTTATCGCGTTAAAAAGCAAGGAGTATTGTATCAGGCTGATTTACTCAGTAGTCGCATAGAAAATGCTCAAGACTTAGTCGCAATATTATCGAAACAAACATTAACAGATAATGTATGGAAAAAAGTAGGCGAGACTATCAAACGTTTTCATGATAATGGCATATATCACCACGACCTAAACGCTCACAATATTTTAATAAATAGCAATCATGAGGTCTTTGTTATTGATTTTGATCGCGGAGAAATAAAAGCTAACAACAACAAAAGTTGGCAACAAGCCAATATAGCAAGGTTACAGCGATCCTTTTTAAAAGAATTCAATCAACTGCCAACATTTCATTTTAACCAAGACAACTGGAAATCACTGTTAAAAGGTTACTCTGAACAGTAGAACACACATATCTCATTTAGTTTTACACTTCACTGCACCATAAGTATTGACATGGTCATGGGTATAAATAGAGTAAATATGAGCGAGTAAAATTTATACCTTGGCCGACTTACGCAACATCTAAGGCGTCTTGATAACGTTGTTGGTACATGTCTCTTGCTTTTATTAGTTCAGGTAAAGCTTCTTGTGTTGTATAAGGACGTAAAATAGCTAATATTTTTAATACACCTTGATAAAATACCGAGTCATTAATTTCAGTGACAATATTTTGCGTTTGATAAAAGCTTAACCAAAAGGTATTGATTAAACGTAAAATACTCACCATATCAGTAAGCTCTTCATCAGCAAAATCAATAATATTAGCTCTTCGTAGCGAAAGCAGAAGCTGGCTTACACGTTCAGCAATGGAGTGTTGAACCTCAACATATTTTTCACGTAAGCTTGGGTTTTTATCCAGTAATACAGGTAGGTTGCTATAAAAAAAGCGAAATTTCATCATCATCTGAAATACCGCATCCATATATAAAATAATGGTATCCAGAGGTTTTACTTCGCTGGTAACCTTTGGAATAGTATCTAGCAGTAAATTACGCGCGTATTCTTCATAAATAGACAGAATAATGTCTTCTTTATTGCGAAAATGATAATACAAATTTCCCGGACTAATCCCTAAATAAGCAGCAATATGATTGGTCGTTACATTGCGCTCTCCCTGCTCATTAAATAATATAATACTAGCTTGAATGATCTTATCGCGGGTCTTCATACAAATAACTTCTTTCCTTTACTAGAGGTAAACCAAGAGGAACTTGACTTCCGAGGCTTCTATCATACTATCAAAAATCATTAAACTTAAAGCTTTTTGAGTAAATACTTTAACAAATGTTGTCAACTAGTTATGCATTTACTATCACTTTTTAACCCCACTCCCTGTCAAAACGATGACCAAGTCAGTACAATATTAAAATCTTTTGTAAATAAAATAGATAAGTAAAGCGTAATCATATGACTATAAAAGCTATTTATCCTGGAACATTTGATCCTGTCACCAACGGCCACTCTGATTTAATTGTTCGGGCAAGTTATTTGTTTAGCGAAGTTATTATTGGTGTCGCTTCAAGCCCCAGTAAAAAACCTCGCTTCAGCCTAGAACAACGTGTTGAAATGATTAAACAAGTAACAAAAGATCTCGACAATGTTACTGTGGTTGGGTTTAGTGGTTTATTGGTAGATTTTGCCCGAAACCATCAAGCTAAAGTCTTAATACGTGGTTTACGTGCGGTGTCAGATTTTGAATACGAGTTTCAACTGGCGAACATGAATAGACGTTTATCACCCCAATTAGAAAGTGTCTTTTTAACGCCTGCTGAAGCCAACTCTTTTATTTCATCAACACTGGTAAAAGAAGTCGCCCTACATAATGGTGATGTTAGCCAATTTGTTCATCCTATTGTCAAAGAGGCATTGGAGAAAAACTAAATGATTAAGCTTGCTGACAAGTTAGACAATATACAGAGCTGCGGCTTGCTTGTCTGACTTCTTTTAGTATCTCTCCACAGACAAAGCAAGCATCTCCTGCTCGCCCATAAACCAACAATGATTGTGCAAAATATCCTGGGCGACCATCAGCTTGAGTAAAATCTTTTAGCGTCGTTCCCCCCTGTTCAATAGCAGCGCTTAATATCTGCTTGATGATGTCTGTTAATTTGTCAAAACGTTTCGCTGAAATATCGCCTGTCACTGCAGTCGGTAAAATACCTGCTTGAAATAGTGCCTCATTGGCGTAAATATTGCCCACCCCAACAACAATTTGGTTATTCATTAAAAAGGTTTTAACCGCTAATTTTCTATTTTTTGCTTTAGAAAATAAATAACCATGACAAAACTCTTCGCTTAATGGCTCTGGTCCTAATTTACTTAATACTCCCTGTTCGTCTTTATGTTGTTCAAACCAGAGAACAGCACCAAAACGACGTGGGTCATTTAACCGTAATACCTTGCCATTTTTAAAGACTAAATCAAAATGATCGTGTTTAGCAACAGGGGTTGACTGGTCAATCACTCGGATAGTTCCTGACATACCTAAATGCAATAACAAGGTGCCTGCACTAAAGCGTATCAGCAAATATTTAGCACGTCTATCAACAGCCAGCACGGTTTGCTTAGTAAGCTGCTGCACGGCTTCAGGTATTGGCCACCTTAACTGGGCTTTTCTCACGATAACATCACTCACTTCAACATCAATAATATGAGGGCTAATTCCTAATCGACATACTTCTACTTCGGGTAATTCGGGCATATTCTACTCAACAGAATTTAAAAGGTTGGGATAAGCTGATACGCTAATGCTGCTGGCATAGCTAACCATATTGCTTTTTGATGATTAAACACCAAGAGTTGATCCCCAAGCGGATATAAAGTGAAAGCCTGCTCTGGCTCAACGCCAGCTAGCGCAATAATAACCTCAACTCCCTTGGTACTATCAATGAGTATTTCAGCCGCTTGTACTAAGCCACTACTGTGTTGCCATGAAAACATAACTTGCTCAATTTGTTGATTAGTTAATTCAGCTAATCGTCCCTGACTAGTCATTTGCCAAGCTTTCCCTATACGCTCAAAAGCAATGGTTGACTGTTCGGGAAAGAGCACAGTGAATGTTAAAATAACACTATGCTCAGGCAATAATAGTTTATTATTTACGGTTTCTCCTTCTGGAAAAAGGCGATCATTGGTGGTATTGATCAGTAAGATAATTATCATTACTGAAAAGATAATAACGTTATTCCAAGCAGAACGAGATAATTTCATAGTGCGAACATCAAAAGGGTTTGAGTGTATAATACTGATTTTTTCGCATAAAAAAACCCAGTGAAAACTGGGTTTTTTATTAATGTACTGTTAGAAGTAAAAATAATTACTTAATTTTAGCTTCTTTGTACATTACGTGTTTACGTGCCTTTGGATCAAACTTTTTGATTTCCATTTTTTCAGGCATAGTCTTTTTATTCTTATCTGTAGTATAAAAATGACCAGTACCGGCACTAGAAACTAAACGAATTTTATCGCGCATAATAATTTCCTTACTGTTTTAAAAGTTAACGCGTGGTTAAACTTTTTCGCCACGGGCACGGATATCAGTTAATACTGCATCAATACCTTTTTTATCGATAATACGCATTCCTTTCGGAGTTAAACGTAATTTAACGAAACGATTTTCACTCTCTACCCAAAAACGGTGAGATTGAAGGTTAGGTAAGAAACGACGACGTGTCGCGTTTCTTGCGTGAGAACGGTTGTTCCCTACGACTGGCTTCTTGCCTGTTACTTGGCAAACTTTAGACATTTGAGTCACTCCAAAATTAATTTCAGCTCGAGCTATATTTCCCCAAGACCGTCGCCTCAGGATCCTGAAAAAGGTGGCATATTATAGTGAAAGTGAATAATGAATGCTACCTTTAATAAAAAAAAGCAGGCTTTTTTACCTTACCCATTAAAAATCAATAAGTTAAGGGAACAGCAACAAGAAGAAAAGTAAGCAACGTGTGGTTTATTTACCTGCAGGTTGGTCATATTACCTCAAACAACCGAGCAAAAACCGCACAACAGGCGAGTATATAACCTAATTTTTAATGCAAATCATTGCTCAGTTTACTCCTGGTGTTTTTGGTTAAATAGCGCATCCAAGAATATTACGTTAAAGGGTGGCCGCATCTAATATACACAACCTATCGCGATAATATTTCACCATTTTCAGCAAAGGAATAACACTGATTTCCTGCCACTATCATATGATCAAGCACCCTTACATCAATAAGTTGCAAGGCTTGTTCAAGCCTTTGGGTAATTTTTTTATCGGCAAGACTCGCCTTTGCAACACCTGAAGGGTGATTATGAGCGAGTATGACTGCAGCGGCATGAAATTTTAAAGCCTGCTCTACTACTATGCGGGGATAAACGGTCGCGGCATCAATTGTGCCAAAAAAGAGTCGTTTAAACTTTAGAATTTGATGTTGGTTATCAACAAATAATACCGCAAACACTTCTCGGCTTTCATGACGCAACTCGCCAATTAAATAATTTCGCGTTGCCTGTGAGGAAGTTAGTACGCTTCCCTGCTGAACTAATTGTTCACCAAGATAACGTTTAGACATTTCTAAACAAGCTTGTAATTGCACAAATTTAGCTTTTCCCAAGCCATGATGTTGGCAAAATTCATCTTCGCTAGCGCGATAAATATTGGCTAAACTACCAAATTTATTGAGTAATTTTCTGGCTAAATCGACAACATTACAGCCTTGTACACCTGTTCTTAAAAAAATAGCTAACAGCTCTGCATCACTCAAACTTTGTGCACCAAGATGCAATAACTTTTCTCTTGGCCGCTCCATTTCCGGCCAATACTTCAAACTCAGGTTTAGCTCATTTTTACCTTCTAGTGATCGCGCCGGTAACATAAGTTGCCTCCTTGCTTTATTTTCGATCAGATTTTCCTTCACTATATTTTTCAATATTGATAATAAATGCTATCTTACTGCCACAATTATTTACATCATTAAGATTAGCAGCTTATGCAAATTTTACAGGACAAAAAAATTGTTCTTGGTATCAGTGGTGGCATTGCTGCCTATAAAACTCCCGATTTAGTACGTCGCCTCAAAGAGCAAGGGGCTGATGTACGGGTGGTTATGACAGAAGGTGCTAAGGCCTTTATTACCCCACTCACTCTTCAAGCGGTGTCTGGCAACCCTGTTTCCGATAGCTTGCTTGATACGCAAGCAGAGCTAGCTATGGGTCATATTGAATTGGCTAAATGGGCTGATATTATTGTTATTGCACCAGCAACTGCGGATATTATTGCCCGAATAGCTTGTGGTATGGCTAATGATTTATTATCAACACTGTGTTTAGCAACCACAGCGCCAGTTGCCATAGCACCTGCGATGAACCAGCAAATGTGGCACGCTCAAGCAACCCAAGAAAACATTGCTAAGCTCACAAGTCGTACTTACCACATTTGGGGGCCTGGCGCAGGCGAACAAGCCTGCGGCGATATTGGCTTAGGTCGTATGCTTGAAGTAAGCGAGTTGGTCACTTTATGTAATGATTTTTTTGCTGAGAAATATTTAGAAAATCAACATTGGGTCATTACGGCGGGCCCAACACGTGAGGCCATAGACCCTGTACGCTATATATCAAACCATAGTTCAGGAAAAATGGGCTATGCCATTGCACATGCTGCCGTAAGTGCCGGAGCTAAAGTGACCTTAATTTCGGGCCCTGTCGCTATTACTCCTCCCATAGGTTGCCATGTAATTCAAGTAAACAGCGCCGAAGAAATGCATCAACAAGCCTTGAAGTATGCTCCTGACGGCACCACCTTTGTCGCGTGTGCCGCAGTCGCTGACTATCGAGTCGCCAATGTATCCGCACAAAAAATCAAAAAAAATAATGACGCAATGCAACTTGATCTCGTCAGAAATCATGATATTGTCGCCGATGTCGCCAGCTTAGCTAACAAACCTTTTATGGTTGGCTTCGCAGCTGAAACACAAGACGTTGAACAATATGCTCGTGGTAAACTGGTGCGTAAGAATTTAGATCTCATTGCCGCCAATGATGTCGCTAAATCAGGCCAAGGCTTTAATAGCGACAACAATGCCCTGACGTTATATAGCACAATAGATAAAACGGATATTCCATTAGCAAATAAACAACTGGTTGCAAACCATTTAGTGTTATTGATTAATCAGCACTACACCGCTAAAAATTCAATAAAGAAACAATAACTTAAGAGTAAAAACATGATGACCACAAGCGAGAAAAAAAACGCCAAACCCAATCGTAAAGAACAAATTTTGCAATGCTTGGCGCTAATGCTTGAAGACTGTCCCGGCCAACGTATCACTACAGCTAAATTGGCCGGTGAAGTTGGTGTTTCAGAAGCCGCTTTATATCGTCACTTTCCCTCAAAAGCTCGTATGTTTGAGGGTTTAATTGATTTTATTGAAGAGTCTATTTTTACGCGAATTAATTTAATACTCAGCGATCACAAAGAAACATTAGTACGTTGTCATCATATTTTACATGTATTACTCGTGTTTTCTGAACGTAACCCAGGCATGTGTCGCATTTTATCTGGTGATGCGCTGATGGGCGAAAATGAACGACTGCGCACGCGCGTACATCAGTTTTTTGAAAAACTTGAATCTCAATTTAAACAAGTTTTACGTGAACGAAAATTAAGAGAAGGCAAGGCATTTTCAATTAGTGAGCAAGCGCTAGCCAATATATTAGTCTCTTTTGCTGAAGGTAAAATAAGTCAATATGTTCGCTCTGGCTTTGAAAAGAAACCTAGTGAGAGTTTTAATGAACAATGGCAATTTTTAATGGCAAGCAAATAGCCTTACAACCAACTTCAGAATATCAAGATCAAAATAAAGGACACCTCATGAACACATTATCACAACTACAACCAAACAGTTTATGGCAATTATTTGAAAAAATTTGCAGCATTCCACATCCCTCTAAGCATGAACAAAAAATCTCTCTTTGGATTCAGGATTGGGCGAAAGATCTTGGTTTAGCGGTCAAAGAAGACGACGTAGGCAACCTTGCCATAGCAAAACCGGCTACCAAAGGCATGGAAGATAGAAAAGGCATTATATTACAAGCCCATATGGACATGGTTCCACAAAAAAACAATGACACTAACCATGATTTTTTAGTTGACCCTATTCGCCCTTATATAGTAACAGAAAGTGACGGTGACTGGGTCACTGCCCAAGGCACCACGTTAGGGGCAGATAATGGTGTAGGCTTAGCCTCTGCACTTGCAGTCTTAGCCAGTGATGAAATTCCCCATGGCCCGCTTGAGGTTTTAGTCACCATTGATGAAGAAGCAGGTATGACAGGTGCTTTTGGTTTACAACCTAACTGGCTTGAGGGAGATATTTTAATTAATACCGACTCAGAGCAAGAAGGCGAAGTATACATGGGCTGTGCTGGCGGCATTGATGGCTCAGCCACATTTGACTTAAATTTTGATGAGGTACCGTATAACTACCAAGCTTTTAATCTATCTATCTCAGGATTAAAAGGTGGACACTCAGGTGTAGATATTCACACCGGACGCGCAAATGCTAACAAATTATTAGTGCGTTTTTTATTAGATGCCAGTAATGAATTTGATATTCGTTTAACTGAGCTTAATGGCGGCAGCTTACGCAATGCTATTCCACGTGAGGCGAATGCTAGTTTTGTTGTTAGCAACACACATGTAGAACCACTAAAAGCAGCTTTAACACAATATTTAACCACGATAAAAACCAATTTAAGCGCCATTGAAACTGATATTGATATGCTATTAATATCACCAGAGAACTTCGAGCAATGTTGGCAAAAAAGCATACAAAGCCGAATATTGCGTGCATTAAATGCTTGCCCAAATGGTGTAATTCGCATGAGTGATGACATTGAAGGCATTGTTGAAAGCTCCCTTAACTTAGGTGTTGTTCAAACACGAGGCAGTAAATTCAACGCACTTGCGCTAATTCGTAGTTTACATGACGATGGCCGTGTAGAGACTCAGCGAACCGTACAATCAGTATTTGAATTAGCAGGTGCTGACATAACATTTTCAGGGGCGTATCCGGGTTGGAAACCCAATACAGATTCAGCCATTATGCAAACCGTCAGTGAAACTTACCAAGAATTATTCGACAAAACACCTGCGGTTATGGTCATTCATGCGGGGTTAGAATGTGGTTTATTTAAAACAGCATACCCGCACTGGGATATGGTATCCATTGGGCCAACAATAAAATTTCCTCACTCGCCTGATGAAAAGATCCAGATCAGCACCGTAGAGCAATATTGGCAGTTATTAACGGCAGTGTTAGCCAAAGCACCTAAAAAATCATAACCTTGATAATTTACTTGCGTTCATGCTTGCGCTAGTGTTGATAACAAAACAAATCAACCCTAGCGCTAATCAGCTAACACACCCCAAATAAGAACTGTTATCATTTACTTTGTGGTGTATTTACGATATTCTTTTCTCTATTATCAATATTACTGCCTGATATAAGGCTAAAGTAGGTTTAATGCTCCAAAAATTAATAAATTTTTTTTCTAAGACCATCATATCTATCTCGTTAATCATAACAACATTCTCTGCTTCAGCGATTGACGAAGTTAATGTGTACTCATACCGACAAGCCTTTTTGGTTGAACCTTTATTTGAACAGTTTACTAAACAGTCAGGTATCAAAGTCAATGTGGTTTTTGCCAAAAAAGGGATGGCTGAACGCCTAGCCCGCGAAGGTCAATATAGCCCTGCCGACATTTTACTGACTACAGATATCAGTCGTTTAATTGAACTACGCGATCGTGATTTATTACAAGCAAACAACGCTGAAGTCTTGATTGATGCCATTCCTAGCCAATACCGTTCTACAGACAATACTTGGTTCGCCTTAACAACCCGTGTTCGTAATATCTATTCTTCTAAACGTTTAGGTGATATAAATATTAGCTATGAAGATTTAGCGGACAGTCAATATAAGGGTCGTATTTGTACCCGTAGTGGTAAACACCCTTATACCGTAGCATTAGTTGCCTCAATGATAGCTGAACATGGTGAAACAAAAACACTCGCTTGGTTAGAAAGCTTTAAAGCTAATTTAGCACGAAAACCACAGGGCAATGATAGAGGTCAAGTACAGGCCATTCATCAAAACCTATGTGACATATCGTTAGGTAACAGCTATTATTTTGGCAAAATGCTTAAAGATAAAAATCAAAAAGTTTGGGCCGATGGGGTTAATATCAACTTTCCTAATCAAAATAATCGCGGAGCTCACGTTAATATTTCAGGTATTGGTTTAGCAAAACACTCTCCAAATTTAGACAATGCCAAAGCGTTGATGGCATTTTTAGTTTCCAAGCCAGCACAACAACTGTATGCTGAAACGAATATGGAATATCCTGTACGTCCCGGTGTAGCACCCTCAAAATTAGTCGCGTCATGGGGTGACTTTAAAGCCGATACTTTATCATTAGAAACAATTGCGAAAAATAGAAAATTAGCATTAAAATTAATAGATAAAGCTAGGTTTGACCTATAAATTATTTCAAATAATTAGATGATTCTTTGTGACAAAAATAGTCAAAAACAAACGTGGGCGAAAAGCGCTATTACGTAGCCCTATATATATAACATCATTATTACTGATGATACCTGTATTGGTGATGTTAGCCGCTGGCGTAAGTGTTTCAACAGATTTATTTAGCCATCTATGGCAAACAGTATTGCCTGACTATATTGCGAACACCTTATTACTAGGTGTTTTTGTCGTCATATTATCGATAATATTTGGAGTGATTAGTGCCGCGTTAATTGTTCATACCAACATTAAAGGTAAAGCCGTGCTACGCTGGCTTTTAATGTTGCCACTGGCAATGCCCGCCTATTTAGTTGCTTACCTTTATACCGATCTATTTGATTATGCCGGGCCTGTACAACGTACTATGCGTGCTTGGTTTCAATGGCAGTCACCCAGTGATTATGTTTTTTTTGATATTCGCACCTTAGGTGGCGCCAGTATTATTATTGCCTTAGTCCTTTTTCCTTATATCTATATGTTGGCACGAACCGCCTTTGAACAGCAAGATCAAAACCTATTGCGAGTAAGTCGGTTATTGGGCTTAAGCGCAACACAGAGCTTTTATAAGGTTGCGCTGCCATTAGCTAGACCTGCTATTGCCGTGGCTGCAAGTTTGGTCTTAATGGAAACCTTAGCTGATTTTGCCACCGTACAATATTTTGCTGTAAACACCTTAACCACGGCTATTTATGATACTTGGCTAGGGTATAGTGACTTAGCTGCGGCCAATGCCTTAGCCAGCGTGTTGATGTTGTTTATTTTTTTCACCCTAGTAATAGAGCAACGCGCACGGGCTGGCCAAGCACACCAATCAAATCGAATTAATAAAAATCATCAACTGATAAACCTCTCTATCTCTGCACAGTTTTTTGCCAGCAGTTTTTGCTGGTTGCTTGCCATTGCTGGCTTTATTTTACCTTTTATTCTGTTAGTTATTATGGCTTGGCAACACAGTAATTTTGAACAGTTTTTATTGCTTGTGCCAACAGGTATTAACAGCATTGAAATTGCAGTTTGGGCAGCAAGCCTGACCACTATTTTGGCTATGCTTTTCACCTTATTTAAACGATTAACCACCGGAAAATGGCGCAGCCTACCCATGCAAATTTCAGGTTTCGGCTACGCTATTCCTGGTACAGTATTAGCCATGGCAATGTTATCAACTTTCGCACCTATCGATTATTTCATTAATGACATTGCTCATTTGCTAGGGTTAAAAAGACCTGGGTTATTATTGTCTGGTTCAATCTTTGCGATTATTTTTGCGTATATAGTGCGTTTTGCCGCAATTGCCAATGGCACTATTGATAGCGGTATTAAACAAATCCCAAAATCTCTTGATTATGCCCCGGCCAGTTTAGGCGCTAGTTTAATAAAAACATTAACTAAAATTCATATTCCCTTACTAAAGTCATCCATTTGGGTTGCCTGGCTATTAGTCTTTGTTGAAGCAATGAAAGAATTACCGGCAGTATTATTATTAAGACCTTTTAATTATGAGACCTTAAGCACCCACATCTATCAACTTATTTCTGATGAAATGTTAGAGCAAGGAGCCTTAGGCGCCATATTCATTGTTTTACTAGGTTTATTACCTATTGTGTGGCTTAATCAACATAAAAATGACAGCCATAATAACAACACTGAGGAACAACCGTGAGCGAGTTATTAACGATCAGTAAACTGTCTGTCGAGCTACAAAAAAAGCAAATTTTATCGGGAATTGAACTTAGGCTCTGTGCGGGTGAAATTCTTGGTTTGGTTGGTTCTAGCGGTTGCGGAAAAACAACCCTATTAAACACCATTGCCGGCTTTATTGAACAAAGTCATGGGCAAATTCAAATAGCCAATAATCCCGCGATTACTCCTGAAAACATTACCGCCCCAGAGCACAGAAATATTGGCATGATATTTCAAGATTATGCACTATTTCCCCATTTGACCGTTGAGCAAAACATTTGTTTTGGTATCAATAAACTGGCTAAAACTGAACAACAAACGCGAATAATACAACTGCTAGCGCTACTCGAACTTTCAGGGTTAGAAAAACGCTTTCCCCATCAACTCTCAGGTGGTCAACAGCAGCGTGTTGCTATCGCGAGAGCACTCGCTCCGCAACCAAAATTATTATTGTTAGATGAACCTTTTTCTAATATAGACGCCCGACTACGTAATGAACTTATGCTAGAAATGCGTCTATTATTGAAAAAGTTAGAGATGACGGCAATTTTTGTTACCCACAACAAAGACGAAGTATTTACCTTTGCCGATAAAATAGCACTAATGCACCAAGGAAAAATTTTACAAACGGGTTCACCAGCTCATGTTTGCCAACAACCCAAAAACTGGCAAGTCGCTGACTTTCTACAGCTGGGCAGCTGGATCCCTGTTCAAATAAAGCAGATCAACACCCATAAAGTTCAATATATCACGGCCATCGGCAGCTTTTATTCAAACTCAATTGCACAGATTACCCAAGAGAACCAACAACTGTTATTAAAAAATAAACATATTGAGCTCATTGAACAAGGCAAGGCTAACGTTCAAGTTGACTACATTCAAGTTACTGAGCAAGGCTATCATTACGATTTAAGTAGTTTAGATAATACCGACAACTTAGCATTTCACAAACTTAGCTTTTATAGTGAAACCTTACTTCATCTTGGACAGCAAATTTCTCTGCAAATAAAATCCCACCAAGCACTCACCTTTATCAAATAGGAACCTTGATTTAGCACAACAAAACGGCAAACTCCCATTGTAATCTCAAATGAGAACCATTATCATTTACACTGCATTGTTAGATCTACTTGTTTACAAGTAGTCAATATTTCATCAACGAAAATTATATTGCTGAAATTATCAGTATTCTAATTCCAAGGTTAAAAAATTCTATGAGAATAAAATCCAGTGTTTTTTGTGCATTGTTGTGCGCTCTTTCCAGCTATGCCGTTGCTAATGGTGACCAAAAAAACCAAACAGAACAAATCATCGAAGAAAATATTGAAAAAATTGAAGTGTTCGGTGTACGCCGCCGTTTAACCAGTTCAGGTGCCTTAAAAGACAATATTGCTAAAACTGAATTACTCACTGATGAATTTATCGAAAATACCCAAGCGGCTAGTTTGGCAGATGCTATTCAAAACGCCATTGGCATTCGAGTTTCTAACGAATGTTCCATGTGTGGTGCCAAACGCATCATGATCAACGGTATGAAAGGTGAGCATACCAATGTGTTAATAGATGGCATTCCAATGCACACCATGATTTCAGGCTTTTATGGTATGGACTCGGTTGCCGCCACTGGCATAGGCGCAATAGAAATTGCTCGCGGCGCAGGAGCCTCATTAACCGCACCGGAAGCTATTGGTGGTACAGTAAATATGGTCACCAAAGATGCCACAGAAAGAGAAGTACAAGTTAACTTATCTGCTGGTGAACTAGGCTACAGAAAAGCCTCTATTATGGCGATGGGAGTCAGTGAAGACAATAATAGCCATATTACCTTAGTAGGTCAGTACGATAACAGAGATCAATTTGACGGTGATAACAATGGTGTAAGTGAAAATCCAGTCTTAACCAACTCATCGATGACCATTTATTTTTCCCACGATTTTAGCCACACCGACAATATACGAATTCGTTACAACCAAAGTAACTCAGAGGTTTTTGGTGGCCCAGTATTAGGTGATACTGTACACAGTATATCAGACGCATTATCTAGCGTAGCTTACGGTGAGGCTGATAATCTTTTTGTAGATAACGACGTACGCAAAACCTACATTGGTAACCCATGGGAAACGGCAGAGTGGGTAAAAACAGACCGAGAGGAAGTCTCTATCAGCTGGTTACATGAAATCAACAGTGATTTTAACATTACCACTAGCCTAGCCTCCATAAATCACATTCAAGACTCTTTCTACGAAGGCGTAGATTATTACGCTGAAGATACCATGCTCTATGCTAGCATTCGTGCAAACTATTACCTCAATGACAGTCACTTACTCACTTTTGGTAGTGATATTCGTCATGAACAAATGCGCTCCGACTCAAGAGCCTTAGAGCTATTAGACAACTACGTAGAAGATAGCTTTGACTACATTACCAAAGGCATTTTTATTCAAGATACCTGGACACCACATGAAGATTTTGAACTAGCAACAGCAATTCGTATTGATAATATTCAAGCAAATTTTGTTGATAGCTCAAAGCCCGGCACAGAAATAAACAAAACCTTGTTTTCACCACGTATTGATATGCGTTACTTACATAACGAACAATTCACATCACGTTTATCTTTTGGTCAAGGCTACCGTGCGCCACTGTCTTTTTTCGAAAGCGATCACGGCATACTTGATTCGGGCAAAGGGTACTTAGTTGAAGTTGACCAACCTGAACGTTCAAACAGCGCCACTTACTCACTAAACTACGATAACAACAAACTGACCTCAACCTTATCTTTTGCTTATACGCAAGTAGATCACTTAGCCACATTAGAGCATACCGAAGAAGGCACACCAGTACTAACACAATTAGAGAAGGCTGCTTCAGTAACCGCTATTGATCTGGCAATAAATTATCAAATCTTTGAAGAATTAGCACTATCAGCCATTATTGAGCAATACAACTATGACGAAACCTTCAAAGAGTCTTTCGCCATTGCACCAGCAGAACAACGAATAACCTTAAGTTCAGACTGGGATTATCAAGGTTGGGATATCATCACATCGGCAACTTGGGTAGGTAGTCGTGATTTAAGTGATTATGGTTATGATGGTTACAATCGCAACGACGCCACTGAAAAGAAAAGCACCATGGCACCCTCATATTTCACTGTTGATTTAAAAATAGTCAAAGCCCTAAGTAAAGCTTTGAAAGTCTATATTGGGGCAACAAACTTACTCGACTATAACCAAGCTGATGATATGCAAAGCCCTATCATGTTCGATGCAGAAGGTAACTATGATGTGGTCTACATTTATGGTCCATTACGGGGAAGAACCGCCTACGCTGGACTCAAATATGAATTCTAGCCTTATTAAGGTACTACTTTTAATTTGCTTATCACCATTAGCGTTTTTCGCTAGTGGCGAAAGTATTTACCAGCAATCCATGTTACGCCTTAATAGTAACAACCACGAAAAACCAGTTAAGCAAACACTGGCTAACTTTCAAGGAAAGCCCTTAATAACGGCCTTTTTTATGCCTAACTGTCGCTGGTGCCAGCGCCAACATAAAGCCCTAAAAAAACTACATCAACACTGCCCTAACATACAAACTGTTATGCTCGGCGTACAGGGTAGCAAACAAAAACTACGCAAAGCATTACAACGAGAAAAAAACACTTTCCCCGCCTATGTAGCCAACAACACAATTATTAAAGCTATAGGTAGCAAAAGTCCTGTGCCCATGATGCTATTTTTTAATACTCAAGGCACTCTCGTATTTAAAACAGTGGGTTACACACCCGAACCTAAATTAACAGCGCTGTTCACACAACATAACATTAACGTTTGCAGCGCCTAGGACAATATTACCTAAAGGATTACTGATGAAAAATTTCACGCGACCTGTGGT
>JASMAS010000047.1 GCA_030754235.1 Litorilituus sp.
CCATTCATTCTTCTAGCTGTTATATTTGCTTTGAATGATTGTTTGACTTTAACTGCTGCTGGCACCTTAATAAATTGCTCAAATTCTGGTGGTGTAAATTCAGCAACCATAAAGTGGCCTACCGTTTCTACTGCCCCTGTACGCTTATCAGTTAAATGAATACGGTAGTAACCTATAGGTGTATCTTGGGCTAACTCATATGTTGTATTAGAAAACCCTTGAGAGGTACTTGTACTCATTGTTAGAGGAACTGATTCATTATGCTCTGGCAGCAGTAACTCCACTTCAAAGTTACTTAGATCTGTAACTGGTACCAGACCATTATTACCTCTACTTCTCGCTATTAAGCCTATTCTTACCTGCTCACCTGGTTGATAAATTGGCTGAGCTGACCAAGCGAATACATTTTGAGTGTTCTTAATAGAATTGGTAACCGCTGGAAGTTTTATTGCTGAAATTTTGTTAGATAGCTGTGTCCATATCCAACATGCTTGTTGGCCATGCTCTTGATAAATTTCTTGCCATTGCTTCGATTTAACCCAAAGTACGCCATCTTCTTTAGTTGAACCAATGACGAGAGATTCTGTTTGGCCTTCACAGACTAAAAATGCTTCAACATTAGCAATGGGTTTTGCTTGCCAGTTAACCACTTGTAAGAGTAGGTCTTGTTGATGCCAAATCGCCACATTGTGATCGGCTGATTGAGCCATAAAGCTTTTAGTTTGAAGTGATGTTTTTTGTGGCCCAAAGTGAGCAGAACTTACTCCGTTCAATTTCACATGTACTAAACCGCTTTTTGAGGATAAATGTTTTCTAAAATCAATGGGCTGTTCGCTCATTTTCTTTATTGTAGAGTCCGTTGGTTTAAGTATATTTTTGTAGCTGTTCGATGAGTTACCCTTTAAAAAAGAAAGCAGTTCTTGGTGGGTATTTATTGGGGTAACGTCTTGGTGGATCTCTTCAACATTTCTGCGCAATATTACCGGTAAACCCTTTCTGTCCGTTTCTACTACAGTGCCAAATGAATCATCAAAATGCCATTGAGGTGTAGCAGCTTGAGTAGTAAAGGCTATGCGTTGCGGCTTATCTATTAATTTATCCGTCATTGATTTTATTTTGCTTAAATCTAATGTGTATGAGGTATCACCATTTAAATAAAACATATGATAAAACATACGCTTTTCTCTTGATATTCGCCCTACCTTGTAATCATCTCCAACTAACCAATCAACTTGTTTGTTTGGATTAAAACGTGCGGATGAGTCGCTCTTTCTATCGCCAGCAGGCATGGAAAATTTAAGAGAAATCTTCTCTGGAGCACAGGGCAATATACCATTTTCAAGTAATTCAACATTTTCAAAGCGCTTAGTATAGTCTTCACTTTCACAGGCAAAACCGTGAAATTTGTATTGGCTACTAAACCAAAAACCGCTTAAAACAGTTTCTTCTGGTAACGTTATCTGTGAATTACTTGGTTGAAAGCCCTTAGGGAGCACAATTTCGTAGTAGCCCTCAGGTAATGAGTTAGCGCCCTGCTCTAGTGAAATATTTAGCGCTCCTTGTCGATAATTTTCGGTTGAAGCAACAACATGTAACGCTTTATAGCTACCATTTGGAAGCTTCAATAATAGCGATTCATCTAAAGCGTTTACGGGAATATCCGTAGTGCGATTGTCGAGTAAGGTAATTGAACTGGGAAATTGATCATAATCCCCTTCATAGTCAATACTTATTGGCGGTACAGGCGTACTGATATTAACCGTTTTTTGCTGTGCTAACTGCTGTTCTAACGCCTTAAAAGAGTTACTGATAGTTATTTTATAAGTCGTTAAGTAGCTTAAGCGCTCGTTCAGCTCACAAGCCATTTGCTTTAAGGTAACAAAGCGCCAGGTACAGCGCTTATTTAGGCCATGTGAAATAGATACCGCGTTGATCTGACTTTGACTAGGGACCGCACCTAATAGCGCAACCTGCTGATTAAAGGTAAACACTATTTGCTTTATAGCTTCACTTTTAGTTGTGTCAACGCTGATTTTATTGACTAAAAGCGCTTTGCTGTTTGAGTTTTCTTCACGGTCTTTACCCGTGCAGCTACAAAGTATAAAGCTGATGATAAGAATGAGTGCGTAGCTTCGCATAAGGATCCTTTATCTTTTAAAGTGCCTTGCAATAATACTCAGTAGCAAATTAAACTTTTTTATTTAATAAATATGAGATAAGTTTTTTATATTCATCCATACTTTTTATATTGTTTGTTAGAGGTTTATACCTACCATTTATTATAAGTGTTGGTACCGAACCTATACCTTGTTGACGTAGATATTTAGTTTTCTTTTGCATTTTTTTGAATTGGTTAGCTACATGAAAACTTGCAAATGTTTTATCAAATGCATTCTCGTCAACACCATGAATTAAAAAGATATTTTTAATATCCTTTTCATTATAAAATTTAGCCTTGTCTGTATGTATATATTTAAAGATGGCAGGAACAATTATTTCTTTTACTTTTAAAATATCAGCTGTAATTAAAGCTTTTGTTAATGCCTGTTCTATTAATAAATTTTGCCCAGGCATATTATCAACATGATTCTTTTTGAACGTTGCATCGGCAGGTAATAATGCAATTAACTCATTCATTAAAGGCTCTTGTTTAAAACAGTGAGGGCAATAAAAAGAAAAGAATTCAGTAACTTCCTTACCTTTACTAAGGTTGCCCTTAATCTCTATATAGTAATCTCCTTTCGTAAATTCAACACCGTTAGCAACGGTGAAGTAAGAGAGAAAAATAAAGATTGACAGTAAAAGCTTATGGTACATTTGTGATCCTTTATATACGTTTAACGCCTAATGCAATAGGCAAATATCAATTGGGTAAAATAGCAAGGAAAGCGCAAAACCCAACTATAAATTTTCTGTTTGAATGCTTTGTTGGAGCTCGATAAAAACTTCATCATCGATTTTTCCATCGGGACGATATATTGCAAAAGTACCAGATAAGTTAACAATTAACCAACCACCTTCCCATGGAGCTTGACCATAAAGTTCACCGATACGAGTTTCTGTTTCAGTAGAAAAACCATTTGAACAATATAAAAAACCTAAGTCATTTGATGAATTAATATCTATAGAGTCCTTAAAGTTGGACTTATCTAAAAGATTCATAAATTCATGGTCTAGGGTACGCGCGAATTTTATATGATTTTTAGTATTAGCAAGAAATGCCAAAACATGCTCACGTTTAGGTTTTAATATCGCTTTATTAATAAAACTTAGTAATCCATTGCTGATTATCACGGTATTCCTTTAAGGGGGATAACACCCAGTTTATCTCTAACTATCAGTTGGTTAAAATAAGCGACGCAGAAGTAAAAAGCCAACTTTTTTTTGTTTTTTTATTTATGATTAAATATTCACTCATGAAACCAAGGAGAAAAGCTAAACCCTATTAATATGTTTTCTGGGCTTAACAACCGTGCAACAGTTTGCCCCCATGGCTCTTCTCTTGCTCCGTGGATAAACGTATACCCTTTTTCTTCCATTTCACTTACGGCTTCTGCTACGGCACTAGGGCTATCTAGTTCATATTCAATGGTCGAAGTTGGTTGAGGAATGTTTTCAGGCCAACGTTTAGCACCAAAGCATGATTTAGCAGCCATATCCAACGGCCAAATGCCAAAATGCTTGGAGCCGGTAAACTTATCCATTGATAGGTATTGTTCTTTTTCCTGTAAGGGTAAACCTAAATCATCCCTGTAGAGTTTTGCACTCTCTTCGGGAGTTTTTGTAATGACGGCATAACCTGCAATTAACTTGATATCCATTTTTAATGTCCCCCCTAATAATGGGATAAAATTAGTAATGTAGGAGCATAAGCAACTGTTATCTACGGTTTGGCTGGAATATTATAGGTATATTTAACGGTGCTCAAAGAGAAAGAATAAAGCTAGAAATAATCAACTATAGTGAGAATGTTCTCTCATACTTCCTTATACACATAACGCTTTTGTTAAGATCTTTTTGCAGCAGGCTAAATGTATTAAAAGTGTAAATAGCCAACTGTAAAGGCTAGTGCGGATGATCTATCCACTTAAAGCCCTATCGTGTATTTACTTTAACATCAAACGAAAATTATTGGCACCGATACCTATGTTTTTTTTACAGCATATATTTGAGTCATATACTTAAACTTGAACTGATATTTCTTCTTGCGAATAGTGAACGACGACATTCCCCCAAATAACACTGCTAAAATCAAAACTTTTAAACTAAACATTCAAGTTCCTGTAATTGCATAACCAAAACCTCTTACGTTGTGTATTTTTAGATTTGTATGCCTTAGGCTCTTCCTAACCTCTGAAATAGTTACGGTTAAGTTATTTCTCACGACTAAATTGTCTGGCCAACCCCACTCTTGTAAATAATCAAAATCAACAGGGGTAACTTTACATCTATATAATGCACAAAACACTCTAAACCCTCTATTAGTTAGTTTTATTTTTTTATTATCAATCAAAACTGTTAGTGTTTCGCCACATAAGGTGACCTTATCCAGAGGGTCTGTTATTCCACATTCTTTACATT
>JASMAS010000048.1 GCA_030754235.1 Litorilituus sp.
AATTTCTAACTCTTGCTCAACCAGTGAATAGCCTTGTGCTTTAACTTGCGCAACTTCTACTTTTAATGCTTTTATATCTGTGAGTGTATATTGAGTGAATTGTTCAATATGACAAGAGTTTATAAAGTTATTTAATGCGGGTTCTGACATGTCTGCAAGCAAAACCCTCCCCATTGAAGTAGCAAAAGCAGGTAAGCGAGTACCCACATTCAAGGTGATTGACATAACACGTTTGGTGGTGGCAACACGCGCGACATAAACAACATCACTGCCATCAAGCACAGCAGCAGAGCATGACTCATTCAACTGTTCAACAAGTTCATTCATTAGCGGTTTAGCGCTATGCCAAATATCTAAGGTAGATAAATAAGAAAAGCCTAAATCGAGTACTTTCGCCGTTAATGAAAACTGCTTGCCTTGCTGTTTTGCATAGCCCTCATGAACTAAGGTTAATAAAAAACGCCTTGTTGCCGCACGTGTATAGTCAGTTTCTGCAGCGACTTCAGATAAAGTCATACTGGGTCGGTATTGGTTAAAAGCGCTAATAACCCTAAGACCTTTTACCAATGACTGCACCAACTCACTTGCTTTGATGTCATTACTCATTTGATTTTGAGCTATATCTTTCGCTAATTTTTTATTACTTATTTGGTTTGACATTCACACGCCCCAACTCTACACTACAACCAATGTTCGACATAGTAACAACAGTTCGCAATGCGAACAAGCTGTTTTAGTAAAAATTTTATCAATACTATTGATTTTGTGAGTAAAGCTAATGATAGACAAACGAGTAACAAGCTGTGCAGCAGCCGTTGCCAAAATTAAAGACGGTGATACGGTAATGATTGGCGGTTTTGGTGAAGCGGGTAGTCCAATAGAGTTAATTCATGCCTTAATTGATCATGGCGCGAAAAACTTAACGGTAGTGAACAATAATACAGGGAGTGGCCGAGTTGGATTAGCCGCATTAATTGAAAATGGTCAAGTAGCCAAAATGATTTGTTCCTATCCACGTACTGCTAATTCCACGGTTTTTCCTGAGCTGTATCATGCTGGCAAAATTGAATTGGAATTAGTACCACAAGGTACGTTAGCTGAACGTATTCGTGCAGGTGGAGCTGGTGTTCCAGCTTTTTATACTCCGACCTCTGTCGGCACACCGCTAGCTGCAGGTAAAGAGTCACGCACTTTTGAAGAACAAGAATATGTGATGGAGCGTGCAATCAAAGCTGATTTCGCACTCATTCAAGCTAAGCAAGCCGACAGATATGGCAACCTTACTTTTAATAAAACAGCGAGAAATTTTGCGCCAATTATGGCCATGGCTGCCACCCATACTTTGGTGCAAACCAATGAAATGGTTGAACTTGGTGAGATAGATCCAGAAAACGTCATCACACCGGGAATTTTTGTAAATCAAATCGTAGAAGTGAGTAACCCACTGCAAGAATCTACACTAGTCAAAGAGGGAGTTGTCTACCCATGAGCCAACAAACAGTACAACTAGGCTGGTCACGTGAGCAAATGGCTCAACGTTGTGCCCAAGATATTAAAGATGGAAGTTATGTTAATTTAGGCATAGGTATTCCAGAAAAGGTCGCACAATATGTGCCAGCGGGCCGTGAAGTTATTTATCATACCGAAAACGGTTTACTCGGCATGGGCACTGAACCAAGTGCAGAAGAGCTAGATCCTGACTTGATTAATGCCGGTAAAAAGCCAGTGACCGCTATTGACGGTGCTGCTTATTTTCACCATGGTGATAGCTTTGCCATGATCCGCGGAAAACACATAGATATTTGTGTACTTGGTGCTATGCAAGTATCAGAGCAGGGTGATTTAGCAAACTGGTCAACGGGCGCACCTGATGCTATTCCAGCGGTTGGTGGAGCGATGGACTTAGTAGCAGGGGTAAAAACTATATATATCATTACCCAACACACCACGAAAACAGGAGCTGCCAAAATATTACCTGAATGCACCTTTCCCCTAACAGGGCAAGGCGTAGTAAATCGAATTTACTCAGATTTAGCTGTGATTGATGTCACCGAAAAGGGACTTGTATTAATTGAACTGGCGCCAAATATCAGCTTTGATTATGTACAACAAAAAACTGGCGTTAGCTTAATTAATGCACTAAAACAGGAATAAATTCCATGACGAGCAAAAGCGAAAAATTATTTTCACAAGCAACACAGGTATTACCCGGCGGTGTAAGTCGAAATACTATTTTTAGAAAGCCCTACCCTTTTTATGCTGAAAAAGGTCAAGGGTGTTATGTTACTGACATTGAAGGTGTTAAACGCATCGACTTCGCCAATAATATGGCCGCTCTCATTCATGGCCATGCCTATACACCTATTGTTGAAGCGGTATCGGCGCAACTTGCTAAAGGCAGTTGTTTTACCATGGCAACGGAAACTGAAGTGCAATATGCCCAATTACTGTGTAATCGCGTACCTAGCTTTGAAAAAATTCGCTTTGTAAATTCTGGTACAGAGGCGGTCATGGCCATGCTAAAAGCAGCTCGCGCATATACAGGAAAAGCCAAAATAGCCAAAGTAGAAGGTGCCTACCATGGCGCTTATGATTATGCCGAAGTAAGTCAAACGGCCACTCCTGCTAACTGGGGTGATGAAAACAACCCTAACAGCATTCCTGTTGCCACTGGTACACCCGAAAAAGCATTAGAAGATGTAGTAGTGATCCCTTTCAATGATGTTGACCGTGCTATGACTATTTTAAATCAACATAAGGAAGAACTTGCCTGTATTCTGGTTGATTTATTGCCGCATCGAGTTGGATTAATACCCGCCTCTGATGAATTTATTTGTGCACTACGCAAATGGGCTGACGATAATGATTCACTATTAGTGTTTGATGAAGTGATCACCTTTAGAACCAATTATGCGGGCGCTCAACAAAACTATAGCGCCACACCGGATCTAACCGCTATGGGTAAAATGATTGGTGGTGGCTTCCCTACAGGAGCACTAGCAGGTTCAAATAAGGTTATGGAAGTGTTAGACCCTACACAGCCTAAAGTATTATTACCCCATTCTGGCACTTTTTCAGCCAACCCTATCACCATGACAGCAGGGTTAATTGCCCTACGTGATTTTGATCAAAAGGCAGTCAAGAAACTCAATGAGCTCGCTATTTATGCCAAAGATGAGATTAGTAAAATGATTAACGATGTGGCTATTAATGCCTGTGTAACCGGAGCTGGCACTATGTTTAGGGTACATTTAAAAGCTACCCCCCCTAAAAACTATCGTCAAGCATACATGGATAAACATGAGAGTAAATTAATTAGCGAGCTACTTGAACATCTATTTAACAACGGGATTATGATGATAAATACTTGCTCGGCAACTTTATCGACACCAATGACTAAAAAAGAAATTGACCATTTAGTTACAGCACTTAAATCAGGCTTTGAATTAATAAAACCCAAAATGGCTCACTAAGGAAAAAAGAATGACTGACGTTTATATTTGCGATGGTATTCGCACCCCCATCGGCCGCTATGGAGGCGGCTTAGCGACTGTTCGTGCTGATGATTTAGCCGCCATTCCACTAAAAGCTTTAAAGGAGCGCAACCCTAAACTTGACTTAACCCAAATTGACGACGTTATTTTAGGTTGTGCAAACCAAGCTGGTGAAGACAACCGTAACGTAGCACGTATGAGTTTACTGCTTGCTGGTTTTCCCATCAGTGTTGCGGGTATCACTATCAATCGCTTATGTGGTTCAGGCATGAATGCTATAGCGATGGCAACGAATGCTATTAAGGCTGGTGAAGGAGATATGATCATTGCCGGTGGCGTTGAAAGCATGACTCGCGCGCCTTTTGTGATGGGTAAAGCCAATAACAACTTTGATCGTGCTCAAGAAATGTTTGATACCACAATGGGCTGGCGTTTTATCAATAAAAAGCTCGATAAGGTTTATGGTACACAAACCATGCCTGAAACAGCTGAAAACGTGGCTGAGCAATTTAATATCAGCCGAGAAGATCAAGATAAATTTGCTCATTGGAGCCAAGAAAAAGCCAAAGCAGCACAAGAAGATGGGCGTTTAGCAGAAGAAATTGTTCCTGTAGTCATTCCTCAGCGTAGAGCAGATGATATTATTTTTGAAAAAGATGAACACTTACGTCTTACTCCTCTAGAGAAACTTGCCACTTTAAAGGCACCATTTCGCGCTGGCGGTTCTGTTACGGCGGGAAATGCTTCAGGTATCAACGATGGCGCAGCCGCAGTAATTTTAGCTTCAAAAGAAGCAGCATTGGCTAACGGCCTAACTCCTAAAGCCCGTGTACTAGGCTCAGCAGTTATCGGTATAGAGCCTAGCGTGATGGGTATTGGCCCGGCACCAGCAAGTACTAAATTATTAAAGCGTTTAGGGTTAAGCTTAGACGATATCGACATCATTGAGTTTAATGAAGCCTTTGCCGCTCAAGCACTAGCAAGCGCACGAGAGTTAGGGCTAAAAGATGATGACCCACGTATCAATCCACAAGGTGGTGCGATTGCCTTAGGACACCCACTAGGCATGAGTGGTACACGTATTGTACTTTCAGCCATGAAACAATTGGAACGTTCAGATAAGCGCTATGCATTATGTGCTATGTGCATCGGCGTTGGACAAGGCATTGCCATAGTGATAGAAAAAGTGTAATTACCTTAAACTCTTATTTCGACTTTTTCCCAAAAAAAGAATAAAAAATAGCGGCATTGATTGCGGCTATTTTTTTATCAACTATCTTTAAATAACTGAAGATAAAAAAATAAAGGGTTAATTATGTCAAATCATCACACTTACAAAAAACTCGAGCTCGTAGGCACTTCCCCTAACAGCACAGATGAAGCAATACAAAATGCAATTAGTGAAGCAGCAAAAAGTATCAATCACCTTGACTGGTTTGAAGTCGTAGAAACTCGTGGCCACATAGCAAACAACAAAATTGCTCATTTTCAAGTGACACTCAAAATTGGCTTTAGAATTGAAAGTAGTTAATCGCAATTTTTTCAAATTTTCCCGCTAAGTAGATAAGAGCTTAATCAACTTGGTATACATAGCCAAAAGCGATCAAATAGTGATAAAATAGCCCAATAAATAACTAACCAGCTATAAATAGGTTTATATAGTTATACATATTTTATAGCTAGCATTTGGCTAAAGGCCTGTGGCCTTAGATTGAGAGCAACATGAAAACCCATTTCGATGAATTATTAGATTTCCCTACCGTATTAAACTTTAAAGTCATGGGCGTAGCTTGTGAAGAACTACCTGATTTAATTATTGCTGAGCTACAAAAACACACACCCGGTGATTACACCACCAAAGTCACTGCTAGCTCAAAAGGAAATTATCATTCAGTGTCTATTCCTGTCAGAGTAACAAGTAAAGAGCATATTGAAAAAATATATAAAACCTTAAATGCCATTGAACAAGTGCGATACGTTCTATAATTTCACTTTTATATTTTTATACTTTTATATTTTATAGGGATTTTTTGTGTCTACACCTTTATCAAACCTTCCTTTAGTTGTTCGTCAATTAAATAGCATGGATTACAGCCAAGTTTGGCGTGCCATGCAAGATTTTACAGACAACAGAGATAATACCAACCAAGATGAGTTATGGTTGGTAGAACACCCACCAGTTTTCACACAAGGGCAAGCAGGTAAAGAAGAGCACTTATTAATGCCTGGCGACATTGAAGTGGTGAAAGTAGACAGAGGTGGACAAGTGACTTTTCACGGCCCAGGGCAACAAGTGATCTACTTTATGATTGATTTACGCCGGAGAAAAATGGGAGTACGCCAATTAGTGACCTTAATTGAAAATGCCATTGTTGACACCCTCAATGAATATGGTATTAAAGCCTACCCTAAACCTAATGCGCCCGGCGTTTATGTTGACGATAAAAAAGTGGCATCACTAGGCTTAAGAGTACGTAAAGGCTGTTCCTTTCATGGCTTAGCACTAAATGTTAATATGGACTTAGAGCCCTTTTTACGCATTAACCCCTGTGGTTATGTGGGCTTAGAAATGGTGCAAACCTGTGATATAAAAGGCCCTAAGAGCATTGAACAAGCCTGTAAAGCCTTAGTAAAACATTCTACCACCTTGCTTGAAGCTAGCGTGGTTACTTACCAAGATGGGTTACCAGTAATAAATAAAGCGGTTTAATATAGCTATATTAAACCGCTATAGAGTAGAGCAAGTTATGAGTGAAAAAAAAACGGTAAAAATAACTCCCGGTACAAAATTACGTGATGCCGATAAGATGGCGCATATTCCTATTAAAGTCGTGCCATCAACACGGGAAAGCATGTTAAGAAAACCTGAGTGGTTACGTATTAAACTACCACGCTCTAGCGAACGCATTGATAGCATAAAATCAAGCTTGCGCAAACATAAATTACATTCTGTTTGTGAAGAAGCTTCTTGCCCCAATTTGAGCGAATGCTTTAACCATGGTACAGCTACCTTCATGATTTTAGGTGATATTTGTACACGCCGATGCCCGTTTTGTGATGTTGGCCACGGCAGACCACTTGCTATTGACCCTGAAGAGCCGAAAAAGCTTGCCTTAAGCTTAAAAGATATGGCATTGAAATATGTGGTGATCACCTCAGTTGATCGCGATGATCTACGCGATGGTGGTGCCCAACAGTTTGCTGATTGTGTAAAAGAAATCAATGATAAAGCACCAAAAACCAAAATCGAAATTTTAGTACCCGATTTTCGAGGTCGCATGGACAGAGCATTAGCCATTTTAAATCAAAGCCCACCGCATGTTTTTAATCATAACTTAGAAACAGCACCACGCTTATATACCAAAGCACGACCTGGTGCTAACTACCAATGGTCATTAGATTTATTAAAAAATTTCAAAACAGCAAACCCAACGGTGACCACCAAGTCGGGCTTAATGGTCGGCCTTGGCGAAACTAATGAAGAAATACTCCAAGTCATGCGTGATTTACGAAGCCACGGAGTAACCATGCTCACTATTGGTCAGTACTTACAGCCAAGTAAAGACCATCTGGCAGTTGAGCGGTATGTTCATCCTGATGAGTTTGCCATGTTCCAAGAAGAAGCTGTAAAAATGGGCTTTGAACATGCTGCCTGTGGGCCTCTAGTGCGCTCTTCATATCATGCTGACAAACAAGCTGCTGGTGAAGAAGTAAGGTAGGTATTAACCTTAATTTATAGGTATATATTTTACCAATTTGATCGAGCTTTTAGCTAACGTAGAAAGTAATAAGGTTGGGATCCCCAATGGAGTACCCAACCTTAGATCAATGTGGCGGTGAGGGAGGGATTCGAACCCTCGGTTTGACTCACTATTTTTTATTTTATTCTTTAATAATCGTCAAGGTATGCTGGATATCTGATTTTGATTTCTTTACGATTGCCACACCTGATTGCTCAGGACATTTAACACTATTACCATACACCAAAATAGTCATTTTTCAAGCATTAAACGTCTCATCTTAGTCGTCGTAAATTCAGTCACCAGAAAAATTATATTTTAGGAAGATCACTATTATACAAATTGCATCTAACTACGCATTTATTAAATGCGTCAGATATTCACATATTCAAAATGAACTGGAATCATTTCTTCGGAGTGGCAAAAAATTAAAAATAATCACCACCTCATACATAGGTGCTACTGATGCAAAAGCAGTAGAGTTTCTAACGTCATTACCTGACACAGAAGTAAAGCTTAACTATATAACGATACTTTGTTACCCAGACAAAATGATATTCAATCTTATATTTGGTATGTGAAGCATTACTATATTTCATATACCTGTCATAAACGCAACTACTAACTTAAAACTACCCGTCTAAAGAT
>JASMAS010000049.1 GCA_030754235.1 Litorilituus sp.
ATTGCGGTTACTGCTAATAGAACTAATGCAGTAAATTTTGGTATTGATGCTAAAAATATTTTTGATATGTGGGACTGGGTAGGCGGTCGTTTCTCTTTATGGTCAGCAATAGGGCTACCAATTGCCCTGAATTTTGGCTTCGATAAGTTTATTGAATTACTCGATGGTGCTAACGATATTGATCAACACTTTTGCCAAGCCCCTTTAGAGCAGAATGCCCCTGTAATAATGGCGTTGTTAAGTGTTTGGAATTGCACATTTTTAGGTGCACAATCCCAGGCTATATTACCCTATGACCAATCGCTGCATATGTTTTCAGCCTACATGCAACAAGCAGAAATGGAAAGTAATGGTAAATCTGTTAACTGGCAAGGCGAAACCATTGACTATCCAACAGTACCATCAATTTGGGGGGAATTAGGTATTAATGGTCAACATGCTTTTTATCAGTACTTACATCAAAGTAATAATATTGTGCCTGCGGATTTTATCGGCTCAGTGGGAAGTGTCACCCCAGTTCAAGGACATCATGAAACCCTGATGGCAAACTTTTTCGCGCAAACGCAAGCATTGATGACAGGGGTAAGTGAACAACAAGTGCGTGCTGATTTAAAAATTAAAGGTAGGGACGATAAATATATAGATAAAGTTGCCCCTCATAAGGTTCACAAAGGTAACCGTCCAACGAATACTTTATTATTGAAACGCATATCACCAAGGTCAATAGGCAGTCTAATTGCGCTTTATGAGCATAAGATATTTGTTCAAGGCATTATCTTGCAAATATGCTCTTTCGATCAATGGGGAGTTGAACTAGGTAAAAGTTTGGCAAGTGAGATCCAAAAAGAACTATTATCAACTAATTTGTCTTCTTCACACGATTGTTCGACCAAAGGTCTTATTAATTTCTATAAACAAAATTAGTCATTTTTAGTTTTCATTTCATGCTTCTATGGCGGTTTGGGGGCGAAAGTGAGATAGAAATATAATGCATACATTAGCTAATTGGAAAGAGTAATACTCTATATTTTATGGTAGTTAATTTATAAAAAAGATAAAATTGTATAAGCAATTTAAAAGTGTTTAAAAAAACGATTTATTATTCAATAAGTTAGCCTGAGCGATTGAGCTTTAGGGGTATGAAGTGGGGTGTTACTGCTAACTCCCATCTAATTTACTTAATAAAAAAAGTGGATAATTGTCATATGGGCGGCATGATGTAATAGATTTTAAATCTATTTCTGAAACCAGAACACTTAATAAACGAAAGCCTGAGCATTGATGTTCGGGCTTTTTAGTTATTTATATATAGGCTAATAACATTTTGCTGTCTCAATTCTAGAAAGGCAACTGTTAGTTGCACATTATATAAGCGTATAGTCGGGATGTTCAAATGGACAAAAAAACTGACTTTGTTGGAGAACGCTTATTTATACACATCGTAATTTATATTCACACTTTTGGTAAAACTTAAAACAAATATCAGTTGAATGAAAATTCCGGTCATAGCAAAAACATAAAGGTGATTTAAATCAAATGTTCTGAAAAGACATATACCCATTATGAAAACACTATACATAATAAGGTAAGAGGTAAGTGTCTTACATTTATCTGCGATAAGTTTCAAACGGTCATCATTGTTAATGAAATTGTCTTTTTTCTTACCGTATAAACTGTTAAATACTAACCAAACTAAGTAACTTACCATGACAGTATTCAGTAGAATTAATAACAATGCCTTATTTGAGTTCTCATGCCACAGTTGTTCTACATAAATATAAAGCGTAAAAACTAATGTTAGTCCGTAACTCAATACGGCTAATGCTAATTTACTTGGATTGACAAAATCAGTAATTTTTCTCTGAGTAAAACTACTTTTCCTTTTTGAGGATGGGAAGTTTTTAGCCATTAATGAATTATTTTCTTTATCCCAATAGCTACTTAAAAACCAGGGCGTTAACTGGACTGCAGCAATAATTAATATTGAAGAAGCCACCATTTCTAGATCAGCTTTAGTCAGGTAAAAGAACAGCACTACACTAAAGCTAAGAAAAGCAATGGTACGGTCAATTAGTTTTCGTATATTAAGTCTGTTGAATTCAACGGTAGAATCTTGCACGTAAAGGTTAGGGTAGTCTACAGGTGGATATTTTGTCAGTAAAAAATGCTTTCTTCTATACCACTTATTCGCAAAGTTAACTGATATGGTTAAAATTTGGCTGATAATTGCTAGATAAATAATAGCGCTCATTAAATTCATAGTAGGCAATGTCATAATTAATCCTATTTTGATTGCTTCATCAAAGAAGAGAAGATGATCCGAATCTCAGAGTCGGTTAACCCAAGCGCTTGCATATTTGTTATGGAATCATTCATGATTGTTAACCCTTTCTCTTTTAGATTTACTTGACAATTTTCTTTTGCATTTTCATGAATAAACGTGCCGCGATAGCCTCTAGCTACAATAATGGAGTCTCGCTCTAATACCTTATATGCCTTAGCTACAGTATTTTGATTTACCCCTAATTCATTAGCTAACTGTCTAATTGATGGCAAAGAAAACCCGGTAACAAGCTCACCTTTAGTCACGCTATCTTTAACCTGATTTACCAATTGAGAGAATATTGGTGTGTCATCATTTATGTCAATTTCTATTTCCATTTATCACTTCTTTTACTTATGACGGTTATTTCACTACGGCAGTATAGCATTAAAATAAATGGATGTACTGCTTGATCTAATAATACAACTAGGTTACATTTTGTGAGTAGGGTGTACCACATGAGCTACTAGTACATCTATGGCTGAGTTAAAATTTTATTAAAAGGTAACATTATGAACATTTCAAAAGAGAAAAAAATCACACTAATTCATTCAATTGTTTGGGCGGTATTGATACTTGCCTTAGCATTTTTAATAAAGGGTAATGAGCAAGCTAATGTCATATTTATCTTTATGGTGGGTGGTTGGTCTATCTCACATGCCTGCATTATTAAACAGGTTAAAGTTAAAAAAGCTAATTGTGATGATACAAAAAGATCATCAATGTGCTGTTTATAATTGGACAGTAAGGGGAAAAAAATGATTATCAATCATATGAAAAAATTTGCTAAACAATCAATGCTTATACTAGCAATGTTTTTTTCAATAGCTGTTAGCGCTATGGTGAATATGGATCCAGTAGGCTCTTGGCATGGAGAAATATTGGTTAGTGGTAATAAAGTACCTTTAACTTTTCATATAAGCATTAATAAAAATGACAAATTTATCGCAACAATGGATAGTCCATCACAAGGGGCTAAAGATATTCCAATAAAAGAAGTCATTATCTCAGACCGGTCAATCAAGCTAAATATAGCTGTGGCGAATGCATTTTTTGAAGGTCAGTTTGATAATGATTCAACTCAGTTTCAAGGCGCTTGGAAACAAGGCGGGCAAACATTTCCGCTTGTATTGAAGCAGAAAGCTGAAGACATTACTGGGTTATGGAAGGGTAAACTTCAAGGAACGTCTGTCGAATTTTCGCTTAATATTTCAATGAATGAAAATAACAAAGCAGTCGCTTATTTAAGTCCTAATGGTGGCATTAGCAAGGTTGAAGTCTCTAAACTAGTGAATCAACCAGATAAATTATCATTTGAAGTGCCTGCTGAAGGTGTTAAGTACAGTGGCAATTTAAATAAAAAAGACAAAGGAATTGAAGGTGTGTTTTCACAAGGAAATAGAGAGTTCACACTTAATTTTTCTAAAGCTGATAGCACTAAACAGGTAAGGTTAAATCGACCGCAACACCCTGTAAAGCCATACCTTTACAATTCAGAAGATGTTGTTTTCGACAATAACAAAGAAAATATTAAATTAGCAGGTACATTAACAACACCCAAAGGTGAAGGACCCTTTCCTGGCATAGTGCTTGTTTCAGGTTCTGGGCCTCAGGATCGTGACCAAACATTTATGGGACATAAAACGTTTCTAGTATTAGCGGATCACCTTACTAAATCTGGTATTGCGGTATTACGTTTTGATGATAGAGGTTTTGCAAAATCAACAGGAAATTTTTCTTCGGCGACGAGCCTAGATTTTGCTTCTGATGTTCAGGCTGCGGTTGAGTTTCTGGTAGAGCATTCTCACATAGATGCTAGTAATATAGGTTTAGTTGGTCATAGCGAAGGAGGTTTGATAGCTCCTATTGTTGCAAGTCAATCGGATGATGTTGCTTTTATAGCATTAATGGCTGGGCCGGGTATTTCAGGTAATGAGATTGCGATTGGCCAAATACAAACAATACTGTCTGTAAATGGTTTAAGTGAAAAAGCCGCTAAGGCAGGCAGTAATATTACTCGTCAATTAAATGAAGCGATCATAACTAACCAAGATTCAAATGATTTTGAACGTTTGTTAAAGCAAACATATGCCAATGCATGGTCTTTATTGCCAGAACCCATTCAAACAGAATTAGAGAAAGTGGGAGGGGGAAGCATCTCAAATGCTCGAATAAAAACATTATCTTCGGCATGGAATCAATATTTTTTAATTCACCAACCTGAAATGTATTTGTCAAAGCTGTCTATTCCCGTAATGGCAATTCATGGTAATAAAGATAAGCAAATGATGGCCTCTGTAAATTTGCAGGCCATAAAAGCGGCATTAAATCCTTCTCCAAAGCACTTAGTATTAGAAATGGATGGATTAAATCATTTATTCCAAACTGCCAATACAGGTTTGATGTCTGAGTATTCCAAAATTACAGAGACTGTTGCTCCTCATGCATTAGAAGAAATAAGTGCTTGGGTATTAAATGTTGCCACAAAGTAAGCGCTTTAGTTATTGGTATTTTATATAAAGTAAAGCCAATGTTTTTTGCTAACTTTCGTTTTTGTGCACAGTATCAATTTAGCATTGAGTGACTGCTTAAGGGCACCTGTAGCAGTTACTACAAAGAGAATCAATGAGCTGCTTTGATTAGTGGTAGGAATATGGGATTAATTTATTTCATATGAGTTAGATTGCTACTTTGTTTGGAAAGTGATGAAACGCAGTGGAATTTTCAACAAAAACATTATCTCATAAAATTTCAACTAGTTAATTGGGAAAATAGTTTGTAGGGTATAAAGTGGGGTATCGATTACGCCCCCATATGTTTATTTTTATAAAAACAAAGCGATAAGTCACATATGGGCAGCATAGTATTTAGCGTTAAAACTCTAATGTAGGTAGCGCTACCCATTTAAGGAAAAGCCCGAATAGCACTATACGGGCGTTTATTTTTATTAATTGTTTTTGTTTAGAAATCGACTTCCACTGATAGACCTAAACGACGTGGTTTAGCTGGACTAGAAAAATACAAACCTTCTGTAGGGAAAGTGAAGTCTGCAAAAGCCTGTCCGGTAAAGTAATACTCATTTAGTAGATTATCGGCAAAAAGTGTTATTCGGTAGTTATCTAGAGTCCAACTGATATTAGCATCTACAACTTTGTAGCTTTTTTGCGTTACTTTATTATCGAGATCTAGATACATATCGCCATAGGCTGAAAGTTGTATGTGAGCCTGCCAATTGTCTGTAAAGTGATAATTCACACTTACATTGGCACTGCTCTTAGGCATCATAATTGAGCTGTTACCAGAAAAGCCTTTACCATAAGCCAGTTCAAAATTTTTGTATTCGCTGTCGGTGTAGCCAATACTACCATGTACACTTAAATCTATTGCTGGTTGCCATTTGAATTCAGCTTCCAGACCTTTGGCATTGAGTTTTGCTGCATTTATCACCACAGAAGTTGAAACTGCTTTGCCCGATGCATCACGTAAAAAATTCATTTCCTGCCAGTTTTCAGCATAAGATGAGAAGAGTGATACGCTCCAGTATAAGTCGTTACTTTCAGTTACTCCTTTTAAGCCCATTTCGTAGTTCCAAATGGTTTCAGGTTTAAACTGTATACCATTTTTACGCGAATCTTCATCTGCAAAAGCATCGTCATTAAATCCACCGGGTTGCCAGCCCTTGGCTGCAGACATATATCCATTAATTTGTTCATTAAATTGGTAAGCTAACGCGAGTTTTGGCAAAAATTCATTATAGCTGCCTGACTCGTCTAGTTGAGGAAATACCGCGGCTACCTGACCACCAAGAATGAAAGCACTATCGCTGGCTCTGAAAGATTCGCGTATTGCCCGCTCATATCGTCCGCCCAGTGTCAGTACCCAGTTATTATCCAAATCAATATTACTGCTCGCAAAAATTGCAATATCCGTACTAGTTTCTTCCAATGGGACTAATGAATTGAAATTAGTCGCTCCACCAATAATATCTTTGTAGCCAACAATAAACTCTCGTTTACCTCTGTATGCGCTAATACCCGTTATCCATGAAACACCGTTTTTCTCAGGTGAAAGTAAGCGTATTTCCTGAAACAGTTGATCTCTTCTATCGTCAGCACCTGTGTTGATAAAAGGTAAGCTGGTCAATTCAAATTGTGCCCCCCAGCCATAGGATTCTTTGTTCATCATACTGGTTACAGAAACTAAGCTTAAATCATTCCAGTCATAATTGATTTTAAAGTTGAGAGAGCGCTCATTCTCATCATAAACACGAATGCCATCCATATGATATTCATGTTTATTGGCTATAGGCTTAGCATTGATTTGAGTAATGCCAAACATTTGCTCAAATACCGGATTTGGTTGAGAAAATACCTGGTTGTAGAGTTCAGCATTCATTGGAATATAGGTTTGCTCATAAATGCCATCTGCGCGGTTAAACTCTCCAATATATTGCAAGCTCATGCTTAATCGCTCAGTCGGGTAATAGTTTAGAGTTGCTAATATTGCTGAATTTTCAATATCACCTTTATTATTAGTTAAAGGATCAATGTTTTGTGTATAAGTGTCGCCTTGCTCACGATTTACGGCAACACGGGCAGACCATTGATCATTAATGTGACCAGATACGTTAAAGCGAGCATTTTGTCTACTGCCATTAGTATAGTGCTCTGTACTAATTCCACCTTTAGTCGTTAGATCGGTGTCTGGCATTTTTGTGTTAATGACAATCACTCCTCCTTCTGTATTAGCTCCATATAGTGTTCCCTGCGGACCCCGTAAAACTTCAACCTGGCTCACGCCCATTAGTAATTTGTCATTCACGGTGCGATAAGGAATATCGTCAATGTAAACAGTTACACGGTTTTCGCTCAGTGGATTAGCACCTATACTACGAATACTAATAAATTGTGCACCTACCTCACCTAGTTGGCTGAATTTCAGGTTGGGTACAAAGTGCTCTATATCGGTCAGTCGCTCAATTCTGGCTTGGCTGATTTGCTGACTATCAATAACACTTATCGATGCAGGTAATTGCGTCAGCTCCGATTGCATTTTGCTGCCTTTAATTGTGATTCTTTCGATTTTATTCTCTGCATCTGCAAATGTAGAATTTACGAATAACAAAGAGCATAAGGTAATAGGCATTAGGTAGTATTTCAAAGGAGTCTTTCCTGTCATTAAAAGAGTACATAGTAAAATAACGACCAATAAAGGGCCTTTGTTGCACGGAGAAAGATTTGCGTTTGTCGGAGCTTTTACTACACCTCTTTGATAGTATTTAATAATTGTTTTTGGTAATCTCTAGGGCTTAAGCCATATGCTTTTTTAAATGCGACGGCAAAGTGGCTGCTACTGGTGTAACCTACATCTAGCGAGACTCTAGATACAGAATAACATTGATGGGATAGTAACTCTTTTGCTCGCTTAAGCCGGATTTTTCGTAAATAAGAAAACACTGTATCTTGATATATTTCCTTAAAGCCACATTTGAGTTTGTTATCATTAATACCAATGTGTCTAGCCAGTGATAATAAATTAGGTGGAGACTGGTAATTTTCTCTTATGAACTGTTCTGCTTGGATAATTCTGGCAACATCCTCAGCTTTACGTAATGAGCTAGCGACAACATTAAATTTGTCTAGCATTTGAAGTTTTTCTATCTGCAGTGACCATAATTCAAGCGTTTTAGCAGATAAGAGGTGATGGTTAGCGGTTTTATTCAATACACGTCGAAAAATAGTGTTGGCAAGCTGTTTAGTTTGAGCAGAATATTTTCCAAAATTATATAATCCAGACCAATATCTATCATTGATTATAGCCAATCCCATTGATTGCCCACACTCTGTTAACCAATCGTGCGAAAGATGCATTGTCAGGTATTTGTGATTCTTGCCTTTTACAAATTGTGAAGATCCATAGCTGCATGTAGACTGAAGGCGCTGAAAGCAGCATTCATCTTTTGAAATTTTTACTTTAATATTATCAGCAATGCAATGCACTTCACCTTCTAGGCACAGTGTTAAACCTAGCCCTGAATGCTTTATGTCTCGCTCAAATATTTCAATATCATACTTTGGCGTAAAGCTCATAGTAACCAGACTAGAACCAGACATTAACTGAGAAATTTGAACCCAACCCTGACCATATTCTGGGTTGATTTTATAATGTAGCCCTCCAACTTCCTGTTTTACTTGCTTGCTAACATCACCGCATTGATGCAGTTGATGCAAAATTTTTGCGCCAATTAAAAACTTGGTGAAGCTAACGTGTTTTATGTTCATAAGTAAAAATGAGAATTATTACAGTTACTCTATGGTAAATAAATCTCATTTTTGATTCAACTAAGGTGTTAAGTGACTCGATAAAATAAACTCACTTTTTAATAACGTTTAACCTTTAAATAGTACTAAACCCACAAACACTTTGGTTCGCCACCATCAATAATGAAGCATGTAAGCCTTTTAAAATTGCCCTTTGGGAGTTCTTAACGAACTAATAACCGCTCAAAATTAATGAAATATAGAATAACTATATGTTCTAAGTTCGCTAATATAACGCTAAGCTGACTAATTTATTAATGTAAGTGGTATTAATCTAAATATATACCCCATAACACAAGGGAGATGCATACTGCTAGTTATAATGTAGAGGTTAATTTATTGAGATAAGTTATTTATGCTAGGGTTATATTTTTGTTTAATTGTGTCGGTGACAACGCTGGCCTGTTTGCTTTATTGCTATATACAGGTTAACTTACCAAAGCGTTTTTATAACATAATAGTATTTTGAATAACCAAGGCTATGTTTGATATTTAAGAAATAATAACGCCCTATAGCAGAGAATATATTTCGATGCATCATTTGTTAAACAGTTTATTTCTAGTAGTATTTAGAAAGTGTTGTTTGTTAGTTTCTTCTCTAATCAATAAACTTTAAACAAAAGTCAAAGAGTATGGTCTAAAAATTTGAACTAGTAATTGAGGATGTGCTAATGAAAATATCTATATCAGTATTAATCACCACACTGCTGTGTGTGACTTGTCAAAGTCAGGCCTTTGCTGCTAGCAGCGAAGTGACTTGGACTAACCCAGATAAATACCGTGATATTCGTTCAGGTAACGAAACTCGCAAACATTTTCGTGAGCGAACCTTTAAAAACTTTGAAAAGCATTTTACTAAATTAGCAAAGCGCTTGCCTGAGCAACAAAAAATAAAGATTGATGTGACTGACGTTGACTTAGCGGGTGATATTCTTGCTGGTGGTATTGAACGTTTACGCGTTATAAAAGAGATATATTCACCAAGATTAATGTTTTCTTACCAACTTATTGACGCTAGTGGTAACTTAGTAAAAGAAGAAAAGGTTAAGCTAAAAGATATGAGTTTTATGATGCATTCTAATCTCAAATATCGTAATGATTCGTTAGGTTATGAAAAGAAAATGTTGGATGATTGGTTTTTTGACACTTTTAAAGACAATTTAGCCGCAAAATAGCGGTTATTAGCAACTATATCTGTAATTTTTGCTTATCATCGAATAGAATGTGAGCAATGGAAGTCGACAGTAGATATAGGGTGAAAAAGTGCGTAGAGTCGTATTCAATCAAAAAGGTGGTGTTGGTAAAACCAGCATTGCCTGTAATTTAGCGGCAATAAGTGCCAGCCGTGGTAAACGTACTTTAGTTATTGATTTAGATACCCAAGCTAACTCGACACATTACTTGTTGGGTGATGCTCAGTATGATTGCTCAACGGCCGATTTTCTTGATCAAAAAGTTGGCTTTTTTGAAAATCCAAAGCCTGCCAGTGAATTTGTTTATGAAACTCAATTTGACAACTTGTTTATTATGCCTGCGTGTAATCGACTGCCTGAAATTGAGCATAAATTAGAATCAAGATATAAAATTTTTGCCTTAAGAAAAGCCTTTGAAGAGCTAGAAGAGCTTTATGATGAAATTTATATTGATACCCCGCCCGCACTTAATTTTTATACAAAATCAGCATTGATTGGCACTTACCGAGTATTGATCCCCTTTGATTGTGACGCTTTTTCTAAGAGTTCACTTGCCAGTGTTTGTGATGCCATTTATGAAATAAAAGAAGATCACAATAGTGAGCTTATTATTGAAGGTGTAGTAGTCAATCAATTTCAACCACGAGCAAAGTTACCTAAGCAGTTGGTTGATGAATTAATCGACTCTGGTTACCCTATCATGAGTGCTATGCTCAACAGTTCGGTAAAAATGAGAGAGTCGCACCAACAAGCAAGTCCACTTATTTATCATGCGCCCAAGCATAATTTAACACAGCAATTTGTCACCTTGTTTGATGAATTGACCTAAAAGTGATTCGGTTTGTTTCATACTATTTGATAAATACAGGGCGAGTTTAACTGTGGCTTTGTTCAAAGCCTGTTAATACAGTAAATAGTTGCTCTATTTTTTTGACTAATAGAACCAGTAATTGTTGCTGAGTTTTATTTCCTTGCCAGCGCAATAAATCATCAGCAACCTCTTCAACATAAGGCTGAAACGTATTAGCCGCACAGTGAAAGCCAGCATCTTTTTTAAAAATTGCTTCAAAGCCTGCTTTTTTCTGCTCTCTTAAGTCAGCCAAAGTGGCATCAGCGGTAAGTGATCTTTTTAAAATGATGGATATATTTTCGATTAACTGTTGTTCTACGGCTTTGGTCATGACGCTTTTCTTTATTTAAATAACGAGAGGGAAAAATTACGATAATTATGCCAGATTGATTGGTGTTTTGTTAGCTTTGCCGGCAATTTCCCGTACTAATTTAGGCATTAAAAAACCCGGTAATGAGGCCATCATCTCTTTAGCTATGTTAACGGCTCTTTTTTCATCAATATTAAAATGTGCTGCCCCTTGTACGGTATCAAATAAGTGTAAATAGTAGGGAATAATACCGATATCGTACATTTTCTCACTTAACGTTATTAAAGTCTCTGCATTATCATTAATGTGTTTAAGTAACACACTT
The DNA here is from genome assembly GCA_030754235.1 of Litorilituus sp. Lineage (GTDB taxonomy): Bacteria > Pseudomonadota > Gammaproteobacteria > Enterobacterales > Alteromonadaceae > Colwellia. The sequence goes on from JASMAS010000049.1 coordinate 11,322, forward strand.
TGATTAAATAAAGGAATTCTTGCTACGCGCAAGGGTTCAAGGGCGTTGATAAAGTCACTATCTATTTCGTTGCCATGGTTAATATGTAAAACTATGGTGGCTTTTAGGGAAGTAGTGGTTAACAGTTCAACCAGTGCCGGGGTGATTCTATTAGGAATAACCACAGGCATGCGAGTATGAATACGCAAACGATTAACATGGGAAATTTTTTCTATTTGTGCAATAAGCCAAGTTAAATGTTCATCACTTGCCATGAGCGGATCGCCACCACTAAAAATAACTTCGGATATTTCTTTATGATCGGCTATATAGGCTAGTGCATGCTGCCATTGAGTTTTATTTGGACTGTTTTCTTGGTAGGGAAAGTGACGGCGAAAACAATAACGGCAATTTATTGCGCATCCTGGCTTTACAATCATTAAAGCGCGGTTTTTGTATTTATGTAATAAGCCTTCAACCTTGCTGTTGTGTTCTTGTAGGGGATCGTGACTGAAACCTTCACTAATAATAAACTCTTGATTTAGTGGCATCACCTGTTTGAGTAAAGGATCGTTAATATCGCCTTTTATCATGCGCTTTATAAAGGGTAAAGGCACTCGAACAGGAAATAATTGCCTCGCTTTGAAATGCTGCAAATAGTCTTTTGGCTCAATATTTAGCATCAATAGCAGTTTTTCTGGCTCGGTTATGACCTCGCGCAAATCTTTTTGCCAACTGTTGTGCAAATTAGCATGAATTTGCGGTATTATCTGCGACAATTCTAATTTCAACTTATGTTCTTTACCTAATATGCAGCTAAGTGTAATGGTAATGAGCAATTAATTAAAGAGCACACTTATGGCTAATTTCAGTACTAACCAGTTTAAAGCTGGACTTAAAATCATGCTTGATGGAGAACCTTGTAACATTATTGAAAACGAATTGGTAAAGCCGGGAAAAGGGCAAGCATTTAATCGTGTAAAAATTCGTAAGTTAGTGTCAGGTAAAGTGCTAGAAAAAACCTTTAAATCAGGCGAGTCAGTTGAAGGCGCTGATGTCATGGATGTTGAGCTGGCTTATCTTTATGCTGATGGTGAATTTTGGCACTTTATGAACAATGAGACCTTTGAGCAAATTGCTGCTGATGATAAAGCCGTTGCTGATACTGTAAAATGGTTGGTAGAAGGTGATATTTGTACTATTACTTTATGGAATGGTTCACCTATTTCAGTAACACCGCCAAATTTTGTTGAACTTGATATCACTGAAACCGATCCCGGTCTTAAAGGCGATACAGCTGGAACGGGTGGTAAGCCGGCTACATTAACGACAGGTGCTGTTGTTCGTGTTCCTTTGTTTGTGCAAATTGGTGAAAAAGTGAAAATTGATACTCGCTCCGGAGAGTATGTATCTAGAGCGGGAACAAAATAAACGTAATACTGACAATTTGTTAAGTGAATTTATAGAAAGTCCAAACCAGAGTTGTTTGGACTTTTTTGTATCTATATACATATCTGACTTGCTCAGGTATATTCTTGTTATCTTTGTTTTTAATCTCACTGTTTAGGATTTGTTAGCGTGAAAGAAAAAGCGACTTCTTTTGATATTGCTTATCAAGCAGGTGTTTCACAATCTACGGTTTCTAGAGCATTACGTAATAGTTCACTGGTGAATGAGGAAACTCGACAAAAAATTCAAGCTATTGCCAAAGAGTTAAATTATAAAGTCGATAAAAATGCCAGTAATTTACGTTCCCAGCACTGTGAAACTATCGCCTTATTATTATTTGAAGACCCCACCAATGATGACTCTGCCATCAACCCCTTTTTTCTGTCAATGCTAGGTAGCATTACTCGCGCATGCGCAGATAAAGGTTACGATTTACTCGTCTCTTTTCAACAAGCAAGTAACGATTGGCATGCTGATTTTGAAGACAGTAATAAAGCCGATGGGTTGATCTTATTAGGCTATGGTGATTATGTTGATTTTAAAGAAAAGCTAATTAAGCTTAATGAACAAGGAACACATTTTGTTCGTTGGGGAGCAGAAGTAAAAGATTTACCAATTATATCTATTGGTTGTGATAATTTTCTTGGTGGCAAAGAAATCACTGAGCATTTGATTAATCAAGGTAAAAAGTATTTTGCTTTTTTAGGCAGTGCTTCAACTCATGCCCCAGAATTTTTTGATCGCTATAAAGGTCATTGCCAAGCATTAAAAAATCACAATCTTGTTATAAATGAGAAAGCGCAGTTTAATGCGTTGTACACAGAAGAAGCGGGTTATGGTGCTGCCTGTGAATTAATTGAAAGCGGTGAAAAATTTGATGCTATTTGTGCGGCGAGTGATTTAATTGCCATTGGTGCCTTACGAGCATTAAAAGAGCATAAATTTAGCATACCAGAGCAAGTTGCTGTTGTGGGTTTTGATGATATAGCTATTGCTAGTTTTACCTTCCCTCCTTTAACAACTGTTAAGCAAGACACTCAATTAGCAGGTGAGTTATTAGTGAATACTTTACTTGAATCAATTGAAGGAAAAGAAACCTCTACTACGTTAATTTCGCCAGAACTTGTAATTCGGAAATCTTGCGGAAGTTAGTCAGAAAGAATAAAACAGTCTTGACATTCAAAGGGCGCTCTATAAACGCCCTTTGAATGTCTTATTTTATGTTACACCCGCCATTATGCCGTCACTTCACCTTTAACCATGACTGATTTTTCTTCTACTCCATCCTTAACAAAATACACTGACAGTGCCGCTAATATCATTGATGTTCCAGCTAACATGATAATATAAACAGCATTATTGTCGAATATATGGTTTAAAATCCAGCCAGAGACTAAACCTGATACAATTTGCGGTGCCGCAATAGTAAAGTTGAAAATCCCCATATAAACACCCGTTTTATCCGCAGGCAAAGCCCCTGCAAGTATCGCGTAAGGCATAGATAAAATTGCCGCCCATGCCATACCAATACCTAACATAGACCAAACTAAACCAATCGCGCCTTGGGGTACTCTCACTTCGGTGATTAATAAGTTTACCTGCGTAATTGTTGGGTCTTGAAATAAAATAAAGCTTAAGTAACCTAGCCCTCCGGCGACTAACGATAATGAATAAACCGTTTTACGACCAAACGTATTGGCTAATTTAGTTAATAATATTGCGAATAAAACAGCAAATAACGCTTGTGCTGCATATAAAATACCAACCCAATCACCAGCAGCACCTTTAGCCACAGCGACAGAATCAGGCAAGCCTCCCATCTTAGCAATATAAGCAGGATTAAACCAATCAACGGCTACTCCCCAAGCATGTTGAGTAATTGCTGCTGGTGTATATGTCCACATAATAAATAGTGCAAACCATGAGAAAAATTGCACAATCGCCAATTGCTTCATGATCATTGGCATCTCTTTAAACAATATCCAAAAACCAGCTAACCGTTCAGATAAGGGTTTTCTAACTGATTGTTCTTGCTTTATTTTTTCAGCATCTAAATTTTGATAAGCGTAATAATCTTCCGGCTTGTATTCTTTTGTTCTAAATACTGTCCATAATACAGAGCCCAGTAAGACCGTGGCGCCAATATAAAATGCCCAAATGACCGATGGTGCAACTTTACCCTGTACAGATGCATTATCTAAACCAATCACGTTAGTTAACACGAAAGGAAGAATTGAACCAACTACCGCACCCATATTAATTAACAGTGTTTGAACCGAATAACCTAAGTTACGTTGTTCGGCGGGCACCATATCAGCAACGAGCGAACGAAACGGTTGAAACGTTACGTTAAATGCCGCATCTTTAATGGCAAATATTAATAAACCAACAATAATCGGAGGGATAAAAGCAACAACCATTGACGCGTTTGGAAGTAAAATCATCGCGGTGGCCGCAACTAGTGCTCCACCAAAAACAAAGGGCAAGCGTCGACCCATGCTATTCCATGTTCGATCTGATAAAGCACCGACAATCGGTTGTACCAACAAGCCCATAATAGGTGCCGCTAACCAAAAGAGTGATAATGAAGAAAGATCAGCACCTAAATCAGATAATATACGGCTGACGTTACCATTTTGTAAGGCAAAACCAATTTGCACGCCTAAAAAGCCAAAACTGACATTCCATATTTGCCAAAAGCTTAGGTGAGGTTTTTGAGAAGTAGTACTTGTATTACTCGTGGTCATGTAGCGGACTCTTATATTATTAATTATGAACTTAATAGAAAAAGCACCCGTTAAGAGTGCTCATAGCCTAATAAAACAAGGCAAATATCAAACAATAAGGCTATTGGAATGAAAAAAATCACAGGATATTCATACTAGCAAAGGCGAATCATTTCAATAATCTCAATATACTAATTTTAGTTAAGAACAGCTATCTCTTACATACGTATTCAGTGGAATGAATATTGTGCTAGTTACCCTGCAGTAAGAATGCGGCAGCGCCAAGCAATCCTGGTTGCTGCTCAGTAATAACATAAGTAGGTGTTTGTACGGTAATGTGGGATAAACGTCCTTTAGTTTCAAAACGTGCTCTAAAGCCACTGTTTTTAAAGTATTCAACAAACCTTGGTACAATACCCCCGGCAATATAAACACCGCCTTGGCTATTCATGGTAAGTGCTAAGTTTCCTGCAAAGCTACCTAAAACTTTACAAAATTGTGCTAATGCTTGCGCACAAATAGAACAGCTGCCATCAAGGGCGTTAGTACTAATATCTTTCGCGCTAAGCAACTTGGTGTCGTGTTGGTTAATAGCGCAAAGTGCTTGATAAATTTGCTCTAAGCCATAGCCAGATAAAAGCTGTTCATATGAAACTCTTTGCTTGATATTGCGTAAAAAGTGCAATACTTGAATATCAACATCGTCAACTGCAGCAAAATCAGTATGGCCGCCTTCACCGCTAAAGCAATGCCATTGACCATTAACGGGGACTAAATTGGCAACACCAAGGCCAGTTCCTGGACCACATACGGCAATTGGCTTGTCAGCAACTGTTTCGCCACCCCCAACTTTTACTTTTTGATTATCGTTTAACAGCGGAATTGCCATCGCAATGGCGGTATAGTCATTGATCATGGTTAAACTATTTAAATTAAGCCTTTTTATTAACGCTTGCTGTGAAAACTGCCATGGTAAGTTGGTCATTGAAATAATATCGTCATCAACAGGGCAAGCGATTGCTAAACAAGCATTGATTGTCGCGTTATTTAGATCTTTATTATCAATATAGAGAGAAATAACATCTGCTAGGCTATCAAACTCGGCACATTGATACGTTTCAATATTGGTAAATTTGGCATCACTTTGCTGATCTGCTTGAGCAAGGCGAATGTTTGTGCCACCAATATCGGCAATTAAGTTAATGATAGTTTTATCTACTGTGTTCATTGTTAGGGCTCACTTCTGTACGGATTTTTACTGAACATCTAGCGTTAAATCTTGGTGCTGCCAATTAAACTTAACTGTTAAGCGTTGTGCTTTTTTAGTCCAATTGATGTTCTTCACTTGTTTTTTACCTACCATGACATTAGTTGGTTGGTGCTGCCAATTATGGATGACTACAGTCATTTCTCTGCTTTGTGGCATGTCAACATAATGGTTATCACTTCTTGATAATTGAATCGTTAATTTGCCACTTTGTTGATTGGCTTTAAAGGATAGTAACTCAAAAAAGCCTTGTGCGTTAGCTTGAAACGTTTCACCATCATCTTCATACATTTCACCCTTACTATTTTTTACCGATTCATCAGCATAATAGTGAAGTGTCAGCTTGCTACTGTCGTAGTCTTGAGTAGATTGAATATCATCAATCATCGGAATAAATGACCCGGCGCGAACTAGCACTGGCAGGGTTTCTAGGTTCGTTTCCATGTCAATAATTTGCGCTCCTTGATGTTTAGTGCCGGTGAAATAGTCAAACCAAACGCCTTTAGGTAGGTTTACACAGACAGATTTCACCCCAGCATCAACAACGGGCGTTATTAAAAAAGCATCTCCCCAAAAGTAACTGATAGCATTATCCATCAAACTGAAGGCATCTTCATTTTTAAGCCCTTGCTCAAGGAATAGTGGACGCATAAGCGGCATACCTGTAGAACTATTTTTATAGGCTAGGGTGTAATTATAAGGCAGTAGCTTATATCGTAACTTAATGAATTTTCGTAAAATATCTTGCGTTTCTTGATCATGAAAAACAACTTCAGGGGCAATGTTATCTTGGGCATGTGGACGATAAATAGGTTGGAATACACCGTATTGTAACCAGCGAATATACATTTCTTTATCAAATGTTTCTCCACCAGCAAAACCACCTAAATCAGAGTGGGTATAACCCATACCAAATAAACCCATTTGTAAGCTGAGTTCAACCTGTGGTTTTAAACCACCCCACGAGCGACTTACGTCGCCAGTCCAAGGGATCATACCGTAGCGTTGCGAACCAGCAAAACCTGATCGCATTAAGATAAATGGACGTTCATTAGGGAAAGTTGTTAATTGATTATCAAAAATCATTTTTGCCCATTGATGTCCATAGACATTATGAATGGCGTCAGCATTAACAACGTGGCCGTTATCTAACGTATGTAAGGTATCACTTGGGTGAACTTCTGGCTCCCCTAGATCTCCCCACCAGCCAGTGACTCCGTAGTTTGCAAGCTCTTGATAAATATTGTTAAACCAGTTTCTACCATCTTGATTGAAAATGTCAATTAGACCGGTATTGCCAAAGTAAAAATCAAAACGTTTTGTACTGCCATTATTCGTTTTAGCTAGCGCATTTTTAACCACTGCATCCTGCCACTTAGAAGAACTTGTCAGTACGAAAGGTTCGGTTATCAGTACAGTTTTAACCCCTTGTTTGTTGATATCTGCTATCATTTTTTTAGGCTGGGGAAATGATTTTTTATCCCAGTCGAGGTTGCCCATATGACCTTTAATGTCTTTGCCAAACCAATACAAATCAAGAACAAGTGCATCAAGAGGGAAGTCTAAATCAATGAACTTTTTTACTGTATCCCTAACTTCCTGTTCAGTTCTGTAGCCAAAACGAGAAGCAAAATTTCCGAGTGCCCAGCGAGGTGGCATAGGTTGTTTACCCGTGAGGTTAACATAGTTATGTATCAGCTGTGGGTAGCTGTTACCCGAAATAACTATATAAGCGGTACGCCCATTAATTGCTTCAAATTGAAGTATGTTTTTTTCTGTTTTTGCTAAGTCGAGCCAACCTTTAGCAGAGTTATCAAAAAGAAGAATATACTTGTTACTCGACATCACTGCTGGCAAGCCAAAGTTCATTTGGTTTGACTGTGTGGTATAGCCATAGTGAGCTTTATTATATAACGGAAGACGATGACCTCGTCTGTCCATGCCTAATACTCGTTCACCACCACCTAGTAATTTTTCCGTGTCTGAAATATTAAAACGAAAGCCTTTTATTTTTTCAGTTTCTTTTCTTTTTTCATTTGCTTGCTTTACTTGGTTAGAACCAGTGAAAAATCCTACTTCTTCGGCAATCAGTAATTTGTCGCCCTGGTAAAAGCTAATAGTAAAAGGCGCTTTAGTTATAACAGCCTTGAGTGCTTTGCTTGCTATTATTAATTGTTTTTTTTGATTAACGACAGTAAAAGTTTGTGCTATTGCATCCTCTTTAATTGCAAATGAAGGGAGCATAGGGGTGTCGTTAATTACAGGAATACTCTGGTATAACACTTCAATAGCATGACCATAACCTGTAAGAGTTACCTGCTTTTGCTGTGTGGTAATGACAATACTGTTATTGATTAGCTTATGGCTAACATAGTGATTATTAGTCGACTTTGCTTGGACAAAGTTTTGGCAGAAAATGCACGTTAATAACACTATTATAAAAAAATACGCTTGTGATTTTTTTGCAAGTAAACGCAAGGAAATCCCCTAAATTTATATGTATTTACAGTGATAATAACCTTAGTTAGCTTATTGCTACATCTTGAATACGTATGCAGGTGTTTGTTTAAGCTTAGCTGATTGATTCAAAGTGATACATACGTATGCATTTTCTTTTTATACGAATACATACGTATGCAAAGCCTGTTACCTACCTTTTTTATTGCGTATTCTCTTTAAGAGTAATTAATAACAATGAGCTAGCGTAAGATTTTTAGCTAGCAAAAAATTTACCGGGGTTTTAAATGAGTGAACAAATGTGGTGGCGTGGAGCAGTTATTTATCAGATATATCCGCGTAGCTTTAATGATGCTAACCATGATGGTATTGGTGATTTACCCGGTATTATTACCAAATTAGACTACATAGCAAGCCTAGGTGTAGATGCGATATGGATTTCACCATTTTTTAAATCACCCATGAAAGATTTTGGCTATGACATTAGTGATTATCGCGATATAGACCCTATTTTTGGTACGCTTGATGATTTTGATGAGTTAATTGAAAAAGCGCATGCTTTAGGCATTAAGATAATGATTGACCAGGTGCTTAGCCATACCTCAGATCAACATCAATGGTTTATTGAGAGTCGCGAAGATCAAACAAATGACAAAGCTGATTGGTATATATGGGCTGATGCCAAAGAAGATGGCACAGCACCTAATAATTGGTTATCAATTTTTGGTGGTAGCGGTTGGACATGGGAGCCACGTCGTCAGCAGTATTATTTGCATAACTTTTTATCAAGCCAGCCTGATTTAAACTTCCATAACCCTGATGTTCAAAAAGCCGTACTTGATAACGTTGAATTTTGGTTAAAGCGTGGCGTTGATGGTTTTAGACTTGACGCTATTAACTTTTGCTTTCATGATGCGCAGCTTAGAGATAACCCCGCAAAACCAAAAGAGTTACGCCAAAGCATTGGTTTTGATGAAAAGAATCCATATGCTTATCAATATCATTATTACAATAACACTCAAGATGAAAACCTAGCCTTTATTGAATCAATTCGCGCTTTGCTTGATAAGTACCCCGGCACTGTGGCACTAGGAGAGATTTCTTCTGAAGATTCATTAAAAACCATGGCGGAGTATACCCAAGGTGATAGTCGATTACATATGGGTTATAGCTTTGATTTGTTAACTGAAAATTTTACCGCAGCTTATATAAAACAAGTTGTACAATCTCTTGAAAGTAGCGTGTCTGACGGGTGGCCATGCTGGTCTATATCTAACCACGATGTTGAGCGTGTTGTTTCTCGTTGGGGGGGGTATCAAAGTGCAGATTTTGCAAAAATGCTTTTTGCTATGATTTCTTCATTGCGAGGCAGTGTGTGTAGTTATCAAGGGGAAGAATTAGGGCTAACTGAAGCGGATATCGCTTATGAAGATATTCAAGATCCATACGGTGTTGCCTTTTGGCCACAATTTAAAGGACGCGATGGATGTCGTACACCCCACCCGTGGCAAAAAGAACAAACCAATGCAGGATTTAGCTCAGCTAAACCTTGGTTACCGATGTCTGCTGAGCATGTAAATAAATCGGTAGATGTACAAGATAAACAAGCTGATTCGGTATTAAATAGTTATCGTCACTTTACTCTATGGCGTAAAAAACAACCCTCATTGCTTTACGGTGATATTGTTTTATTACAAACACCTGAGCCTATACTTGCTTTTGAGAGGCACTATCAAGGAACTAAAATACTAGTCTGTTTCAATTTAAGTACACACGAGCAACAGCTTTCATTAACCAGTTTAAACCTTGAAATTGATAAATTTACGATACTTAGTGATCATCATTTACTAAGTGCTAGTGTTGACCAAGGTGAATTACAACTACCTGCTTTTGCAAGTTTTTATGCTGAACTGTAATTGTTAGAATGCTATATTTTTACTGTTTTTTAAAGAATCATAATATGAAATCATTTACTAATATCTCAATCGTAGTTAGCTTAGTACTGACTTTGCTTATTTCATCGTCTTTGAAAGCTATATCTCAAGAACAAAAAACGCAGCGTGTTGCTGTGCAAACGAATAATCAATTCATTGCTAAAGCGGCTACTTTAACGCCTTATCAACAGAGAAAATTTCAAGATGAAGTATTTTATTTTGTCTTGCCAGATCGTTTTTATAATGCCGATCCGAGTAATGATTTAGGTGCCAATGTCTCGGATAAAAAACGAGCTTTATCTCATGGTGGCTTAGATAAAACACACAAGGGTATGTATCACGGCGGTGATCTTGTAGGGTTAACTGAAAAGCTCCCTTATCTGGATAACATGGGGATTACTGCTATTTGGTTAACGCCTATTTTGCGCAATAGAGCCATGCAGTCGGGTACCTCAGGTTATCACGGCTATTGGATTTTAGATTTTACTGAAATAGATCCCCATCTTGGCAGTAATACTGATTTAAAACACTTTATTGACCAAGCACACAAACGCAATATTAAAGTGTTTTTTGATATTATTACTAACCACACCGCTGATGTGATTAAATACAAAGAGTGTCACGGAGAAGACGGTTTAGGCTGGTTAATTCAAGAGAAGGGGGAAGATTGTCCATTTAAATCGGTTGAGCAGCTTGTTAGCGGTGACACATATACACCAGTAATTCCAGCAGGTGATGAAACGTTAAAAGTACCAGCGTGGCTTAACGATGTGAGCCTTTATCATAACCAAGGTGATTCGAACTGGGCAGGTGAAAGCGCGATTAGGGGAGATTTTTCTGGTCTTGATGATCTCAACACCAACCGTGAAACAGTCGTTGATGGCATGATAGATATTTATAAAAACATTATTACAGAATTTAAGCCTGATGGCTTTCGTATTGATACGGTTAAACATGTCAATATGGCATTTTGGCAAGCATTTTCACCTGCGCTAATTAAACATGCCAAATCATTGGGTATACAAAACTTCTTTATGTACGGTGAAGTATATAGTTTTAACCCTGAAGAATTAAGTCGCTTTACCACACAAGGGAAAATACCATCAATTCTTGATTTTGCTCTGCAAGGAGCGATACGAAGTACCTTGGTTGATCAAAAAGGTACTGATGAATTTGCCAAACTATTTGCGCAAGATTATTTTTATCAAACAGCACATAATGATATAGACAATACTGATGCAAACCAACTGGTGAACTTTACCGGTAACCACGATATGGGACGTTTTGCTCATTTTTTAAGAGAAAGTAAGCATAACTACAGTGAACAAGAACAAATAAAACGTAACCTACTAGCGCATGCAATGTTATATTTTAGTCGTGGTGTGCCAGTCATATATTATGGTGACGAACAAGGTTTTGTTGGTGATGGCGGTGATCAGGCTTCACGCCAAGACATGATGCCATCATTTGTTGCCAGTTATAATGATGATGATTTATTAGCGACCGATAAAACAACGGCAGAAGATAACTTTGATGTTAATCATTTGTTTTATAATGCCTTTGCTAAATATGCTGAGCTATATCAGCAATACCCAGCATTACGATTTGGCCAACAAACAACGCTTTACTCAAAAGAGAAACCAGGGCTTTTTGCTATTGAAAGAAATTACTCATTAGCAGGAGCACAACAAAAACTTATGGTGATATTTAATACGGCAACAACAGCACAAAGCATTGATGTTGTTGATAACGCAAAAGAAGCAACATTGCTTTATCAATCAACAGCTGGCGATAAAGACAATATTGCGCCATTGAGTTTTGCTATTTACCAGCTTGACTAATTTGTTTGAAATAGTCCTCTTTTGGCTAGATTAATGGTCTTTATCTGATTATTTAGAGTCCTGAAAAAGGGCTGTCCGTGCTCATAGCGAACAGATAAGCTTAGGATAAACGGAGATGCTCACGATTTAGGAATCCCAAAAGCCGATAGTTAGCTATCGGCTTTTGTTTAGTGTTATTTGGCTACTTGATGGACATGTACATCGCGCTGTGGGAATGGAATGGTTATATTCTCAGCCTCTAACGCCTTATAAATACAGGCATAAGCTTTATATTTAGCTTCATAAAGATTAATAGTTGGCGTCCATAAACGAATAGCGATAGTGATAGCGCTGTCGGAAAATTCATCAATGCCTATTTGCAACTTTCTGTTTTTTCCACTAACTCCTAGCCTTAAAATGGCCTCTTCAAGCAGTTTTACAACCTCTAATGGGTTATGCTGATAAGCAATACCTACTTTCAACTCCAGTAATGAATCGTGCTGTGAATTATGCAAAATCTCACCGACGATATGTTTATTGGGAATAGTGATTAAAACATCGTCTTCATTTTTTAACAGTGTATAGGCAAGCAATACCTCTTCAACAACCCCAGTAACACCATGAACAGTGATGGTATCACCAACTACAAACGGCCTGATAAGAATAATGTTAAAACCAGCAGCATAGTTAGCTAATAAGCCTTGTAATGCTAACCCAGCACCTAAAGAGACAGCACCAATGGCAGCAATAAATGGCGTGACACTAATTCCTAACTTACCTAAGGCAACAATGGTTATCATTATTACAATCAGCATTTTTGTGGTGTTAGCTAAAAACTGACTTAAGGTGATATCGAGTTTATGCTTTTGGCATAATCGTAATACCCAAGCCGATATTTTCCCTGCTACGATGTAGCCAAAAACAAAAATAATGATGGCGCCAATGAGTTGGAAACTATAATTGGTAAAAAACTCAACGATTATATTGTAGATATTAGCAACTTGATCCATTTCATTTTTTAATAAGTTGCTCGGAGCAAGAGAGGTACTATTTTCTTTGGTAGTTTCGGCTAATATAGAAGTAAGCACAAAGACTCCTTGTGATCGGGTAAGTGGGTAATTATTTTCTATCAAAGTAGATTATTAACATATTTTCTCCTTAAGCCAAGGCCTAATGGCGAAGTATTCAACAGCCCTAGAGTATGTGACTTTTTCTTACTTGATCAAAATGGTGGGCGTCACTTGTTATTAATATATTGTTAATGCTGGGTTTTAGTTGGAATTTATCAGCTATTCGCTTTATGATTTTAATAAGTAATATCTGAAATAAAACCCACTATGATAATATGTTAATAGCCATGCTAATATCATTTGGCATGGCTTGTTGGCTTGTGGAGAATACCCTAAATCGATGTTAAAAACTCATCATGTCTAGGCAGTTTTTCTACTGTGCGATTGATTAACGTTGTTAAGTTATTCATTAAATCATTCACCTGCTCGGTTGTTAAAGTATCTACGAGTGGGTGGTGATCTTTGGGCACAATGCCTTGACCTATCATGACTTGTTGCCAAGCGATTTCAGTAAATAAATCATCAGGATTACAGAATACTTTACCAGTTTTATTAAAAAGTTGGATCTTATTAATTAATGACTCTGGTACATCCATGCGCTGACAAGCCCGCCAAAACTCACTGTCACCACGACTATTGAGTTTGTAATGCAAAATAATAAAATCGCGAATACCTTCAGATTCTATTTTTGATTGTCGGTTAAACTCATTTATTTCCTCAATATTAATACCATTATGAGGGAAAAACTTCACTAAGCGAATCGCTGCCGTTTGTATTAAATGAATGTTGGTTGACTCTAGCGGTTCAAAAAAACCACTGGCTAAGCCAATACATACGACATTTTTATTCCATTGTTTACGGCGACGGCCTGTTTTATAAGGAACTACTTTTGGTTCAGCTAGTGGTTTGCCATCTAAATTGTTCAGTAAAACTTCTTTGGCTTCTTCGTCACTCATGTGTTTGTCTGAGTAGACTAAACCATTGCCTGTTCTGTGTTGTAGTGGAATACGCCACTGCCAGCCAACTTTGTGGGCGGTAGAACGCGTGTATGGTTCAGTATTTTCAGTACGCTCACAAGGTACTGCCATAGCGCGATTACAGGGTAACCAATGTGACCAGTCGTCGTAACCTGTGCTTAAGGTTTTTTCAATTAATAAGGCGGCAAGGCCGGTACAATCGACAAATAAATCACCTTTAACGCTTGTGCCGTCTTCAAGTTGTACACTTTCGATAAAGCCAGTGTCATGGTGTTGATTTACCTGTGTGATCATGCCTTCAATGCGTTTAACGCCCATGCCTTGTGCATGTTGTCGCAGAAATTTAGCGTACAAGCCAGCATCGAAATGATAGGCATAGGCTAGCCCTGGTAAGTTGGTATTTGGAATGTTATTAACCGGGGCAAATTTGCTCTGTTTTGCGGCTTGATAATTTAATGAGTAATCCCAAAAGCTATTGCTATCAATGTTGTTACTGCCATTTTCTAGCTGTTGAGCTTTTTGCCAAAAGTGGTGAAAATCACAAAAAGGAAATTTTTTACCTATGCTGCCAAAAGCATGCATATAGCTGTCACCCTCTTTATTCCAGTTATTAAATTCAATGCCCAGTTTTATCGTGCCTTGGGTGGCTTTTATAAATTCTTTTTCATCGATACCAATAGCGCTGTTGAAGTTTACAATCGGGGGAATGGTTGCTTCACCTACGCCAACAATACCAATTTTGTCAGACTCAATAAGGGTAATGTTGAGGGTTTTGCCGAGTACTTTTGCCAGTAGTGACGATGTCATCCAACCGGCAGTACCACCACCAACAACGACAACATTTTTAATTTTATCTTTGTTCATAATTCCCTCAACTATTTATTCGGTATTTGTATCAGTATAAGTTAAAAAAAAGCCCTTGTACTGAGCATACAAGGGCTTTCAAATTAACTTGTAGCATATATTGACTACGTGATTTTTAATTACATTTTATAGCTGAAACCTAACAAGTAAGAGCTACCGTAATCTTGGTAATCTCGAACTTGTAGTGCGTTATCACCTTGTAGTGAAGTAAACGGCTCTTCAGTTAAGTTATAACCTTGTAAGAAGATTGACAGACCGTCTAAGCTTTCATAGCCTGCTTCACCAAAGTCAAAACCAATTTGAGCATCCCAAACGGTTTCGCCAACAATATCAACTTGGACTGTGTCAAAGCCTAAACCGTAAACATCACCTTTGAAGTCGTCACGATGGCGCATGCTGGCACGGGCAGAGAAACCGTTCTTATCATAGTAGAAAGTAAAGGTTGAAATTTCCTTTGAAAGTCCCGGTAATTCAAAGTCCATATTATTGTGATCTTTAATATCAGACTTAACACCCGTGTAACTGGCGATTGCACCAAAACCATCAAGTGATTCAGAGATAACGTTAAATGGTAAGGTGGCTGAAACCTCATAACCCCACAAGGTTCCTTCACCACCATTGACTTTACCATTACCCGTAGCTGTAGAATGACTTGCAATAGGCATATTACCTGTTGCTGGATCGGCAACACCTGTCATATCTACTTGATATTTTCCATCAAAAATCCAGTTTTTCAAGTCTTTGTGGAATAAAGCTACAGAGAAGTAACCTTCGTCACTGAAGTAGTTTTCATAAGATAAATCAAGTCCTATGGCTTCTTTAGGCTCTAATGATGGGTTACCACCACTAACGCTCCAGTAATTACCATTACCATCAGGTTTTGAGTTAATGTCACCACCAAAGTAGTTTGCGCTGTATGAAGCATTCATTTCATCTAAACGGGCACGAGAAATTGTTTTTGCTGCGCCAAAGCGAACTGATTGAGCATCATCAATTTTTAACGTTAAGTTAAGGCTAGGTAAGAAGTGGCTGTAATCATGGCTAACATCTGTTGGCTCAGTAACCACCACACCATCAACGGTATTAAAAGCATTACCCTGTGATGATTGGTCGGTATAAACATAGCGAATACCGGCATTACCCGTTAATTCCATGCCGCCTACTTCAGTAGCAATTTCAGCTTGAACAAACGCTGACATCACTTTTTCGTTTACAGTCCACGATTTAGTGGCATGTTTATCACTGGTTAAACTTTCTGCAAGTAGATCATAGTAACCATCGTTGATAAGACCATTAGTATCGTAGGCAATCATGTCACCCATACCGATAAAGTCTAAGTTAGCACTGCCTACACGGTATTCTTCAGGCACTACTAGTGTGCCTGGGTTATCTGGATAGCTAAAACTGCTTAAGGTCATAAAATAACCTTCAGAGTTTTTAGTTTTTTCACGCTCACGATAAGCAACACCGTAAGAAATATCGGTGATAAAATCTGAATCGATTTCTTGGCTAGCGGCAAGTTTTAATGAAGTCAATTCATCATCAATGCTTGGTGCGTTAATAAAGCCGTCCTGTAATTGGTTTTCATACTCTGTGCCAACAACGCCGTATTTTTCATTAAGTGCACCACTCCAACCCCAGCTTAGTGGACCACCCAGCTGAATAAGGTTGTAATCACTGTAATCTAAGCCGTGAGAGAAAGTTGCGCCGGTATTGCCTGAGTTAAAGACATAACCTAAAGTATCAGCAGCACCACGATCGTTGCCGCGACCAGTGCCTGAGTAACTTTCAATACTCCAAGTATCTTTCTTAACTTTTGAGTAGCTAGCATCAAAGTCTAAAGTCCACTCATCGGCAACAACCCAATTAGCATTGAAACCTAACGACATTAATTCCGCATCACGCTCTTCAAAATCATTACGTACAACTACGCGCTGTCCTTCTGTGCTACCTTCAGTGATGAAACCAGTCGCTTCATCAATGTTTTGGGCTGATAGAGACCCTTGACCCCAAGCAAATGGTACTTCAATACCACGTAATCTTTTGGTGTCTAAAAAGTCGACATAAAGGGCATCAAACGTCATTTTTAAATCATCAGTTGGTGCTGATTCAATGACTAGCATAGCAGAATCACGCTCTAGCGTAGAAGAACGTACAAATGGCTTAGCACCACCTAAAATAGAATACTGTTGACCGTTTGCTTCAAACTCTGGGTATCCCCATGCATTCCAGCGTTTTTCTTGGTTTGGCGATGTCATGGTAGTGTAGGCAAAAGCAACACCTAAGGTATCATCAGCAAATTGATCCATGAAGAAGAAAGTGCCTTTTAAACCATCGTCGTCGCCATCAGGGTTTAACTTATCAAAACTGGTTTTCTCATAAGTACCGTTAAACTGAATAACACGACCATCTTGGTTTAGTGGTTTGATGGTTTGTAAATCAATAACACCAGCAATACCTTCACCTTCAAGGCTAGCATTAGGTGTTTTATAAACGGTTACACCGCTCATAATTTCAGATGGATAAAGATCAAATTCAACACCACGGTTATCGCCAATAGAAACTTGCTCACGGCCATTTAATGTTGTGCCACCTTCATTTTCATTAAAACCACGAATACTAACTTTACTCGCACGACCATCTAGACGTTGTGCGGCAAGGCCAGGTAAACGAGCAATTGACTCTGCAATTGAAGAGTCTGGTAATTTACCAATATCTTCAGCAGAAATAGCTTCAACTACATTTGATGAATAACGCTTTAAATTGATTGACTCAACAATACTTTTACGAAAGCCTGTGACTTGAAGAATTTCAACTTCTTCTTCTGCACTTTTTTTATTTTCAACAGGTTTTTCTGCAAATGTTGGTGTACTTAAAGCAAATAAGCCGCTTGAAAGCAAAGCTAATGTCATTTTGCTTGGTTTAAAATTTAGCATTGAATATTCTCCCCTAGCTATCCTTGATTAATTTTTTATTGGCTAGTTTCCCTTTAACCTAATATTTATATGTTTTATTTATCGTCACTATCTATTAATTTGTGAACAGACTTAATATATGCTTGCTATTCGTTGATGAATAGCTGATGCATACGTATTCATAGCTTGGCTTTGGTTATCAAAGGGGTTGAATACGTATGCATAGGCTATTGAAATAAGGTGTAATAGTTGAGTTAACAGAATGAAAGTTTTATAAAATTTCAAGAATAGCAACGAAGGCTATCTCAGATGAGTATTATATCAGTATCGATGATAAAAAAACCTCACTTAACGTCAATGAAACGATAGTGAGGCTTTATCATTAGTGCTCTTTGCTTGCGAAATTAAGGTTTTTTGATAACCGTAACTGTTGGTTTAGTTGGATCTGGACCTGCAACAGTAAATACATAAGTTGCTGTTTCGTCAAATGTCATGGTTAAGTTATCATTTGAGCCCGAAACCAAATTATAGGGTACCCCTATTGTTACTTGCTTGTCTTCAGCCATAGCGCCTAAGTTAATGGTACTCCAATCAGAAGAAGCCGCTTTAAATTCATGGGTGCCGGCATCGACTGCAATTTCAACAGCATAAGTACTATTACCTTGATAAGTAAGCATGTCGTCTGTACCCCAGCCGTTTATACCTCCACGAATAAATACTTCGGTAGCACCAAACATTTCAGCGGCATAGATGCTTAGCGTTGGTGCATCTAAATTTGAAGCGTCGAAAACAAAGGTATAGTCACCAGCTACGAACGTCATTGAGAAGTTATCGTTGCTGCCGGAAACAAGTGATTGAACCTCACCTTCGGTTATTTCATTATCACCAGCAGGAGCACCCATATTCACGGTAGACCAATCTCCTGAGGCTACTTTGAAGTTTGGTGTTGATGCCGTTAGGGTAACTGTTGCTTGATAAATGCCTTTACCCATATAGGTTAGCTCGTCAACTTCACCCCAACCATTCATATCACCACGTATATATACTGATGTACCGACAAATGGTTCTTCATTTGTTACTGTAAGTGACGGTGTGCCAGTATTTGAAGCGTCCAGTGTAAATAAGTAGGTACCGTCAGTAGCAATGGAAATACTCAAATTGTCATTGCTGCCAGGAAGTAATATTTTCTCTTCCCCTTCAGTAACTACATTATCACCCGCAGGAGCACCAATATTGATTGTTGACCAATCACCTGAGGCCACTTTAAACTCATAATCACCTGCAGTGACAGTTACAGCGGCTTGATAAATGCCATCGCCTACATAGTCAAATGCATCAACTTCACCCCAACCGTTCATACCACCTCGAACATAAAATATTGTATCGCCATAAGGGACTACATCAGGCGCTCCAGCAGTTGCATAGGCTGATAAACCAGTGCCTTGTGTTTCACCTTGCGCTTTAACAAATACTGCCGTTGTTAAGGCTGGAACAGTAAAGATGCCGTCGGTTTCTGTTTCACTAAAGCTTGCCGATGCAACACTACCATCAACTGAATTCATTAACGTTGGGTGCAGAGTAAAACCTGCTGCTGTATTGATAGTATGGGATTTTTCACTATCGCTACCGTTAACAATGACGACAATAGCATCGCTGATAGGATCGAGATCTACCATACCGCTGCCATCATCAAGACTCATCACGATAAGCCCTTGAGTTTGATTACTTCCAATATTATGAAAACCAACACGTTCGATGATGTCGTTTGCTGTAGTTAACCTAAATAGTGGGCTGCTTTGGCGAATATTCAAATACTCGTTGAATACATCTGAAGCAAAGTTCATCTCGGCATTATATGGCTTGCTATCAGGATTTAATGCTAAGTAAGCAAGTTCATCATCTGAACGACCACCTTTATCAAGTGGTAAACCTTTATTCCAGTTATTATCTTCAAGAGTGAAATCTACTAAATTATACCAATCACCAGCGTCATAGGTGTTTCTGTCCAATGACTTAGAACGTAAGAAATCGCCACCCATTTGTAAAAATGGAATACCTTGAGAGAGTAAAACAACCGAATGTGCTACGTTTTGTGCACGAACGCGTTGTTCAAGGTTCATGCTTGCATCTAGGTTAAGTTGTAACATGTCCCATAGTGATTCATTGTCATGCTTTGATATGTAATTAACAATATCGGCAGGATCTTTAGCATACATTTTCTGACCAAATGAACTGCCCATTGTGGCTGAGCCTCCCGCAGTCTTTAAAATGTAATCAGATAAAGTACCCGCCATACCAAATTTAACAATGTCTTGCTGATAAAAGTCACCATCTTCAGTTTGGTTATTAAATAATGAAGCACTTCTTACGCCATCACGCAGGCGGTCGTTAAAGGTTGCAATTTCAGTACCTGCCATGTTTTCTTGATCGGCACGTTCAAAACCACGACTATCTTTATACCAACCTTCACCGTAGAAGTGGTTATCTGGGTCAATAGCTTGTACAGCGTCTCTGGCCGCTAACATTTGTGCTTTTGAACCTTGGCTCATAATGTCAAAGCGGAAGCCATCAAATTGATAATTTGTCGTCCAGTGTTTCAACGAGTCAACCATCAATTTATCCATCATAGGGTGCTCAAGTGCCGTATCACTACAACAAGTGCTATTTAAAACCGCACCAGTTACAACATCACGACTGTGGTAGTAACCAGGAACTACTTTATCCAGCACTGAATTATCCCAAAGACCAGCAGAGTTGGTATGGTTATAAACAACGTCAAGTACTACTCGTAAACCTGTATCATGCAAGCCTTTGATCATGGCTCGCATTTCCTTTATACGTGCTACACCATCTGGGTTAGACGCATAAATACCGTCTGGAACATTAAAGTGCTTTGGATCATACCCCCAGTTGAAGCTGTCATAATTTCGGATAATTTCCACTAATTTTGCCGCATCATTGCCAAGTGGTTCATAGCTTTCTAGTACTTCACGTAAGGTTTTATTATCTACGCCTTGGTAACAAGGAGGAGCTTGATAGTTTTTCTTACATAACGCTAAAACAGTACTATTTAAGTCGATAATTTCACTAGCATCTTCGTTGATGGTGGCAATATCGTTTGCCGGTAACATATGAAAATGTGTTAAGCCATTATCAGCAAGCTTCTGCAAATGTTGCATCGGTGCAGAATCCATTTCAGTAAACGCTAAGAATTTACCTCTATTTTCGGCAGAAGTACTTTGGTCGTTGGCACTAAAGTCACGAATATGACCTTCGTAAATGACTGCATCTTCATAGTTGTTAATGGTGGCAACTTCTTGTGAATCCCAACCTTCAGGAAGTAAATCTTCATCAGATAGGTTTACAAACTGCGAATACATGCCATTGGTTGATAAGCTAACCGAATAAGGGTCGGTAGACTCAATAACCTCAATGGCTTGATTTTGATGATGGTAAAGGGTTAATTCGAAACGATAGAATTGACGGTCAAGAGCAGCATCGCCTTGATACGACCAAATACCAGTCATTGGGTCTTCAACCATTTGGTGAGTGGCAGTACTATTTTTATCAGCATCGTAAACTTTTAATTTTACGTCTTGTGCTGTAGGTGACCAAACCGAAACACTGACAGCATCGTCACTATATACTGGTCCAAGTGTTGCTTCATTAGCATCAGCTTCGCCTTTAGTATATAAATCATCTAAGATTAAATCTGCCTGCACATAAGTTGCAGCAATTGTCTTGCCCTCGGCATCATAACCCACTAAGACTAATTGATTTTTAACCACGCTTTTTGCTTCATCGACAGTTAAGTCTGCGCTGTAAGCTGGCCAGTCAGCAACCAGTGGCGCCGCTGCTTTTTGTTCGTCGGTTAGGTTAACGGCAGTAAGCTCTATTAAAGTACCATTGATAGCATCATTATTTTCTGGATCAGCAGCAATACCTGCAGTGGTTGAGTGATGAAGTTTCACTGAACTTACAATCGCGGTATCAGCATTCCAGACAAAAGTATTTACATCAATCCAATGGCCGGCAAAGTCGCTGATCGCAAGAGGTTGCTCTCCTAGTGAAACAACAGGAAACTCTAAAACTGATGGGAAACCTGAAAAGGTAAAATTCATCCGTTGATAGGTTTCATCATCTTGTTTGAGTGGCATTTTCCAGTTTCCACCACCAAACTCTTTACCTGCATCGTCGGTACCTTTGTGCAAAATAAAGTTACCACAATCACCAAAGTCTTCTATGAGGTTAAATACCCAGTAGGCACCATAAACAGGATCAACACCTGTATGTGCTAAACCATTATCCCAACTCGCTGCTAGTGAATCCTCTGCAAAGGCATTACAAGTTGGATCATTCCAATTGTGTACTTTGTAGTCATCATATTCGCCATCGGCGCGGTTGTAATAAAGTACCGCTTGGTTTTCTTCTGGAAAAAACACAGGGGCTGGTGCTTCTGGGTCGACACCAACGATACATTTCTCATTTAATGCATCAGGCACTGTAATGCCTTCACATTGAATAGGCTCAGGTGCTACACAGCTGCTACCTGTAGCGTCTGGCACCATAGGAACATCACAGGTAAGAATTACTTCTCCTGGAGTTGCTGAATCTGAACCACCGCCACAAGCAGCAAGAACAGTACTTATGAGTAAAACTGTTAATAGTTTTGTGAGTGAATTAAAAGTGATCATTTGCATAACTCCGTTGACATATTGCTTGAGCTATTTGTTGCTAAAGCGGTCGATAATTTATTGTTACCTGCTAGCAGGTTTAACGTTTTCATTTTTAAGTCTCCTTGCTAGGGTTACAATGAGTAGGTCATGCCTAAAAAGATCTGACGACCAAAATATTGGATAGTGCCGGTTTGCGCTTTCACGCCAAAATAACTTTTGGTCGGTTCGTCAGTTAAATTATTTACTTGAAAAACAACACCTAAGTTTTCGTTTAATTGATAGGACGCTTGATAGTCGACCACAGTTTCACCATCGTAGTTAACGGTTTGCGCTTCAACAGCTACTTGCTCTGAGACAAATTCATCGCGATAACGCACACTTAAGCGCGTCTCAAAATCTTTGTATTCCCAAAATAAAGTGGTTTGAATAACATTTTCAGATAAACCTGGTAGAGAAATAGGTAAGTCTTGCTGACCAAGTGAAGAAATTTGCTGTATTTCACTCTCAGTGTGTGAATAACTAGCATCAATACCTAAGCCTGACCATAATTCTGGTAGGAATGAAAATACTTGCGTGTAGCCAAGTTCAAAACCACGAATATAGCCACCTTGCTCATCATTAAATGCCGTTTCAAAGTTACCATCTCTAACTTCTAGCGGTACGCCGGTAAGTGGATCTTCATACTCGGACGGTACGGCAAAACCATTGCCAGCAAAATCAAAATTAGTAATGGTTTGCGTAATAATGCCTGCAGACTCTATATCTTTGTAGAAAAGTGCCGCAACAAACTTACCATCTGTTTCGGTAAAGTATTTCTCATAAGATATATCGTATTGATTTGCATAAAACGGTTTTAAGAAAGGACTATTTTTAGCTTGACCACTTAACTTGGCATAACTGTTTGTACCTGAATAAATAGGTGAAATATTAAAGCTAGTGTTCGATGCCAAACGTTCAATATTAGGGCGGCTCATTACTTTCGCTGCAGCGAAACGTATCTGTTCACTGTCGCTAATTTGAAAGTTTAAGTTCAATTGAGGTAATACATCTGTATAGGTTGTGCTGATCACTGTTGGGAAATAACGTTGGTTAATTAAGCCTACTTCATCAGTAATAAACTGCGCACCTAAATCTGCATTAGGAAAGGTGATAACATTACCATTAGCATCGGTGATGTCTTGACCATATTGATCTTTTCTAGTGCTCAAGCCTACATCTTGTAACGACGTTGATGCCTGTGTGGTTTCAACAACGCGAACCCCAACATTACCTGTGACTGGAATACCAGCAATTTCAGCATCAATATTGACCATTAAATAAAGTGACAGTACATCTTCAAAGACTTGACCACTTTCTTTCATCGTCCAGTCAGAGTTTTTACCTGTAGCGGCGCCATTAATCACACCGCTTGCTTTATCGCCCCAAGTTTGTACGGGTTGTGGATGGCCATCAGGGAACCAAGCATTGAGTACTTTGTCTTGATCAAGTGCTAAATAACTTGGGAAATAAGAAAAATCACCATGCCAGTCAATTATGGTGGCCATGTCTTGTGTAATTCTTAACGGTCCTTCAAGTGAACTTAAACTACTATCACTGCCATATTCAAATACAGATCTATCATTGCTATATTCGCGTTCTGAATAGCGAGCGCCAAAAGCAATTGAAGCAAAATAGTCGTTATCTAAGTCGTAACTTAGATCTAATCTTACCGCACTTACTTCATCAGAGTTTTCATAAGGGTAAATACCGTATTTGCTAACCATCACTTTATTTAAATCAGTAAAGTCACTAGCTTGGTTAAATCCGACGTTGGGTAAGTCTAATCCGTTCAGTAAGTAATTTATTGATACATTACCATCAATTTCTGGCTCTGCTGCATTGGCATCTTCAGCGACTAGAGCCCAAATTAGACCGTTTTGAAATTTACTTTCCGCCGATGAATGTGAAACATCAAAATTAAAAGTTAAGCGGTCGGTAATTTGCCAGTCGGCATTAATGCCAAAACTTTGTACTTCATCAACATCAGAATTATCATCGTTAACTAATTCAACACGTGTTGCACTGTTTGAAGTACGATTGATGTTAGCCCCAATCACTGAGTTATCATCAATGATTGGGTTGTTTATTGCTGCTTGTTCACCTTCAAATTTTACCCTAAAACCACGGGCGAATTCTTCTGAGGAAAACTTTGAATAGAAACCATCGGCTTTTAAGGTAAATTTATCAATAGGTTGCCATTCTAATGTTGCCATAAAGCCGTCGCGAGTTTCTTCTCCGCCTTTATGTTGCATTTCAAAACCTTCACTAATGTATTCTTTATTTAAGTGAACTCCGTCTTCTTTGTTTGGGCCATTAGTGTCATTCTCTAGGTAATCAACATCACGTAACTTACTATAATTTAAACCGATAAATTGAGCGGTAGCACTTGGTTGAAATAAACGCGCATATCCCAATGCAACACCTAAAGTATCTTCCATATATTTGCCTTGATAGGAAACACTAAAGCGGTGTCCTTCTGAAGTGGCATTTGGAACATCTGCTGCTAAGTCGTTATACATGCCGCGAGCATTGACATTAAAGCTATGTGCTTTGTTATTACTTAATGGACTGGCTGTGGTTAACTCTACAGTACCAGCAACGCCGCCTTCAATAAGGGAAACTTTTGGCGATTTATAAACCGCTGCCTGTGAGATAAGCTCTGATGGGTACTGGTCAAATTCAACGCTACGTTTACCACTGGTTGAAACTTGTTCACGACCATTTAATGTTGTAGATACAAAGCCACCAGACATACCACGTATGTTGATTTCAGCTGCTTGACCACCAGTTCTTACTGCTGATATACCCGGTAAACGAGTTAAGGCATCGGCCATGGAAACATCGGGTAACGCACCTAAATCATCGGCACTGAGTTGTTCTGTTACCGTATCAGCAAACCGTTTTTGATTGATTGATTGGATCAACGAGCGACGAAAGCCGGTTACTTCGATAACCTCAATGGGTTCTTCTATTTGTTGGTTTTTTGCCTGCTTATCTTCTTGAGCATAAGTTACTCCTTGATAGGCAATTAAACCGCAAGACAGCATAGCTAAGGTTAGCTTATTTGGTTTAAGAGTTGACATGTTAATTCTCCAAGTTCCCATCCATAGGTTAATTAAGGTAATTCCAATACCGTTTTATTGTTGTGTATGTTTTCTGTAAAAATGCTGTTCTAATATAGACAGAGATAATTTTTTTATATATGTGTTGCATACGTATTCACTAAAACCACGTGTATGCTAGTAGATGAGTTTTTCACTTAATCTAGGAAAATGAAGTCTAATGAATATTCTATTTTAAAAGGGCTGTAGTCATTTAAAATTTTAAGCACTCACTGATATACGCTTTATCGAAGCGAAACCTTCGCACTTTGAATACGTATGCAATAGGGGCAAAACTATTTTTTTTCATTGCGAGTACAAGTAAGTTAATAGCAACTAAAATTTACTCAACTTATGACGATGAAAAAGCCTTCAATATTATTTTTTACTTATGCAATAACGGCTGTTGCAATTTTTATTACTGCTTGTGCTGATAAGCATTTAAAGCTAAATACCTCGAAAAAGACACTAACCACCAGTGATTTTGCTAATCAAGCCACTGATAGCTCAGCTCATTGGGTAATGCCTGAATTGTTATTATTGCCTAAATCTACAGACAAGTTTTTTTATCAGTTAGTGAATACATCCCAAACTGCCTACGATGCTATTACTTTGATCGAAGTTACCTTTCCTGAACATCTTGCGAAGAAACTTCCTCATTTAGTAGATTTCCAAGCTTATAAAGTTGATTTAACCGCTGAGCAAGCTAAAACTTGGCTAAAGCAGCAGTTATTAGTTGTTGCATTAGATAAAAGCCAACAAGCACAGAAAGTTTCATTTGTGCAAACAGGTACGGTAATTGACGCCCTGTATACTCAAAGTGAAAATGATGCGGATGACGTTACTGATTTAGGGGCAACCGTCAGTAATATGGGAGTTCAGTTTAAACTGTGGTCGCCAACGGCTCAGCAAGTGGAGTTATTACTTTTTAATGAAGACTTAACACCCGCTACAATACCAAAATTAACGATGGTGGAAGATGTGCAAACGGGTGTTTGGTCAGCTAATGGCGATGCATTGCTTAATGGTGCTTATTATCAATATCAAATAACCGCTTATCATCCTGAGTCTAAAAAAATAGAAACAATGATTACTACCGACCCATACTCCCTAAGCTTATCGGTTAATAGTCAATATTCGCAGGTGGTTGACTTAAATGATAGTTCAACCCAGCCAAAAAACTGGCAAAACCACGCTGTGCCTATGGTGAAAAATGTTGAAGATAATATTTTCTATGAAACTCATATTCGTGATTTTAGTGCCGATGATACTGCGCTTTCTAATGACACCATTCGTGGTAAATATAAGGCTTTTAGCGAGCAAGATTCACACGGTATTAAGCACTTAAAAGCATTGCAAAAGGTTGGATTAAATAATATTCACCTATTACCTGCCTATGACTTTGCCAGTATTAATGAAGAGGCGAGTCAATCTGTTGATATCAAAGATACTATCACGCAAGCACAGGCTAAAGTGTGTAAACAAGTGCCAACCTTACGTTTATGTACAGAAGACTTCAACCAAGCACAAAGCTTGAAATCTTTATTAGTGAGTTTTGATGTTAACCGTAAACACGTTCAACAAATAGTCAGTGAGTTACGTGAATTTGATAACTATAACTGGGGTTATGATCCTTATCATTACACAGTACCTGAGGGCAGTTATGCCAATAATCCGCAAGGTAAATCTCGTTTAGTTGAATTTAGAGAAATGGTACAAAGCCTTCATGGATTAGGCTTTCGCGTTATTATGGATGTCGTTTATAACCATACTTTTCAATTTGGTTTAAAAAACAAATCAGTATTAGATAAAATAGTACCCGGTTATTACCACCGCTTAAATAGCATCACAGGTGAAGTAGAGCAGTCAACCTGTCATACCTGTGGTAATACTGCGACAGAGCGCATGATGATGGCAAAACTGATGACAGACTCTCTGGTTGTTTGGGCGCGCGATTATAAAATTGATGGTTTTCGCTTTGACTTAATGGGCCATCAAACTAAAGCGGCAATGTTAAAAGCACGCGAAGCTGTGCGTGAAGTGGATGCCGATACATACTTTTATGGTGAAGGTTGGAACTTTGGTGAGGTGGCTAACAATAGCCGTTTTGAACAAGCAAGCCAATTAAATTTAGGTGGCAGCGAAATAGGCACTTTCACTGACCGGTTACGTGATGCAGTGCGTGGAGGTGGTAATAACACGCGAGATTTGCAAGGTATTGGTAATGGCTTATTAACACAATCTAATGAAAAACAAATACCTGCGCTAGCCCGTCAAGAATATCAGTTACGTATGGATCAATTGCGTATCGGCTTAGCAGGCAATTTATCAACCTTCCCACTCTATCAAATAGAAGGTAAACAAGTATTGGGTAAAGATATTCCCTATGGTGAGCAACCGACAGGTTACGCGTTAGATCCTGCTGATACCATCAACTATGTTTCAAAGCATGATAACCAAACCTTATGGGATAACAGTCAATATCGATTACCATTTCATGTTTCAACACAGGAGAGAGTAAGAATGCACTTGCAAAGTTTATCGTTCGCTTTATTTGCGCAAGGTATCCCCTTTTTACATATGGGTAGCGAGTTTATGCGCTCTAAGTCTTTTTTAAGAGACAGTTATGATTATGGTGACTGGTTTAATCGTGTTGATTTTTCAAAGCAAAATAATTACTACCATATTGGTTTGCCACCAGCGGACAAAGATGAAAGTAATTGGCCTTTAATCAAGGAAGTTATCAAAGGTCATCAAAGTCGAGACCGAGTGCAAGCAAAACATATTCACTTTAGTAGCAAAATATTTGAAGAAATGCTGTCAATACGTATGAGTTCATCACTGTTTCGTTTAACTTCAGCCAAAAATATAATTGATAAAGTCAGCTTTCTTAACACGAATAATGATCCGCTTGGCTTATTGGTTATGAAAATTGATGATACCAAAGGCGTTTCTGTTGATGATAATATTGACAGCATAATCGCTGTTTTTAATACCAGTACTAAAGCGCAGCATTTTGCTTATGATGATGCTGGTAAATATCGACTTCATGATGTTCAGCAAGCAAGTATTGATGAGGTGGTTCAGCTTTCTAATACCGATAATAAAGGTTTTACTGTTGGGGCTTTATCAAGTGTTGTGTTTGTTAAAAGGTTAGACAATAAACTTTAGCTCACCCTGAATTTGTTTACGGGTAACTCTTCGTCAGGTTCAAAAAACACGGCAGATGACTACCTCTTTTTAGTCTGAGTGACTTTGTTGTTTCTTAGCGTTGGTGCTCGCCCTCAGTGGTTTTGTTCATATCCCTTGTCGAAGGGTTGAAATATTAATAAACACCACCATATAAATTTTCCTACAGAGCCAAATGTTTTTCGTTACTTATTCAAAGGTAAGTTCATGACCTACGCACTAGAGATTTCCAATTTAGCAAAAACCTATAAAGGCGGTTTTCAGGCGCTAAAGGGCATAAACTTAACCGTAGAACAAGGTGATTTTTTTGCCTTGCTTGGCCCTAATGGCGCTGGTAAATCAACTACCATAGGTGTGATAACTTCGTTGGTTAATAAAACAAAGGGACAGGTGAAAATTTACGGTAATAATATTGATACTGACCTAGAAAAAGCCAAATCCTTTATTGGGTTAGTCCCACAAGAATTTAACTTCAACCAGTTTGAACCGTTAATGAATATTTTAGTGAATCAAGCAGGTTATTACGGTGTAAGTCGGAAAATTGCCATTACACGTGCGGAAAAATATTTAAAAAAATTAGCCTTGTGGGATAAGCGTAATGATGCTGCACGTAATTTATCTGGCGGCATGAAGCGTCGTTTAATGATCGCAAGAGCTTTAATGCACGAACCGAAAATGTTAATTTTAGATGAACCAACGGCAGGTGTTGATATTGAAATACGCCGTGGTATGTGGGATTTTCTACGTGAGTTGAATAAGCAAGGGATCACCATTATTCTCACCACTCACTACTTAGAAGAAGCCGAAATGTTGTGTCGAAATATCGCTATTATTAATGGAGGTGAAATTGTCGAAGACACTAGCATGAAGGCGTTACTTGCCCAATTAGACATTGAAACCTTTGTTTTAGATTTAGTGCCTCACCAAAAAACAATCACCTTAGATAATATTGATTATCGAGTGATAGATGATCATACACTTGAAGTTGACTTAAGCAAGTTGCAAAGTCTCAATCAAGTGTTTGAGCAATTATCAAACCAAGGAGTTGATGTGCTTAGTATGCGAAATAAAAGCAATCGTTTAGAAGCATTGTTTGTTAATCTTATTTCTACTAAAAATATAACAAATTCAACAGCAGTAGTGGCCTAATTTTATGAACAATTCTATCGCCCTAAAAAGTATTTTGACCAAAGAAATTCAACGCTTTGTACGTATTTGGGTACAAACGTTGGTGCCTCCAGCTATTACTATCAGTTTGTATTTTATTATCTTTGGATCGCTTATCGGTTCTCGAATAGGGCAAATGGGTGGCTTTGATTATATGTCATTCATCGTGCCCGGCTTAATCATGATGAGTGTTATCACTAACTCATACTCTAATGTAGCTTCATCCTTTTTTAGCGCTAAATGGCAACGTAATGTTGAAGAGATGCTAGTAGCACCCGTGCCTAACTGGGTTATTGTTACAGGTTATGTTGGTGGTGGCATGGCAAGAGGCATGTTGGTTGGATTCATTGTAACCTTAGTGTCATTATTGTTTGTTGATATTCAAATTCATAATATTTGGGTAATCATTGCCACCGTCTCACTAACCTCTGCTACGTTTGCTTTAGGCGGCTTAATCAATGCCATTTTTGCTGGTAGCTTTGATGATATTTCAATTATTCCTACTTTCGTCTTGACGCCACTTACCTATTTGGGTGGTGTATTTTACTCTATTAGTTTATTACCTGATTTTTGGCAAGGTGTTTCACAAATTAACCCTATAGTCTATATGGTTAATGCTTTTCGGTATGGTTTTCTAGGTATTTCTGATGTCAGTATTACGACAGCTTTTGCGGTGATAGGTATTTTTATTGTTAGCCTGTTTGCCATCGCCATGACTTTGATCAGTAAAGGCATTGGCCTTAGAACTTAATAAGAGCAAAGAGAAATATGAACAAAAATATCCCAACAGGTGATTCAAAAAAAATTATCACTAACCAAAAAGGTATTCATGAAAAACTTGATGAAGTGGTAGAAAAACACTTAACACACCCTTTTCAAAAGCCTTATCAGACACATACAGAGCAAGCTTTTAAAGAAATGGATGAACATGTAGGTAACTTTTTGTTATCTACCCCTAATGGAAAAATTATTTTAGATGCTTGTTGTGGGGTAGGGCAAAGTACACGTTTGTTAGCTGAGCAACATCCACTGGCTTTAGTCATTGGTGTTGATAAATCAGCCCACCGTATAAATCGTAATGTTGAGGGTTTTTCACTTAATGAGGGTTATCAAGCAAAAAACTACCACTTAGTTCGTGCCGATTTAAATGATTTCTATCGTTTGGTAAAAGCGGCTAATTGGCCCGTTTCTCAGCACTATATTTTATACCCAAACCCATGGCCAAAATCAAAACACTTACAAAGAAGATGGCATGGCAGTGCTGTATTTCCACAAATGACAGCCATAGGCGATGAACTTATTTTACGCAGCAATTGGTATTTATATTTAGCGGAATTTCAACAGGCAGCTAAGCAAATTCATTTACACGGTGACATCAGCAAAGTTGCTATTGCTGAGCAATCATTAACGCCTTTTGAAGCAAAATATCAGGCAAGTGGTCAAGAATGCTGGCAATTAAGGTTAAGGCGAAAGTCATAAGAATAACCATTAATTAGTTTTTTTCACTAAATGAATAGCGAACAGCTTATTAGGATTTACTCTAACCCTATAAAAATCAACTATTTACTTAGTTGGCATTTATTGTGATTGTTTCTTTGTTAATCATTTTTTGAAGGAAACACCGATGAAAGCCTTGAAAAGTAACATCTCTGTGATCATTATCGCGCTAATAATGGGCACTCAAGCAGGATTGATTTACGCCAGTTCATTGATTAATTAGCATCACTATACTCAGTATTAGTGCTCTTTATTCTGAAAATAGAAGACATTTGTCTTTTTTTTTATTAAAGTTCTGCCTTAGAAGAAAGTTAAGGTAAAAAAATAAGTATGGCTTCTGCTAAGCGCACCGCCCGAGTATCACAGACATCATTACATAGAATTTTTACAGTTGCCGAAGCGCCAGACTCAACTTTGGGGCTGATAGAGCAAGAAATGTCGCAAAACTTAGCGGGCTTTCTCAATAATCATATTGTCGCCAGTAAAAACGCGTTAACTGATATTGAAAAAGACTTTGTTAACCCTTTTATACCAGAGCAACCTGAGTTTGTTTCTGATCATATGCATCATTTGTTAGATAAACTTGTGGCGCAATCGGTTCATACTGCTAGCCCTAGCTTTATTGGTCATATGACCTCGGCACTCCCTTCATTTATTTTACCCTTATCTAAGTTGATGGTGGGTTTGAACCAAAACCTGGTAAAGGTAGAAACGTCAAAGGCTTTCACGCCATTAGAGCGTCAAGTATTAGGCATGATGCACAATTTGGTTTATCAAGAAGGTGAAGGTTTTTACCAAGAATGGATGCACAGCGCTCAGCATTCACTTGGAGCATTTTGCTCTGGAGGTACCGTTGCCAATATTACGGCACTTTGGGTAGCTCGCAATAAATTACTTAAGGCAGACGTTCATTTTAAAGGTATTTCACGTGCCGGATTATTTTCAGCTTTGCAATATTATGGTTACCAAGGTTTAGCAGTACTTGTTTCGGAGCGTGGCCACTATTCATTGAAAAAATCGGCCGATATATTAGGTATCGGGCAAGACAGTGTCATTGCTATTGAAACCGATGAACATAATAAAATCGATTGTCAAAAGTTAGCACAAAAGTGCCAAGAGTTAAGCGCACAGAATATTAAAGTATTAGCGATTGTTGGTGTTGCAGGCACAACAGAAACCGGTAATATCGACCCACTGGATAAAATGGCACATATAGCAAAACAGTATCAGTGTCATTTTCATGTTGATGCCGCCTGGGGTGGTGCAACACTACTTTCTTATAAATATAGAGGTTTGTTAGCCGGTATAGAAAAGGCTGATTCGGTCACTATAGATGCTCATAAGCAAATGTACGTGCCTATGGGCGCTGGTGTTGTCTTGTTTAAAGACCCGTCTTCGGTTGCTGATATTGAACACCATGCGGAATATATTTTACGTAAAGGCTCAAAAGATTTAGGTAGTCATACACTCGAAGGTTCTCGCCCTGGTATGGCAATGTTGGTTTATGCGAGCTTACATATTATTAGCCGACCCGGTTATGAACTATTAATCAATCAAGCAATTGAGAAAGCCGAGTATTTTGCCGAGTTGATTAATCAGCATGACGATTTTGAGTTAATCACCGAGCCAGAGCTTTGTTTGCTCACTTATCGATATGTGCCTAAGTCTGTGCAACGCATTTTGGCAAATAGTGATGAAGAGTCGCAGTATGCAATAAACTTATTGCTAGGTAAGTTAACCAAATTTATTCAAAAACGCCAAAGGGAAGCTGGTCGCTCTTTTGTGTCACGAACGCGTATTAAAGTAGAGCGATATAATGATGAGAAAATCATTGTTTTTAGAGTGGTATTGGCTAATCCATTAACCAGTAAAGAAAATTTACAAGATATTTTGGCTGAGCAATGTGTTTTAGCACAAGAAAGTGAAAATTTCTTGCCGCAGTTGTTATCAAAAACATAGGATATAAGTCTGATAAACCATTAAAAACACTAGATACCGTTATTTGCCCTTTGCGTGGACAGAGTAAGGTTTTTCTTAGTGAATTTGCCAAGCTATTGTAGAAGCTCACCAGAAAATCCTTAACTGTGAATAAGGCACTTTTAGCATGTGAATATTAATAGCACTTCATATAGCTAATGAGTTTTTGATAATTATATGAAGCGCTAAATAGCCTGATATTCGCTTAAGTTCTATAAACTCACAGGCAGATTATCAATCAACCTTGCTTTGCCTAAATACGCTGCCGCGAGGATAACCATTTCTTTATCGTCTAACACCGCTGTTTCAAGGGTTTTAGCGTGGCAAATATTAATGTAATCAGTTTTTAATCCCGCTTGTGCTAGTCTGTCACTGGCTTGTGTTATGAGTGCTGTAAAATCTATCGTTTGCTGGCCTTTATGCAACTGCTCACTTAGCCATTGTAGTGTTTGGTATAGCACTGGGGCTGTTGTTTTCTCTTTTGCTGTTAAATAGCCATTACGTGAACTCATCGCTAGACCTGATTCTTCACGAATTGTTTCAACGGGTACAATGTCAACAGACATAGATAAATCTTCAATCATGGTCTTGATCACTTGCAGTTGTTGATAATCTTTAGTACCAAAGCAGGCGACGTCAGGTTGTACTATATTAAATAGCTTACAGACTACGGTTGCAACGCCACGAAAATGTCCAGGGCGACTAGCACCACAGTGCAACGCTGAAATATTAGGCACTTCCACATAAGCATTATCATCTGTACCCTTAGGGTAAATGGTTGCAGGCGTTGGTAAAAACAGCAAGTCTGTGTTGACTGATACTAACTGTTCTTGGTCTTGCT
The DNA here is from genome assembly GCA_030754235.1 of Litorilituus sp. Classification (GTDB taxonomy): domain Bacteria; phylum Pseudomonadota; class Gammaproteobacteria; order Enterobacterales; family Alteromonadaceae; genus Colwellia. Next base: position 45,267 of record JASMAS010000049.1, read on the forward strand.
CAAGAGTTCTTGGGTAACTATCGATATCTTCATTTGCGCCAAATTGCATTGGGTTAACAAAAATACTAGCAATCACTTTATCAGCATATTTATGTGCTGCTTTGACGAGTGATAGGTGTCCTTGATGTAAGTTGCCCATAGTAGGGACAAAAGCAATCGTTAAACCTTGCATGCGCCAAGATTTTACTTGTGTGCGTAACTCTTTAATATTTTCAACTGTCTTCATGGTGGTAGTTTTTATGTTGTTTATCTATGTTAATGGCTTCTTTAGCGGTTTACCCTGAGCTCACCGAAGGTTTGAAGGAACCAGAGACTATTTAAATATATGCTCTTCGCCGGGAAAGTTTCCAAGTTTAACTTCATCAATATAAAGCTCGATTGCTTTTTTGATATCGCCAGTTTCTTTAATGAAATTACGTGAAAATTTAGGCATGTAACTACAAGAAATACCTAGCGCATCATGCATCACCAATATTTGACCGTCGGTGTCTTTACCAGCGCCAATACCAATGGTTGGAATAGTAATGGCTTGGGAAATTGCTTTACCTAGCGGAGCAGGAATACACTCTAATACTAATAATTGTGCGCCTGCTGCTTCTAAAGCTTGCGCGTCTTTGATCATCTGTTGTGCTTGGGCATCTTCACGGCCTTGTACTTTAAAACCGCCAAAAACATTGACTGATTGAGGGGTTAAGCCTAGGTGTGCACAAACAGGAATTCCGCGTTCAACTAACGCTTTTATTGTATCTTCTAACCATGCACCACCTTCCATTTTTACCATGCTAGCGCCAGACTGCATTAACTTTGCCGCATTAATTAATGCCTGATCTTTAGTTGCATAACTCATAAAAGGCATATCGCCAATAATCAGGGTATTTTCAACACCACGCTTTACGCATTGTGTATGGTATGCCATATCATCTATAGAAACAGGTAACGTGTCATCTTGGCCTTGTAGAACCATACCAAGCGAGTCGCCAATTAAAATAGCGTGAATACCTGCTTGATCAAATAACTTAGCAAAACTTGCATCATAAGCAGTGATGGTTGATATTTTTTCTCCTTGCTGTTTCATTTTCAGCAAAGTTGATGTTGTTATTTTAGCCATAAAGTTCTCAAAACGTTTGTTGAGTTAAGTGGTTAAGTTAAGTAATACAATTGAGTAATTACTCAGTTGCATTACTTTGGCACAGTTTTTTTTCAACTGCAATATTCAGCGTTATTTAGGAAAGTTTTACCATAGCATTATTAGCAATATCTTGGCTTAAAACTTTGACACTTTCCCCACCTGGCAATATCAGGTTAGGCGCTATTTCAGCTAAAGGTGTTAAAACAAACTCGCGCTCTTTTATGCCGTAATGGGGAATCGTTAAGCGCGGGTTATTTATTATTTCAGCACCAAAAAGCAATATGTCTAAATCAAGTACGCGGGCACCCCAACGGTTTTCTTTGCGGACTCTGCCGGCCTCATTTTCTATGGCTTGTAAAGCGTCTAATAGTTTAATAGCAGACAAAGAGGTTTCAAGTGCTAATACGGCATTAATGTAATCGCCTTGATCTTGAGGCCCCATAGGTTTACTCAAGTATAAAGAAGAGACTCTCATTACATTGATTTGAGTAATATTAGTGATTTCGTGAATGGCTGCTTGTACTTGTGCTAATGGCTCAGATAAGTTACTGCCTAAGCCAATGTAAGCTAAAGTGGGTGTTGATGACATAACAAGCGTTACTCTGCGACTGGCTTAGCACTTGGTTTGCGGCGTCTTCTTGGATTACGTCTACGTCCTTGTGGCGCCTGGGTAGTTTTGATCATTTGTTGTTGTGCTTCTGGTGATACTTGTTGAAAATCTGTCCACCATTTAGCAAGCTCAGCTAATGACTGATTATCAGTTTCAATTTCGCTGCGCAATAATAAAAAGTCGTAGCCTGCTCTAAACTTAGGGTGTTCATAACACTTAAAGGCTCGTTTGCCTTCACGACGAGCGAGTTTATCTTGTAGTATCCAAATATCTTTCATTATGCCTTGAAAGCGTTTAGGAATGGCAATGCTACGTTGTTGCTCAGGCATTATTTCATTGAGTGCGGCAAAAAAAGCATCTTGTGGTGCTAATGCATTGCTCGCATTAATTTGCTTAATGTAATCTTGTAATGGGTACCAAAGCATAGCGGAAAATAAAAAGGCTGGTGTTACGCGTTGATTATTGTTAATTCGCTTGTCGGTGTTACCCATAGCAAGAATAATGAAGCGCTTAAGCTGGTCATCATGGTTGTTGAGTGCTTGATCAACAGCAGGAAAAAAGAACTTAAATAACTGGTATTCACGTAACTGTTCAAAGTTAGCGACGGCTTTGCCTGAAATAAACATTTTTAGGAACTCTTCAAACATGCGAGCAGCAGGGATATTAGCCATTAGTGGTGCAAGCGACTTAATTGGTGCTTCAGTTTGTTCTTCGATTTTCATGTTTAATTTTGTGGCAAAGCGGATAGCACGTAACATACGCACGGGATCTTCGCGGTAACGTGTTTCAACATCACCTATTAAACGCACTACACGGTTTTCTACATCTTTTACACCGTTAGCAAAGTCATATACTTTGAAGTCTTTAGTAGAGTAATACAACGCATTAATCGTAAAGTCTCGACGCTCAGCATCTTCTTCTATGCTACCGTAAATGTTATCGCGCAATAACATTCCATGTTCACTTTGTTTAGAAATCTTCTTACAGTTCTTGTTTTGTTCGGGGGCGCTTTCATGATGACCCCGAAACGTGGCAACTTCAATAATTTCTCGACCAAAGACAATATGGGCTAAACGAAAGCGGCGACCAATTAAACGACAGTTTCGAAATAAGTCTTTAATTTGTTCAGGTGTTGCGTTGGTTGTAATATCAAAGTCTTTTGGTTCTAAGCCAAGTAAAATATCACGAACACCACCGCCAACAAGGTAGGCGTCATAACCATGTTTGTTAAGACGATAGAGTACTTTTAATGCACTTGGACTGAGTAATTGTCTGGAAATTGGATGCTGATCACGTGACAACACTATGGGATCTTTGAGTGCTGCTGCAGGGCTGTTAGTTTTGCTTTTATTAGAGCCTAAAACTCTTTTACATAAATTGATAACGCGTTTGATGATACAGACCTTATAGTAAGTATGGAAATATGATGGAAATCATCTTAAAAGACAAAGTAGATAAGTCGTAATGATATAACAAATTGAAAAAAAAGAGAATGAAAAAGCAGCGCTTATTCATTCAAACGGCATTGACAACAAAATAAAAATTAGGAAAAACCTACCAAGGCAGTGTTTCTCCATTAGAATGTTTAAATACTCCAGACTCATCCATTGAGAGATTATTCATTAAACCTAATAAGCGCTGGGCAGAGACTTCAGCGCTGATATCACCGCCGTGGTTTACCATATCAGTTTGTACGTAACCTGGATGGTATATTCCAACCGCAATGTGTTGACGCTTTAAGTCTTTAGCCAACGACATTGCACCAATGTTCAGTGCTGCTTTTGACATTCTGTAACCATAACGACCACCAGAGCTATTATCGGTAATTGAGCCCATGCGCGAAGTAATAAAAGCAACTTTGCTGCCAGAGGATAAATGACTAAGTAATGCCTGTGTCAATACCAGCGGGGCAAGGGCATTAACAGTAAACTGCTCAACAATAGTACTTTGATTAAAGTTACTTAAGCTTTCATCGCGTAAAATGCCGGCATTATTGATGAGCAAGTCTATTTTTATACCTGCTAGTGCGGTAACCGCTTGGCTAATACCAGTATCACTAGTTATATCAATATTGCTGATGATTTCAACGCCAAGTTCATTAAGTGCTGGACTGCTGGTTCGACAAAGCGCATAAACTTTATCTCCGTGTTGTTGACATACTTTTGCCATCGCTAAACCTATACCGCGGTTAGCACCTGTGATGATAATATTTCTAGACATAAGCTTTCCCTGTTTTTGTGTGAGTATAATATGCTATTTTGGTCGTGCCATAGTAAAAGGCTTAGTAATTGTCGTATACTCGCCACCACCAAGGCGAGCTAATGGTTTAACTCGCTCTGCATGTACTTTAATTCTTTGTTTATCATCTACATCCGCAACATTATCATTAATATATACTTGTTTGACTTCAACAAAAATTAAACTTTGTGGTACCTCTCCTAGCGACTTAACTTCATAAAGTTCACAACCATAGGCAATATCACACTGACTTAATCTAGGTAGAGAAAAGTTTGAAAATTCAGTGGTTGTTAAATCATTAGCACTGAGCTCTGATTCACCATGCTTTAGTGTTGCAGCCGTGTGGGTAACCAACTGAGCATCGTGTTCACAAGCAATGTGGATGACCACTTTCTTGTTGGTGTTAATATTAACCAATGTATCTTTATCATCGCCATTGGGTTTTTTGCCAACAGAGAGCATTAATATCGGTGGTTCGCTTGATACAGGAGTAAAGTAAGAAAAAGGTGCTAAATTGAAACAATCATTACCTGAGTCAGTTAGTGCCCAAGCGATAGGCCTGGGAATAATGGTTTGTGTCATTAAGTGATAGCGTTGGGTAGCTGAGAAATCTGAAAAAGTAAGGTTCATTGGCTTTACGCTGTAATAATTAGTATTGTGATGTAATACAAGCTTGTTAATTCAGTCATATTAATAGTCTAGGTAATAGCTATTTGTTGTGTAGTGGGGACTTTATGTCGAGACCAATGTCTGATGCCCCACGTGATTATTTCATCAACACTCCCCTGTATCAATGATTTTGGTGGCTTTTGACCAAGAAAAGTTAATGCTAAAAGCAACATGGGTTGAGGATGATGCTTATTAATTGCCGTGGCTTTATTTTGTTTACTGAGTTTGTAGCCATGTTCCGTGATCGCTAAAGGTACATGACCATATTGTGGTGCTTGTGAGCCTATCGTATTAAATAAGCTTAATTGCCTCGCTGTCGGCTCCAGTAAGTCACAACCGCGAATTACATGGGTAATATTTTGAAAAATATCATCGTGAACTACGGCTAATTGATAGGCAAACAAGTCATCTTTTCGATGAATGATGAAGTCTTCTTCAGCTAATGATTGATTGCATAATACCTGCCCCTGAAAAATATCAGTAAACTGATAAATGCCTTGCTGATTAATTAATCTTATTGCGTTATTTTCTTTTGGCTGATTTAAATCACGACAATGACCTTGGTAAATACCACCTAGTGTTTTAACCGCAGCGCGTGTGCACTGGCAATGATAACTAAGGTGTTGCTGTTGTAGGTCAGCTAAAAGTTCACGGTAGCTTTGAGATTGTTGGCTTTGGTATAAAACCTCTTCATCCCAGTGTAAGCCAAAAGCGTCTAGTGCATGTAAAATTTCACTGCTCGCACCAAGTTGTTCACGAGGCGGATCAATATCTTCGATACGAACGAGCCATTTCCCTGAATTTCCTTGCGCATCAATGGTTGCTTTTGCATCAAGAAAGCTTGCCAGTGCAGCAACTAAAGATCCAAAATGAAGTAATCCGGAAGGTGAAGGAGCAAAGCGACCTCGGTAGCCATGAGGAGAGGCTATACTGGATCGCTTATTTGGTCGCGTTTTTTTTTGAGGGTCTGATGGTTTCAATGGCTTAGCCAGCCATTTGACGCTCTTTAATTTCTGCTAGAGTTTTACATTCAATACAAAGATCAGCCGTTGGTCTTGCTTCTAAACGGCGAATACCAATTTCTATGCCACAAGATTTACAGTAACCAAACTCATCTTCTTCAATAAGCTGTAACGTTTTTTCAATTTTTTTGATCAGCTTGCGCTCACGATCACGTGTACGTAATTCAAGACTAAACTCTTCTTCTTGTGCCGCTCTATCGACAGGATCGGGAAAGTTTGCTGCTTCGTCTTGCATGTGAGTTACGGTACGATCTACTTCTTCACGAAGTTGCACTCGCCAAGCATCTAAAATCTTTTTGAAATGCTCTTGCTGTGGTTCGCCCATGTATTCTTCACCAGATTTTTCCTGATAAGGTTCTACACCTGCTAATGCCATTACACCTAACGCTTTGTTCTTACCTGTTGGCATGCTAAATCTCCTAATGCTACAAATGCTGAGGTTAACTAAAAGTGGATATTAACCTAAGTTATATGTGCCAATATTATTCATAATAGACCTAAAACCTCAGGTCTATATTGTATTCCCCATAATAAAAAACAAGCCTTTTGAAAAATAAAAACTCAAACAAAAAATAAGTCTTTTAAAATCAATAGCTTGTCGGCTCTTTTAAGTTTCTTGTTATAAATGTTTCTATTGTCTTTTTTTAAGGGCAAGCTTTTTTAGCAAGTTTTACTAGGGTTAGTCAATCATTATCTGTTGTTTAAGTATTTAAATTGAAGCTGTTCTAGCTTAATACAACACTGAGCTACTACTGTGAAAATTGTTAAATAACTTCATTCATACCTAGCCAATTATCTATAAAGAGTGACTTGTAGAAATATTTGAGCGTATTGAACGTTATGAATACGCCATAGGGTTTGCTATTCGTTTAAGTTATACGATGTAGTTTGTTTTTAAGGCACAAACCGTCAATAGAAATTTCTGCACCATAGCTTAAAATTTCAACACCTTCTTTTATCGCCAAATCAAATATTTCCGCATACTTTGAGTCAATGTGTGAAGCCGCTTGTACATTATTTATACCAGTATGTAATACGGTGAACAGGAGCACTGAACGATAACCTTGTTTTTTCATGTGAATTAACTCGCGTAAGTGTTTTTGGCCTCGTGTGGTTGTGGTGTCAGGAAAATAACCTTTTCCATCGTCGAGTAAGGTACAACTTTTAACTTCTACGTAGCAATGAGGTTTATCATCATCTGTCAATAAGAAGTCAATGCGACTATTTTCGTGACCATATTTTACCTCGCGCTTAAGGCTAGAATACCCTTGCAATTCCTTAATAGTGCCCGATTGTATAGCTTGCTCTGCAAGTTGATTAGCGCGGGCGGTATTAACGCAAATGAAATGACCTGCTTTAGTTTGGGTTAACTCCCAACTAAGTTTATATTTTCGTTTTGGATTATCATTGGTTAGGAGCCATACCGTATCGTTTAGATTAGCACACCCTGTCATTTTTCCTGTATTTGAACAATATACCGTGGTCATAGTGCCATCTTCGAGTATGACATCAGCAAGAAATCGTTTATAACGCTTAACTAGCGTAGCTTGCTGTAAAGCTGGAGTATATTTCATAAGGGTATTGTTACACTTTTGGGGTTTTCGAATAAGTGTAACAATAATGATGCAAAATTTACGCTTTAAACTTATATGTTAGCGGTATTTTTAGCGTATGTTTCGATAAAACTGTCTAACCACAGCTTGGCATTATCTTGATCACTAAAAAAATTAAATTGAATACAGCAAGTTTGATAAATACGCTGTAATTGCATTTGAAGAATATCAGCATAGGGACTATTGGTAATTACTGCGGCTATGGCAACCATGCCGTTTTGTATTCTAAAGCGTGTTGTATCAATTAAATTTTGTTCAGCATCTGGGGTGAAAACACCATTGCCTTTGAAGGAGATTAAGGAACCCCAAGGTATGTTTGACATTTGTTTTGTATATATTTCAATGTCTTGGTGGTATTTTTTGGCTGTTATCTCGTTAAAGGGGCCTTGAGCATCAATTAGTAAAATATTATTTTCCCGTTCAATACTATAACTTCCGTGCGCTGAAAATTGCATGCTTGATATCCTGATATAACGAACTAAAAAAGGGCTCTATTGATAGCAAGTTTTTAAAAGCTTGCCAAGTAAGCATATTTTATTATCTTTGCAAGTTTATATTTTATAACTATTTCAAGGGCTTAGCGTTTATTTTTTTTGTGGGTTAAAAGTCGTTTTAGTGCCAAACACCGTACTTTGCTATTTTTTTGCATTGTTAGGTAATCATTAATAAAAATTGGTATCATGTTGGCAACAGCTTCCATTACGTTTTTTTATGTCTGTCTTACCGCCATTGCCCATTGAGGCTATTCAATCTTCTTTTTGCCAAGTGATAAGCGAGCATCATACGGTAATTTTATCAGCCCCGCCAGGAGCGGGTAAGTCAACTTGTTTACCACTGTGGTTATTGGGTTTGCCTGAATTTTCGGCACAAAAAATATACTTGCTACAGCCGCGTAGACTGGCAGTGAAAAATATCGCTACTTATTTGGCTAAACAATTAAATGAAAGGGTCGGCCATACGATTGGCTATCGATTACGTAATGAAATTGAAGTATCAAAACATACTCGCTTAGAAGTGATTACCGAAGGAATTTTAACACAAATTATTCAGCGAGATGCAGAGCTACTCCACTGTGGTTTAGTGGTTTTTGATGAATTTCATGAGCGCTCCCTGCAGGGAGATCTCGCTTTTGCATTAACCCGTGACGTACAACAAGGCTTACGTGATGATTTAAAAATACTGTTAATGTCAGCGACTTTAGATATTGATTATTTGGTTAAAGCTCTCCCTGATGCTAAGGTGCTTTCAAGTGAAGGACGAAGCTTTCCTGTTGAATTGCATTATCACGCCCCTACTAACCTTCAACGTTGGCGTGAGCATGCTGTGACGATTATTCAGCATCAAATGTTTAATCATCAGGGATCGATATTAGTCTTTTTACCGGGAGTCGCTGATATTCATTATATTGTTAACGTATTGAGCGAATTTTGTCCGAACGATTTATTGCTATGCCCTTTGTTTGGTAATCTTAGTGTAAAAGAACAACAGTACGCCATTATGCCTTGTGAATCAGGTAAACGAAAATTAGTATTAGCCACCAATATTGCTGAAACGTCTTTAACGATTGAAGGTGTTAATATGGTGATCGATTGCGGGCTAGAAAAGGTAGCTAAATATGATAGTTCCAGCTTAATGAATAAGTTGGTTCAACAGCAAATAGCTAAAGCCTCTGCGACCCAAAGAGCGGGTAGAGCAGGGCGGTTAATGGCGGGGAAATGTATTAGAGTGTTCTCTAAAGATGACTTTGAACGTCGCCCTGAGCATAGTGACAATGATATTCAACAAGCTGATTTGTTACCCACGTTAATAGAAGCTGCTCGCTGGGGAGTGGCAAGTTTAGCTGAGCTGCCCTTATTAGAGTTACCTGCTGCATCAAAAGAGCAGCAAGCATGGCAAGAGCTGCAAAAGTTAAACCTCGTTAGTAAACAGAATAAACTAACAATACATGGTGAGCAGGTAGCTAATTTGCCTTGTCATCCGCGCTTTGCCCATATGTTATTGATGGCTAAACAATCGGATGAAACATTAGTGATTTTAGCCTGTTTATTAGCTGCCACATTAGAAGAGAAAGATATTTTTAGCGCTGAAAAGTCTCGGTTTGATTGTAATATTTCCCATCGACTTGATTTGATTATTGCCCGATGGCAACAACCTTCACCTTCGATGAAAAACATCATCAAACAGGCGCAAACATTACTCAAAAGTTTAAATGTTTCGCGCAAACGTGCTTCATTGTTAATCGCAACTTTACCTTTACATAAAATAGGTTTGTTACTTGCCTATGCGTATCCAGAAAGAATAGCAAAAGCGAGAAAAACAGTTGGTGATTTTGTTTGCGCTAACGGTAAAGGTGTTAGCTTAAATGCCGACGATGCCTTAGCAAATGAAAGTTATATTGTTGTGGCAGATTTACTTAAGCTTAATCACTGTTTAAAGGTGCGTTTAGCTGCCAGTATAGAACTAACACAGATTGAACACGCTTTTGATTCGCAAATAGTAGATAAAGAGCTGGTGAGGTATGATGAAAACTGCGGTAAAATTATTGCTAGACAGCAACGTAAATTAGCATCATTAGTGTTAACTGAAAAAGCATCTGAGCAGAAAGTTACCCCTGAAGCGGTGAGTGATATGTGGTGTGATCTTGTCATAAGCAAGGGGTTAAACATCTTAAACTGGCAAGCAAGAGATATAGCGTTAAAAGCTAGATGGCAATGGTTAAGAGATAATTTTCCACAATATAGCATTTGTGATATTTCACCAAAGTCATTATTGGAAAATTTAGCGAGTTGGTTTGCTCCCTTTGTTGGTGAGATAAAATCAAAAGCAAAATTAAGAACACTGGATCTGTCAGCGATGCTGCTTTCTCAATTAGATTACGCACAACAACAAATTTTACAGCAGGCAGCCCCGAGTCATTATATTGGCCCTACAGGGCGACGTTGTTTGATCACTTATTCAAACCAAAAATTTCCTAAAGTTTCTTTACCTATGCAAGAGGTTTATGGCTTAGAGAAAACGCCCTGTGTTGGGATTATTCATAATGAACAAGGTATCCCGCTTGTTCTAGAGTTGTTATCTCCTGCACAAAGACCTATTCAGGTAACACAAAATTTAACTGAGTTTTGGTTAGGAAGTTATAAAGCCGTACAAAAGGATATGAAGAGTCGTTACCCCAAGCACTATTGGCCTGATGATCCTGCTAATGCAAAAGCAACTAATAAAACTAAACGCTACATAACAGATAAAAATACAGATAAAAAATAAGGCAATGTCCTAGATGTCACCCCAAAAAACACCCCCTCGCCCTGCTAAGCAAAAG
>JASMAS010000050.1 GCA_030754235.1 Litorilituus sp.
TGAACTTATAGAACAAGTAGCGATCAGATCAAGGCATAATAACGACCTTGGTAACTTAATATGAGCGATACTTTTCTGAAACACTTTAACTCAATAACAGATCCTCGCATTGAATGCTGTAAAAAACACAAATTACTCGAAATTCTCCTGCTAGCCATTAGTGCTGTATTGCCTGGTGCAGAAGGATGGAAGGATATTGAAGACTTTGGACATCTAAAGCTTGACTGGTTAAAAAATACGGCGCTTTCGAAGAAGTAATTCCAAGGCATGACACTATTGCTCGTGTTATTTGTCGGTTAAAAGCAGATGAAATAGAAAGTGCATTTCAATCTTGGATATCATCACTTATTGAAACCACAGGATGCGATGTCATCGCTATTGATGGAAAAACAATGATGGCACTATTTAAACAAGATACAACCAAGTCAGCCAGTATGGCGAGGAAAAAGAAAATGGCAGGGCTAGACGATGATTATCGTTCAACCTTGCTAGAATCTGGGATTAAAATGCGTTAGCCGTGTGTATTGTGACCAATTAGTGATTTTGTTCTTTACTTTTCCCATCAGATGAATCTTGTAGTGTTATGTTAAATGAGCTGATCGCAAGAATTACTAAAGGTTCAATTATTAATCAACAACGCCTAATCATTGGCCAAAATACTCTCGCCACAAACTCATGAATATTTTTCATGAATAAATGAAATAAAACCATTTTTATTCATACAATTAAGCAGGTATAAAACACACTATATTCTTAACTCTAGGAAATATTCTAGTCGACTCTTAATAAAGCAATCAGAAACCTATCTAAAAATAGAGAAAAATTCTGACTGGAAACGACCAGAAAGAGTAAGGAAAACCCTCAGGCTTTTTTACCGAAAATTGGATACTGTACCATTATGAATAAAGACTTTACATTTAATATTAAGAGCATTTGTCTAGACGAAAACTACCATCCTTTAAAGAACACACGTATTACAACAAACTTTGCTAATTTGGCCAGAGGAGAGAGCCGTCAACAGAATTTACGCAACGCTTTAAAGATGATTGACAATAGCTTTAATTCCTTAGCCTATTGGGATAATCCCAAAGGCGATCGTTATTCCGTCGAGCTTGAAATTATTTCTGTTGATATGAATATTGAAGGTAATGGCAAGCCCTTCCCATCAATTGAAGTATTGAAAACGAATATTGTTGATCATCAAACTAACGAACGCATTGAAGGCGTTGTCGGAAATAACTTTTCTTCTTATGTACGCGATTATGACTTTAGTGTCTTGCTTGGTGATCATAACAAGGGAAAAAGCGAGTTTAGCATCCCTGATGATTTTGGTGACCTGCATGGAAAACTCTTTAAATACTTTGTCAATTCAAAAGATTATAGTGATCACTTTAAAAATCTCCCTGTTATCTGCCTGAGCGTTTCGGATAACAAAACCTACGATCGAACAGAAAATCAGCACCCGTTATTAGGTTGCGAATATCAGCCCAATGAATCATCTCTAACTGAGGAATATTTCAAAAAAATGGGCTTACAAGTTCGCTATTTTATGCCACCTAAAAGTGTTGCACCTCTGGCTTTCTATTTCTTTGGAGATTTACTGAATGATTACAGTAATCTTGAACTGATAAGCACCATTAGCACTATGGAAACATTTCAAAAGATTTATCGACCTGAAATTTATAATGCGAATGCGGTTGCTGGGAATTGCTATCAACCAAACTTGAATAATCAAGATCACTCATTAACCCAAATTGTTTATGACCGAGAAGAACGCAGTAAATTGGCTCTTCAGCAGGGAAAGTTTGCAGAAGAGCAATTCATCAAACCATACCAAACAGTACTTGAGCAATGGTCTGCTAATTACGCGCTTTAATTAACCCAAAGTACAGAGCAGTATTTATTATGAAAAAATTATTACCAACATCAACAGCAGGCAGTTTACCTAAGCCTTCATGGCTTGCACAACCAGAAGCACTATGGTCACCATGGAAATTACAAGGCCAGGAATTAATTGAGGGAAAACACGATGCGTTACGTGTTTCATTACATGAACAACAACAAGCAGGTATTGATATTGTGAGTGATGGCGAACAAACCCGCCAACATTTTGTGACAACGTTCATTGAGCACCTGACTGGCGTTGACTTTGAGAATCGTAGAACCGTTAAAATTCGTGATCGGTACGATGCAAGTGTTCCGACGGTGGTTGGTAATGTTTCTCGTCCAAAGTCCATTTTTGTTGAAGATGCTAAAATTTTACGTCAGCAAACCAAACAGCCTATAAAATGGGCCCTGCCTGGCCCTATGACGATGATTGATACGCTTTATGATGATTATTATCAAAGTCGCGAAAAGCTCGCTTGGGTATTTGCCAAAATTCTCAATCAAGAAGCCAAAGAGTTGGAGGCAGCAGGTGTTGATATTATCCAATTTGATGAACCTGCATTTAATGTATTTTTCGATGAGGTTAATGATTGGGGTATTGCTTGTTTAGAGAGAGCAATTGAAGGATTAAAGTGCGAAACGGCTGTACATATTTGCTATGGCTATGGTATCAAAGCCAATACAGATTGGAAAAAGACCTTGGGAGCTAAGTGGCGACAATATGAAGAAGTTTTTCCCAATCTGAAAAAATCTAATATCGATATTATCTCGCTAGAATGTCATAACTCTCGTGTTCCAATTGAGCTACTAGAACTTATTCGAGGTAAAAAAGTGATGGTTGGTGTTATTGATGTTGCAACCGATTCTATTGAAACACCAGAGGAAGTAGCCAAGACCCTGCGAGAAGCGCTCAAGTATGTTGATGCCGACAAACTTTACCCAGGTACCAACTGTGGTATGGCACCTTTATCACGTGCTGTAGCAGGGGAAAAGCTAAAGGCGTTAAGCGCTGGCGCAGCAATCATCCGAAAAGAACTTTTGCTAAGTAATTGAGTAATAATGGCAAATAACCAAACAACCGTTGAATGCCTGCCAAGTTACTTTGACAGCCCAAAGAAATAAGCGGCGCAATGTGTGCTTCTGCTGCCCTTGAATAACTATTAAGGGCTTTGTCGCGCTTACCTAATAATAATGAAAAATAGAAGTAATCGTTAATGAACACTTTAGAATTTATAACCAATAATATTCCTACACTATTAGCATTGACATCCACAGGCGCATTTGCAGGCATTTTAGCCGGATTGTTAGGTGTAGGTGGCGGCATTGTAATTGTGCCTGTGTTATTTTTCTTGTTCCAAAGTTTTGGCGTATCACCAGAATCTGCAATGCTAGTGGCAACAGCAACCTCACTGGCTACTATCGTACCAACGTCTATTAGCTCAATTCGTTCTCACAATAAAAAAAGTAATGTCGACTTTTATCTGCTCAAACGTTGGGCTGTTTTTATTCTTGTAGGCGTATTGGTTGGAAGTTGGCTAGTCACTCGTATTGAAGGCACTACGCTTACGCTATTGTTTGCAGTGATAGCGGTTTTATCGGCACTCAATATGTTATTTAGAAAGGGAAAATCGCCGCTATATCAAAAACTGCCTAATGCCGTAGGCCAAACAGTTATGGGTACATCTATTGGTTTTTTCAGTGCTATGGTGGGAATAGGCGGCGGCACTATCTCAGTACCTTTGCTTACGTTATATAACTATCCTGTACACAAAGCTGTTGGTACTGCCGCTGCCATAGGGTTAATCATTTCATTACCGGGTGCGCTAATTATGTTAACACTAGGTACTACACCAGCCGATGCGCCAGCGGGTACATTCGGCTTGGTTAATAGTTTAAGCTTCCTTTGCATTGTCCCGTTAACAGTCTTATTCGCCCCTGTAGGCGCATTGTTAGCCGCAAAATTAAATGCCGTAAAACTGAAAAAAATCTTTGCCTTGGTATTACTCTTTACTGGGCTACGTATGCTATTGCAACTTATTCAATAGGTTTTAGCGCTATGTACATACAAATAACTTGTTTGATGAATAACAATAATATAACGTCACGAATCTATGAATTTGGTTCATCAATAATGCTAAAAATAGGAGCTAACAGATGTTAGAAAGGATCCATTTAGAAATACTACGCGCAATAAAAGAGTATGGAACCTTAACTAAAGCTGCTGATTCGTTGCACTTATCGCAATCTGCGGTAAGTCATAGTATCAAAAAATTGGAAGGCCAAATTGCTACGCCTATCTGGAAAAAAGATGGTCGAAACCTGCGCCTTACCGCTGCTGGCGAACGTATTCAAACGCTTGCTAATAGAATATTGCCTCAGTTTTTTCATACGGAATTATTACTGAATCAGATTGCAAAAGGTGAAATGGGAGCGCTACGAATAGGAATGGAGTGCCACCCTTGTTATCAATGGCTGCTTAGGGTCATTCAGCCTTATTTAGAGCAGTGGCCTGAAATAGATATGGACGTGAGACAAGAGTTCCAGTTTGGCGCTTTAGGAGCGTTACTTAGCTATGAAATAGACGTACTTATTACACCAGATCCGCTCTTTAAACCTAGAATAAACTACATACCCGTTTTTGATTATGAACACAGGCTCGTAGTTTCTGCCTCCCATAAACTGGCAAAGGAAGATTTTGTATTACCTGAGCAACTCAGTGAGGAAGTGTTGTTTAGTTACCCTGTTGAGCCGCTTAGACTAGACATTTTTAGTCAATTTCTTAATCCTGCAAAGTGTTCTGTAAAAAAGCACAAAAATATTGAAACAACAGAAATCATGTTACAAATGGTAGCTGCTGGTCGAGGTGTTTGTGCCTTACCTGGTTGGCTAGTAAATGAATACTCAAAATCAATACCGATCAAAAGTATTCGCTTTGGAAAGAAAGGAATTAGCAAACAGATCTTTATTGGTATTCGAAAGGATGAGCAGAACATTGATTACTTAAACAATTTTATTGCTCAAGCTAAAAAAACTAAATAATTAATTAGTTCAGTTTTAGTGCCATAGCAAGCGAAAATCCCATATGGTAATTGGTATAATTTGTTTTACGCAAAAAAGCGGTATAAAAAAGAAGATTTTATATGGACAACCCTATCCAATGCCAAAAGTCTGTCTTTTACTATTTTTAACTAGATAACTTGAATGATTTTCC
The DNA here is from genome assembly GCA_030754235.1 of Litorilituus sp. Classification (GTDB taxonomy): domain Bacteria; phylum Pseudomonadota; class Gammaproteobacteria; order Enterobacterales; family Alteromonadaceae; genus Colwellia. Next base: position 5,099 of record JASMAS010000050.1, read on the forward strand.
AACATTATTTTTGATGAAACAAACTTGTAGTGGGCAACTCATGTTATTCACGGACTTAGCTAATTCTTTTTATTTGACTCATTTGGTGCTATCTCCCCATAATAATTATATTGTCTATCCTGCCTATATTACCACGGCAAGATCATTATAAATTGAACTTATAGAACAAGTAGCGATCAGATCAAGGCATAATAACGACCTTGGTAACTAAATATGAGCGATACTTTTCTGAAACACTTTAACTCAATAACAGATCCTCGCATTGAATGCTGTAAAAAACACAAATTACTCGATATTCTCCTGCTAGCCATTAGTGCTGTATTGCCTGGTGCAGAAGGATGGGAGGATATT
>JASMAS010000051.1 GCA_030754235.1 Litorilituus sp.
TTATTTAGCTTATCAAGTAGAATTACTGCACTTTCGCAGAAGGAAAAATAATCATGGCTTTACTTTATAGTGTAAATAGTCAAACCCAAAAAAAGTGGAGTGAATAATTATGGCTTTATGGGGCGGACGCTTTAAAGAAAAAGCGAGTGTACAATTCAAAAAATTTAATGATTCTCTACCAGTTGATTATCGCATGGCAGTGCAAGATATTGTCGGCTCAATTGCTTGGGCACAGGCAATTCATGAAGTAGGAGTATTGACTGATGAAGAGTTAACACAGTTGATTGCTGCACTAAATGAACTCAAAACATCAGTGGAAAATAACCCAAAACAAATTTTGTTATCTGATGCTGAAGATATTCATAGTTGGGTAGAAATTCAATTAATTGAAAAAACTGGTGATTTAGGTAAGAAACTCCATACTGGCCGTAGCCGTAATGATCAAGTAGCAACGGATCTTAAGCTGTGGTGTAAAGAAACGGGCGGTGAATTACTTTTTGCTTTAGTGAATTTACAACAAGCGATGATGAATTTGGCTGAACGTGAAAAAGATACCGTATTACCAGGTTATACTCATTTACAACGTGCTCAGCCTGTAACTTTTGGGCATTGGTGTTTAGCTTATGTTGAAATGTTTAACCGTGATATTGGTCGCTTAAAAGACGCACTCTACCGTTTAGATGTTTCACCGTTAGGCTCAGGTGCTTTAGCGGGTACCGCCTATCCTATTGATCGTAATGCACTTGCTCACAGGCTAGGCTTTAGAACGGCTACCATGAATAGTTTAGATGCAGTCTCTGATAGAGATCATGTTATTGAGTTGTTAGCCTCTGCCAGTATTTCTATGATGCATTTATCGCGTTTTGCAGAAGATCTTATATTCTACAATTCAGGTGAAGCAGGCTTTGTTGAAATGAGTGACTTAGTAAGCTCAGGCTCATCATTGATGCCACAAAAGAAAAACCCAGATGCTTGTGAGTTAATTCGTGGTAAAGCGGGGCGTGTTTTTGGTTCTTTAACCGGCATGTTAACCACCATGAAAGCACTCGCGCTTGCTTATAATAAAGATATGCAAGAAGACAAAGAAGGTTTGTTTGATGCCTTAGATACTTGGCAAGAATGTACTGAGATGGCGGTGCTGGTTGCTGATGGTTTAAAAGTGAACCGTTCACGCACCTTAGCTGCGGCTCAGCAAGGTTATGCTAATGCTACGGAACTTGCCGATTATTTAGTGGGCAAAAACATCCCCTTTCGAGTGGCGCATCATATTGTTGGTGAGGTTGTATTAGCTGCCATCGACAAAGGTTGTCCATTAGAAGATCTCACTTTAACGCAATTACGTGAATTTAGTGAAGAAATTGAGCAAGATGTTTATCAACATTTATCAATAGAATCAACACTGGATAAACGTGAAGCCCTCGGTGGGACTTCTCGTGCGCAAGTGGAAAAAGTGATTGCTAATATTCAATCTGGCAATGAAGAAATTTTGAACGAACAAGTTGTTGGTGCCCCCGGTAAACAACAAACAGAAGTTGCGTTAAAACAAGTCAAGCAACGTTTAAATGCGCAACGTGCGGCGGCAATGTCGGTGCGCAGAGCACGCATGTCTGATGTTAATAAAATTCATCAACTCGTTAATATTCAGGCAGATAAAGGTGAAATACTCCCTCGCTCTTTAGATAATATTATTCATGATGTGCAAAACGTTGTGGTAGCTGAGCTAGAAGGTGACGTCGTTGGCTGTGCGTCTCTTTATATTTATCAAACTGGCTTGGCTGAAATTCGCTCTGTTGTGGTTGATGAAGCTGCTCAACGAAAAGGACAAGGGCAAGCATTAGTTCAATATTTGTTAGAGTTTGCTCATCAAATGGAGCTAGAAAAAATTATTGTTTTAACCTATATTCCTGAATACTTTAGTCATTTAGGTTTTAATTTGATTGATAAAAGCTCACTAGCTGAGAATATTATTGAAGACAGTGAACCTAGTCCACATAAAGATCCTGCTGATGAAGTGGCGATGGAATATATTGTTGGTCAAAGTACATAACGAACATTTGCCTTATAAAGAATAAAAACATGAATAACAGTGATCAAAATTACGTTAAATGGTTTCGAAACGCAGCACCCTATATTAATGCTCATCGAGGCAAAACAGTGGTGTTAATGTTTGGTGGTGAAGCGGTTTCACATCCTAATTTTGCCAATATTATTCATGATATCTCTTTATTAAGAAGCTTAGGGGTTAAACTCGTAGTGGTGCATGGTGCAAGACCGCAAATTGAAGAGCGTATGACTCAACGTGGGATTGAAAGGTTTGTTGAAAAAAATATTCGCGTTACCGATGCTGACACGTTAAGTGCGGTCAAAGATGCCACAGGTTTTTTACGTCTACACATTGAGGCTTTACTGAGTACAGGTTTAGCTAACTCGCCCATGCACGGTTCACAAATTAGAGTGAGTACAGGTAACTTTGTGATCGCTAAACCCATGGGAGTGCGTAACGGAGTTGATTTTAAATATACCGGCACGGTACGCAGAATTGATTCTGATGGCATTAATATGCAGTTAGACTATGGCTCTATTGTGCTACTATCCCCTATTGGTTATTCGCCTACGGGAGAAGTATTTAACCTCGCTTTAGAGGATGTTGCCGCCCAAACAGCTATTGCATTACAAGCGGATAAACTCATTACGTTAACAGAAGATGCTGGTCTGTTAGATCAAGCTGGTGTGTTAATTAAAAGTTGTAGTGTACGCCGGGTAAAAACCTTATTAAATGAAAAAGATTGTCATGTTCGCCAATTATTACTTCGAGCCATTATTCAAAGTGGTGAAAACGGTGTTGAGCGTTGTCATTGTGTTAGTTATCAAAGTGAAACCGCATTATTACAGGAGCTGTTTACACGAGATGGTTCAGGCACACTGATTGCCAAAGATCACAAAGAACAATTATCGACAGCTACCATTGATGATGTTGCGGGCATTTTAGAACTATTAGCCCCCCTTGAAGCAGAGGGAGTGTTAGTTAAGCGATCGCGTGAATTGCTTGAAGTGGAAATTGACAAATTTTCTGTGCTGAAAAAAGAAGATGTCATTATTGCGTGTGCAGCTCTTTACCCTTATCTAGATGCTCGAACCGGTGAAGTTGCTTGTGTAGCCATTCACCCAGATTATCGTAAAGGCAATCGTGGCAGTCGTATGATTTTGGCACTGGAAAGCGAAGCAAAAGCTCAGCAATTATCGTCTATTTTTGTCTTAACGACTGTCAGTGGTCATTGGTTTCAAGAACAAGGATTTATTGAGCACCCTATGGATAAGTTACCTGAAGGGAAGCAAAAAATGTATAATTTTCAACGTAAATCTAAAGTCTATATCAAATATTTAAGCTGATGGCTGTTAGGCTCTGTTGACCTTTGTGTTTATACCTCTGTTGAACTTTCGAGCTTGATTTTGCAGCGATTTGTTGGGGATTTATACAAGGCCGAGCTTTTGTCGTGTGGTTGTTTCACATAAAAAAGCGATAACGCCGTAAAAATGTCCAACAAACACTGTTTGAAGGATTCGGCTAAAAGCGCTTTAACTCTTTGTTGAGTAGTATTTGCTTAGAATGACTAGGCTACACACTGCTCGCCGCGATTAAAACGCTTTTATCTCGAACAAAATTTAACCGCCAAAGATCAACAGACCCTAAAATTAAAGATCAACATATCTTAGTTTTCTACTTCTTATATCCATGCTTAAATCAAGCCTAAGTGTAAACACGTAGATAAATTACGTACATTCCCCGATTTAGTTTTTTGCTACTATTTATTAATGTAATTGACTCATTAGTCCAATTGATATCAGTGGCACAAGTGATTAACCTGTATTGATGTTTATTGTTCAAGCTGGTGCTATTCAGTTAACATTGACAGGGCTAGTTATGCAAGAATAAGCGCTAATGAGTTTGTTTTAATAGCAATTACGTTAACGAATTAGTCAGCTTAGCGTGACATTAGCGAGCTTAGAATAAATAAAATTACTTAAACATAGTTATTCTATATTTCATTCATTTTGTGTACTTGCTATAACTTGTTGATAAGAGGAATATAATGTTATTACCCAAGTACCTTGAGTTCGCTGCTAAATTGGCAACATTTTTACCTAAAGAGCGGGTAATTACTGATTATGCTAAACGGCTTGCCTATGGTGTTGATGCTAGCTTCTATCGCTTAGTTCCCCAATTAGTACTCCTACTTGATAGTGAAGAAGAAGTTGTTAATGTATTAAAAAAAGCAGCGGTAGATGCGCTTCCTGTCACTTTTAGAGCGGCGGGGACAAGCCTTTCGGGACAAGCTCAATCTGATTCAATTTTGATTATGTTGACCACAAGTTGGCGCAAACATCAGATCATAGATTTAGGGCTTAAAATCAAACTAGGCCCAGGGGTTGTTGGTGCTGATGCCAACAAGTATTTATTGCCTTATGGTCGAAAAATCGGACCTGATCCTGCTTCTATTAATACCTGTAAAGTTGCGGGTATTGCTGCTAATAATGCCAGTGGTATGTGTTGCGGTGTTGCACAAAATAGTTACCATACTTTAGACAGTATTCGGGTGGTGTTACACGATGGAACTGTGCTTGATACAGCGGATAAAAAAAGCATTTTAGCCTTTGAGAAAAAGCATGTTAGCTTGATAGGTAATTTAAAAAGTCTCTCCCTTAAAACACGCAATAATAACGGTTTGCATCAGTTGATACGTCATAAATACCGTTTAAAAAATACTACGGGTTATGCGATTAATTCTTTAATTGATTTTGATGATCCTATTGATATTCTTGCTCATTTAATGATTGGATCAGAAGGGACATTAGGGTTTATTTCATCTATCACTTACAACACTGTGATAGAGCACAAGCACCGTGCATCTTCTATCGTTTTCTTTGCTGATATGCAAACCACTTGTCTTGCGGTATCAGCACTGGCTAATGCCGATGTATCCGCGGTTGAGTTGATGGACAGGCGTGCTTTGGCTTCTGTCAGCGATATGGAGGGGTTGCCTGACTTTATTAAGACCCTTGATGACAATGTGGGCGCTTTACTAATTGAAACGAGAGCGGCTAATGAAGACTTGCTACAACAACAAATTAATAACCTTGAAAGCTTGTTAGCTGATTTTGAGCAAACTAATGTCATTAAATTTACCGATATTGCCAGTGAATATTCACAGCTATGGGCGATAAGAAAAGGTACCTTCCCTGCGGTTGGCGCAGTTAGAGAAACAGGCACCACAGTTATTATTGAAGATGTTGCTTTTCCTGTTGAACAGCTAGCAAATGGTGTTGCTGACTTACAAGCTCTCTTTGATAAGTATCATTACGATGAAGCAATCATTTTTGGCCATGCCCTTGAAGGTAATTTGCATTTTGTTTTTACCCAAGATTTTGGCACGCAAGAGGAAGTTAATCGCTATAAAGCCTTTATGGACGATGTTTGTCAGCTAGTTGCTGTTGATTATCAAGGCTCGTTAAAAGCTGAGCACGGTACGGGTAGAAATATGGCCCCCTTTGTTGAGCTAGAATGGGGTAAACAGGGATTTGAGTTGATGCAAAAAATCAAAACCCTGTTTGATCCTAAAAATCTGCTTAACCCTGGGGTTATTATTAATGAAGACAGCCTTGCTCATATTAAGGATTTAAAGGCATTACCTGCGGCCGATACCATTGTTGATAAGTGTATTGAATGTGGTTTTTGTGAGCCTGTTTGTCCATCAAATGGGTTAAGTTTTACACCTCGTCAACGTATCACTAGCTTTCGCGAAATAAGTCGCTTAACACGTACCAACGAAGACCCTAAGTTGCTTGCACACCTTAAAAAAGAATTTAGTTACTCAGGTATAGATACCTGTGCGGCTACTGGGCTTTGTGCTGAACGTTGCCCTGTTGGCATTAATACTGGTGATTTAATTCGAGAGCTACGCCATCGCCAGAATGAAAAATATCAAGGGCTAGCCAAAATACTTGCCAATAACTTTTCAACAGTAGAAAAAATGACTCGTGTATCATTGGCCGTTGCCGGTGTTAGTCATCAATTAATCGGCAGTAAAGTCATGGGTAGATTAACGGGTACGGTGAGAAAATTATCAGCCAACAAGCTACCATTGTGGACTAAATATTTGCCACAAAGAGCGAGTTATCAACCACAAACAATTATCAGTGAAGGTAACTTAACAAAGAGGAAGGTTGTTTATATACCAAGCTGCGCAAGTCGCAGTATGGGGCAAGCTTTACATGCCGCAGAGCAGCGTTCATTGACACAAGTGACAGTGGAATTAATAACTAAAGCGGGTTTTGATGTCATCAGCCCTGATTTCACCGGTGAGTGTTGTGGCATGCCTTTTAATAGTAAAGGCCAGTTTTCCCAAGCTAATCAAAAGCGTAGTTCAATGTTAACTAAGCTGAGTGAGTTAAGTGAACAAGGTAAATACCCGATATTAATGGATACTAGCCCTTGTAAATCAATGTTATTAGAAGATAAAGAAAAAACGCACGGTTTAGCACTTTATGAACCCGTAGCTTTTGTCACTGATATTTTAGCTGAACACCTTAACTTCGAACCTATAGACGAGCCTGTAATGCTTCATGTCACCTGTACCAGCAGACGAATGGGTTTAGCTAATAAGATGCAACATTTAGCGGAGCTTTGTAGTACACAAGTAATTATACCTGCGCATATTCAATGTTGTGGTTTTGCCGGTGATAAAGGTTTTACCACGCCAGAATTAAATGAAAACGCACTGTCTACCTTGAAGTCTCAAGTGCCACAAAATTGTAAAACGGGCTATAGTAATAGTAGAACTTGCGAGATAGGTTTGTCTTATCATGCCGGTATTGATTATCAATCTATTATGTATTTAGTTGATCAGGCTACGACTAAAAAATAACAGCTTAACAAATAGCAATTACCTATACTCATTGGTTAATTTAAAGTTGTCCTTAGGGTTAATTAACGTACTTGGTATCATTTCAACAGCATAGAGAAGGGGCTAACGTGAGCATAAATTTAAAATTACAATTGGTTACTATCATCCCCTTGATATTTGCCTTGTCTGCGGTACTTGTTGTCACTCAGGTACAATATCAATCTCTTTCCAAGCAAACTGTTGAGGAATACCGGCGTAGTGTCATTAACCACCGTAAGGAGGAGTTACGTAACTATGTTAATATTGCCGAAGGAGCCACAGAGCATATTTATCAAAATAAAAACTTAAACGCTCAAGAGGCACAAGCATTAGTTAAACAAGTCTTATCGACTATGCGTTTTGGTAAAGATGGTTATTTTTTTGCTTATGATTATGATGGGACTGCATTGGCTGTCCCTGGCCAAGAATGGCGTGTAGGAAAAAATTGGATAGATCTTAAAGATACAAATGGCACAAAACTTATTCAAGGGCTTATTGAAGCAGCGCAAGGTGGAGGCGGTTATCTTAACTATGTTTTTAACCAACCCTCTAAAAATGGTGCAGAGGCAAAAAAATTAAGTTATTCACGCGCTCTAGAAGACTGGAAATGGATGATAGGAACAGGGGTTTATATGGATGATATTGACCAAGAAACAGCGTTGCTTAATAAGTCTATTGGCCAACATATTCTTAACACCTCAAAAATGACACTTGTTATAGGGTTAGTGGCAATTATTGTGATATTTGTTTCTGGTCAATTTATTCGTTTTAGTGAAAAAAAATTAGCAAATCGAAAATTACGTGAACTTAATGAACGTATTTTTCAAACCCAAGAAGAAGAATGTAAGCGCGTGTCACGCGAATTACATGATGGTATTAGCCAAAGTATTGCTGCAACGAGATTTTCCATCGAAACGGCGCAGTTAAAGCAAAAGAATAATGATGATGCTAGCCAAGAACTTGATCGCTCTATGCAACTAATTTGTAAAATAATGGGAGATATTCGTAGTATCTCTCATCAATTGCATCCCGGTTTATTAGAGGATTATGGATTAGGCGCCGCACTGGAAGAATTAGGAAGAGATTTTACCCGCCGAACCAACATTTCAGTAACAGTGAAGCGTTTATCAATTCGTAATATACTTTCAAAAGAAGTTAAAACCGCGTTGTATCGAATTGCTCAAGAATCCTTAACCAATATTGAACGACATGCTGATGCCAATAAGGTGAGGATGAGTATTCAATTGATTTCAGGCTGGCTTGTGTTGGAAATATCAGATAATGGTCGTGGCTTTGACTATCAAGATTATGATCATAATAATAATAAAACTTCAGTTTATCAGGGGATTGGCTTAAGGAATATGAAAGAAAGGCTAAGCTTTTATCAGGGAGATTTACAAGTACATACAGGTAAAAAGGGAACTACTATTTATGCACGCATTCCGCAATCGCAACTGCGATATAATGCCAGTACTGCAAGTGAAAGCGTATTAGAAGGGGAAAATCATGATTAAAGTTTTACTTGTTGATGATCACCCTCTGTTTCGAGAAGGCTTAAAATATCGCTTAAGTCTTGATGAAGAACTAGAGGTTGTGGCTGAAGCTGAAAATGGTAAACAGGCATTAGAGTTAATTAAGGTGAATGATTTTGAAATTGTGTTAATGGATATCAATATGCCTGAAATGGATGGTATGTATGTACTTGAGCTGATCAAAGAGCAAAACCTTGATTGTAAAGTGCTGATGCTTAGTATGCACGATAATAAAGAGTATATTCTTGGAGCCATGCGTCATGGTGCAGATGGTTATATCTTGAAAGATGTGCCCGGCAATGAACTCATCGAGGCAATTAAAAAAATTGTTTCGGGCAAACATTATTTTAGTGCTGAGGTCACAGATATTTTATCAAAGGAACTTTCGGGCGAACAACGTGGCATAGTAACGCGACGAGAGCAATTAGTGCTTAGGCTGATCTCTCACGGACTCAATAATAAACGCATTGCTCAAGAGCTTAATGTCAGTGTTCGTACTGTTGAAACTCATAAACGTAATATTAAGCAAAAATTGGCTATTGATTCAACCTTAGGTTTAATGCGCTATGCTATTGATTATGGATTAGATCGTTAATCAATCTAGTTGCTCTTATGGGGAGCTTGATAGTTTCTGGTTGAATGATCACCAAAGGCTATTAAGTGGTATCTTTGTTATTGACTTGATTAAGCTCTTTGGATAAGTTTTCTCGCTCTTGAACTTTTTACGTAAACGAGAAGGATTTTAGCCGATATCCTCAACAAAATTGGCAATACCCCTCATTTCTTTTGCATTAATAATAGTTCTTCACAATTAAGTAAAAGCAACGAAAAATACAAAATGCTGACGTAACGGGACACAACTTAACCATGGTGCGTTATGTAAAGTTTAGTTGATATTTATCCAATAATTGTTGGTAATAAGGAGACGCTTTTAATTGTTGGGTGAGTTGTTCAAATATTTGTTGTATTTCTTGTGAATCTTCTCTTTTCTTGGTCAGAGCCATGTGTACTGGTGTAGTTGCTATGTATGGCTCTAAAACCTTGATCTGTGAAGTTAGGCTTTTTTTCGAAATAATTCTGTTGAAAATTAATGGATTACCGATAATAAGGTCGACTCTATTACCAAGTAACAGTTTTAATAGTACCTCTTCCTTTAACGCTGGTAATTTGTTTAGATAATCTGCTTGATCAAAGGCTTCTCCATAGGAATAATCCCGAGTTGTTCCGATAGAATATGGCTGTAATTGCTTTAACTCCCCATTAAACTCGAATTTATTACCTACTAAAGTAAATAATTGATTAGCTTCATAACCATAATAAGGGTCAATAAAGTGATATTCTTGTTCGCGCTTTGGTGTTTTAAATAAAGTCAATATAAGATCGATTTTACCCTGAGCAACCCCATAAAGTGTTCTTGGCCAAGGTCGAACGATAAACTCAAAATCATACTTAGAATGGGCTTTAAAATAATCAAGAATATCGATAGAAAATCCCTTCATTTGACCATTTTCTTGATAATTAAAAGGAAAGTAACCGCTATCATCTATAGCAACAGTCAGAATAACTTTAGTTTTTTTGGGCAAATAATCTGAAGGTTTTGAGCTGGTGTGCGCTAAAACAGAGGATGGTAAAATGCACAGTAAAAATATTATTTTTATAAAATTTATCATAATACACAAAAGTATAACTATAGCGTTCTTATTTTATTTAAGTTAGTTCATCGAGAACATAACCTTGTTTATTTTCATTTAACTAGTTCTAGGTTACCGTGTCGAGAGAGTGTTGTATATGTTTTCGTCTCAATCATCTAACAGGTAGAGTGATAAGTTGATTCACTTTGCTAATGATGAATCAACTTGTTCTATCTATTAATTACCATAAACCACTGAGGGCAGCCATAGGGCAACTTGAGGATAAAGAATCAACACTGCAAGCCCAAGTAATTGTAATAAAATAAAGGGCGTAACACCTTTATAAATATCTGTAAGCTTGATTTCTGGTGGACAAACACCTTTTAAATAAAAGAGTGCAAAACCAACTGGCGGTGTTAAGAAGGATGTTTGTAATGTCACAGCAATGAGCATAACAAACCATACTAACACTGGTTGATCTAACCCGCCAACACTGCCTATACCAAAGTCTAACATGCCAATGACGGGAGCTAACAAAGGTAACACAATTAAAGTGATTTCTATCCAGTCCAATAAAAAACCTAATAAAAATACTATGGCTAGAATGACAAGTAATACCCCATAAGGACCAAAAGGCAAGCCAGTTAACATGCTAGAAATAAACTCATCTCCACCAAGCTCTCGTAATACTAATGAGAAAACAGTGGCACCAATAAATATTGCAAATATATAAGCTGTTGTTTTATATGAAGACATCAATACTTCATGAAAAACTTTTAGGTTAAGTTTTTTATTTATTGCAGCTAATATAGTCGCTCCTAAAGCACCAACACCACTGGCTTCGGTAGGTGTTGCAATACCAGCGAAAATTGAGCCTAATACGGCAATAATAAGAATAATTGGGGGTAAGATAGCGCGAAGCACTTCTTTTAATACATGAAGAGTTAAGGGTCTACGATTTTTTGGTGCAGGTGCTACTTCAGGTTTGAAAAAAGATAAACCTAAAATGTAAACGAGATAAACCACACCTAGCATCAAGCCAGGAAAGACCGCAGCGGTAAATAAATCACCGACAGATAGCGCTAGTTGATCTGCCATTATCACTAACATAATGCTTGGTGGAATTAAAATACCCAAACACCCAGCACTACAGACAATGCCAGTAGCAAAGGTTTTAGAATAGTTTTGCTTCATCATAGCTGGTATTGATAATAAACCCAGTAAGACAACCGACGCTCCAATAATGCCCGTTGAAGCGGCTAAAATAATGCCGATTAGAGTAACAGTAATACCTAAACCACCACGAACACGGCCGAATAACTCTTGCATTGCCATCATCATGCGCTCTGCAACACCTGACTTATCAAGCATTAACCCCATAAAAATAAACATGGGTAAGGCCACCAGTACCCAGTTTTCCATGAGGGAAAATATCCGTGAAACTGTTATCCCTAATACATTGAGATCTAGCCCTGTAAAGGTATCCATGTAAATATCAGAAAGATAACCAATACCGCCGAATAATATACCAACACCCGCTAATACGTAAGCAATTGGAATACCTGTAAATAAAAAAACAATGAAGGTTAGAAACATGCTGATGACTAGAATTTCATTAAAATCCATGATTAAGCCTCCTTCTGAGTTAAGGTGATAATATTTCTAAATAAACGGGCAAGCACTGCCAAACCAAGTAACATGAAGCTAGCTGGAATCGCTGATTTAATCAGCCAGCGAAATGGCATACCTAAAGGTGAAGAAGAGCTCTCACCCAGCGCATAAGAGCTAGCGACATAGTCAAAGCTATTAAATAAAATGACAAAAATAGTCGGAAAAACAAAAAAAATAGCACCAAAAATTTCCCACTTGATTACTGTTTTTGGTTTTAACATAGATGCAACGACATCTACTCTAACTTGTGAGTTGGTTATTTCGGCATAAGACAAACCAAACATAATGCCGATAGCATAAAGGTGCCATTGAATTTCTTCAAATAATATCAGACCGTTATTAAAACCGTAGCGCATAGTGACATTACAAATAATGACCGCAATTAATAACGCTGAAGACCAACAGCATACTGCAGATACTTTTAAAATGATTGACTCAAAAAGATCTGCTGTTTTATGCATAAAACCAGATAAAGAGCCTGTTGGTTGAGAAGATGAATCAGTCATATGACTCTCCTAATTCAGTAAAAAAACCTAGAGCCAACGGCTCTAGGTTGTGCAAATAATAGGGATATAGTTGCACATAAGTAAGCTTTTAACTTAAAGGCTAGGTTTTGGACGAGGTAAAAAAGCGTTTGATTCCCATAAATCATAAACCTTACGGAACTTAGCTAGGTCATCATGTATTTTCTTAAAGGCTGGATCTGAAGCTGACTGCTCTAGAACCACTTCTTCCCATTTAGCTTTGAAAGTATCAAGCATTTCGGCTGACCAGTACTTATTAATTACGCCGCTTTTAACATTGTCTTTCATTGTGGGAGCTTGAATTGCTTCACCAAGCGCAATAGCTTCTAGAGTAGCCGATTTACATAAATGCTCAATAACCGATTGTTGGCGATCACTCATCTTATTCCAAGTATCTTTATTGATAATCAGCTCCATGATTGTGGCTTGTTGATGCCAACCTGGAAAGTAATTATATTTTAATAATTTTTTCAAACCGATTCGCTTGTCAACCACAGGCATTGAAAACTCAGTAGCATCAATAACACCCTTTTCTATAGCAGGGAATATTTCACCACCAGGTAGCCCTACGGTACTCACACCGAGCTTTTCCATCACTAAAGCGCCTAAACCGAAGAAACGCATTTTTAAGCCTTTTAAATCTTCAGGTTTATTGATTTCATTCTTAAACCAACCTGATGTTTCAGGTGCAAGCACACCACACACTTGTACTTTGACATTCAGATTATTATTATCATAAAGCTCTTGATGTAGCTTATTACCATTTCCATGATAGAACCAAGCTAAATATTCAGGGGCTTCTGGGCCAAAAGGCACGGCTGAAAATAAACGAGCAGCGGGGATTTTTCCGCCCCAGTTTCCAGCGGTTGCATAGCCTGCTTGTACTTTACCTGTAGAAACAGCGTCTAGTATTTCTTTAGGGTTAACGAGTTTATTCGGTTCGTATAGTTTCAGCCTTAAGCTATTGCCACTTAATGTTTGCATATTATCAGCAAGATATTTTGCTGTAGATCCTAAGCTAGGCAATACAGAGTTATAATAGATTGGCATCTTAAGTAACATTTTCTTTTCAGCCATAGCAGCACTTGAAAAACTGCTGGCAACCAAGGCACTTAAGAGTAGTAAAGGTAATTTTTTCATGGTATTTCTCCAGTAGAGTTAGGTGAAAAATTAAAGAACGTATTTAGCTGAGAGTTGAAGATAATTTGAATCTGCATTAGCTTTTGCCATTTCAAAATTACCCACTTCAACACCAAAAGAAAGTTGCTTGGTGACGTTTTTAAATAAGTTCACCCCCCAATGGCTGCGATCTCTATCACTTAGGTCATTTGTAGCATTACCGTAAAATAGAGTACTTCGCATATCTTTTGTCCAGAAGTGACGGTAAGCCACTAATATTGACGTGCTCTCTTCTACTTCTTCACCTACCATATCCACTGACGAGGTAGCGCCGACATAGCGACCAACTTCACCACCGTGTAGCTGGAATCTAAAGTCATCTTTACCAAATGTTTTAATACGGCCAGAAATACCGTAGCCAAAAGCTGATTGACTTGTATTAGTTAAACTTTTTAATTGACGTGCTAAAGCTGATACAGCAACATTACCCCAATCTCCTTTGAAGGTATATTTAGCAATAAAATCTGGTACAGAGTCATCTTTAGTTGTTGCAGTACCTCGATAACCACCGTAGGTTTCAGGGTTCTCAATAGCGAGTTGTAATCCACCATTAGTGTAACGAATTTGGCCTTGACGAATGAATGCTGTCGCAACGAGGGGGCCACCAAAATCAACGGCTTCAACTATTGAACTCGTGTTCATAAAGGTTGACCAGGTTTGACCAGCTAAGACATTTTTATACTTGATAAAAGCATGACGCAGACGAGGATGCGCTGAGTTTGAAATGACTTCATTACCCCCACCTCCGTCAAAGTCCATTTCGATAAAACCTGTCACATCGCCGTGTTGGTATTTGGCATTAAAACGAGTTTCCCTTGCGGAAATAGCAAAGTTTGATTGGTTGTTATCCAGTACTGTTCCACCGCCAATCCAGTAGTCTCTTGCACCTATGTTACCATCGGTGTAGCGTGCATCGGCTTTAATATAACCACCAAAGGTAATTTTATCTTTATCGGTTAAATCGAAAGTATAACCAGCAAAAGAAGGCGTAGAGACCAATGCTGTCAACATTAAACCGGATTTAATTATAGTTTTCATTTTATTTCCTTGTTAGTTGAGAGAGGATGATTTCAGTGTTTTAAGAAGTCATCTAACTTATTGCATTATTAACAATATTAGATATTTCAAATACGTGCTATCGGTGAATGCCCGTATTATTTCTACGTGTTTACACGTATTTTTTGATTGATTTTGCGCTGTTATTCTTTGGGACTAACTTGCAGGCTGCGTTTTTAAAGGGGTTGGTGCTGCTTTATGGTTTTATACCAATCTCACTAACTATGTGAACATTGCTACTTGCTATAATCACCAACTACATTGTTATTTATTTAATAATTAGAACAACTAGTTATTGAAATAAATGCCTTGTATTCGGCAATTTTTCTACGTGTAAAATAGATCACTTAATTAATAATACTGGTATTATATTGACCAAAATTGTGGAAAGGTCACATGAATTCAATTAATGGTATAATGCGCTTTGAGAAGTCGTTTTTATTTAAGCTAAAGGTGTAAATACTATTTAGTCCCTAATCTATCAGTAACTTAATGATTTGGATTTTTGCTGGTTAGTCAAAGAAAAACCTCTTTTCTTGGCTCACCAACCTAGAGAATAGATTAAAATAACTCATCGTCTTCGATGTTCTCCTCGCCTTGAAATATATCAATACTGTTATCTTGACTGAGATATTCAGATGGCGCACTGCCTATTTTAAAATATTCAAATAAGCTGGTTTTATTTGTTTTTGTGGTCAGTTTTCCTGTTGCTTTATCAATGCGTACAGACACAATTTCCGCCGGAGGCTCAAAAGGCTCTACCGGTAAGTCAGCTAAGGCAATTTTCATAAAGTCTATCCATGCAGGTTGAGCTGATTTAGCGCCAAATTCTTTGCCGGTTATTTGATCTTTCCCTAAATTATTGTTGGAAACCGTCTTGCCTAGATTACGACTAGGGTCATCAAAGCCAATCCAAGATGTAGTCACTAAGCGGCGAGAAAATCCAGAAAACCAGGCATCTTTAGCCTCATTCGTTGTCCCTGTTTTACCCGCTATATCTCGGCGTTTTAATGTTCTAGCTCGCCACCCGGTTCCTTGCCACCCATTTTCTACTGACCAATCAGCTCCCCATATGGCGCTATTTAGAGCCTGTCCGATTAAAAAAGCATTTTGCTCTGAAATAGCTCTATAGGCTGAATTGATGAGGGGGTTAGGCTCATTAGCTGTGTCGATAAAGGTATCGGTATCATTGCTTGAAACTGTTGTCTGATTAACTAACTTGTCTAGATCTTCTTCTGATGTTTGTGACTCATCTATACAAGGATCGCAGGCTAAAACAGGATTTGCTTGATAAATAATCTTTTGATCGGCATTTTCAATTCGTTCAATGAGGTAAGGCTCTATTAAAAAGCCGCCATTGGCAAAAGCAGCAAAACCAGTAACCACTTCTAAGGGGGTGAGCGAAGCTGAACCTAACGCTAATGATTCATTACGTGGTAATTCATCAGGTGCAAAACCAAAAGAGGATAGATGATTTATCGCCTTATCTAAGCCTATGTTTTTTAGTAGCCTAACCGCAATAACATTTTTAGACTCTGCCAATGCCCGGCTTATTCTGATTGGTCCAGCATAAACTTCAGGAGAATTTTTAGGTCGCCACACAACACCACTGCCTTTATCCCATTGATTGATTGGTGCATCATTAACCAGTGATGCAAGGGTAAAGTTATTTTCTAATGCTGCCGAGTATATGAAGGGTTTAATATTGGAGCCTACTTGTCGTTTAGCCTGTGTAACTCGGTTGAACTGACTTTGTTTAAAGCTAAAGCCACCAACAGCGGCTTTAATGGCGCCGTTATCAGGCGAGATTGACACAATGGCGGCACTGGCTTTAGGTAATTGACTTAAGCGGTATTGCTGTGTAGATGTTTTATTTACCAGAATAACATCACCATAAGCCAGAATGTCGCTGGCAATTTTTGGAGGGAGTCCTTGTTTTTGATCGTTTATGTAAGGGCGTGCCCAAGCCAAGCCAGACCAAGCTATAATAGCTGTTTTTTTGTTGGATAACGCAATCTCAACGCTGCGCTCATTTACTTGGGTAACCACCGCAGGTTCTAGCATTTGGTAACCTTGGACCTGAGTGAATGCTGCAGAAATTTCTTCCTTTGTCAAAGGGAGTGTTTCATCGTCTATGGCGCTTTCATTTTTTTTCGTTTCTTTATCATTGAGTAAGCTTTCATCAATTTTGGGCCTAAGTGATAAAGTTGCGCCTCGATAGCCATGGCGTTGGTCATAACGAAGTAGATTAGAGGTAACAGCGCTATGAGCAGCAAGCTGCAGTTTACTTGGAACTGTCGTAAACACTTTATATCCGCCGGTATAGGCTTGTTCTTTACCATACATTTCAATCATTTTCTGATGTGCCATTTCAGCTATATAAGGTGCATCTAAAGTGATCTTCGCTCCATGACGCTTGCCGGTAATCGGAGCATTTTTAGCGATGTGGTATTCTTGCTCATTAATATAACCCGTAACAAGCATACGATGAAGCACAGTAGTACGGCGAATTTTGGCACGATCAGGCCTACTAATAGGGTTATACGTTGAAGGTGCTTTTGGTAACCCAGCTAACACCGCTATTTGGGCTAAAGTTAGATCATTAATATTTTTACCATAATAAACTTGTGCCGCTGCACCAAAGCCGAAAGCGCGGTGACCAAGTGGAATTTTATTGATGTATAGAGCTAGTATTTCATTTTTTGTTAGCAAACTTTCAATGTGAAATGATAAAAATATTTCACGAATTTTACGAATATAGGTTTGTTCACGTGTTAAAAAGAAGTTGCGAGCAACTTGCATAGTAATGGTGCTGGCACCACCACTATGATTACCTGTTATTTGCCCTAATACAGCGCGAGTCATACCGATAGGATCTACACCAAAATGAAAGTAAAAGCGATCATCTTCGGTAGCGAGCAAAGCATCAATTAATTGTTGAGGGATTTCATCAAAAGAGAGCGGGAGGCGTTTTTTCTCACCAAACTGAGAGATAAGTAAACCATCGCTGCTATATATTTGCATCGGTGTTTGCCACTTTACAGCTTTTAATGAATGAATGTCGGGTAATTCATTTCGTAAGTTTAAATACAAAGCCGATAGTGCGGATGCAACTAACAGCAGTAAAATTAAGCTGAATTTGAAAAGTTTTTTAACTAAAAGCACAACAATAACTCTATTTATGGATTAAACCGCCAGTTATTACTAGTATATCTTGTAAAACCATGTAATAAATGTGTTTAGGTGAAAAAATCTATTAAATATATTCAACAATATAATGTAGTGGGTTGTTATGCTAGCTAATCTTTGGAAAAAGAAAACAACAATGATGGTTGGGATCGACATAGGCTCCTATGCTGTTAAAGCTGTTTTACTTAGCCAAGGGAATAATGGTTTTATTTTAGAAGATTATGCAATAGAGCCAATGGTACGTGGAGCTATTGTCGACCGTGAAATTCAGGATATTGAAGCGGTTGCTCATGTTATTAGCAAAATCCGCCAGAATATTTCAATGAAGGCAAAAGATGTAGCTGCCGCTGTATCTGGTCAAACGGTTATCACGAAAATCATCTATATGGATGTAGCGCTTTCAGAAGGCGAGTTAGCGAGTCAAATTGAAATTGAGGCTGATAGCCTTATACCCTATCCCCTTGATGAAGTAAGCCTTGATTTTGAAACGTTGGAGGTTAATGAGTCAGATCCAAGTAAAGTTAATGTACTATTAAGTGCAGCACGCACAGAGTCAATAGAAGCTAGAGTTGAAGCACTTGATACCGGTGGTTTTCATACAAAAGTCATTGATGTGGAGTCTTATGCGGTAAGTCGTTCATATGATTTATGTTTATCACAACTACCTAATGATGCCAAAGAAAAAATAGTTGCTATTGTTGATATTGGCGCAACGATGACTTTATTTTCGGTAACCAAAGCTGGAAAGCATATATATAGCCGCGATCAAATGTTTGGAGGTGAGCAATATACTCGCTCAATAGTTTCTTATTATAATAAATCGTTTGAAGATGCTGAAGCTGCAAAAATAACTAACGATCTACCACCTAATTACACCTTTGAAATCTTAGCTCCCTTTCATACAAAACTAATACAACAAATACGGCGTGCTATTCAAATGTTTTTAACCTCAAGTGGTGTTGATAAGGTTGACTATCTTTTGATTTCAGGAGGGTCGGCATCAATTGAAGGCATAGAGCAGTTGTTAATAGATGAGCTAGGGATACATACTATCATTGCCAATCCATTTAAGGGGCTAGCATTAGCCAAGGCACTCAACTGCGAAGCCGTAGCTAAAGTTGCCCCACAATTAATGGTGGCAACTGGATTAGCATTGAGGAATTTCGCACCATGGCATATATAAACCTGCTTCCTTGGCGTGAAGAAGCGCTCAAGGCAAAACAAAAACAATTTTTAACCATATTATCTGCTGCTTGTATTTGTGCCTTTGCATTAATTGTTATGATTAATCTGTATTTTCAAGCAAGAGTAGATGGACAAATATCGCGAAATCAATTCTTAAAAAATGAAATCCAACAACTCGATATCCAAATTGCAGAAATTAAAACCTTGAATGAAAAAAAAGCCGCTCTGCAAAAAAGAATTGATGTGGTTGAACAATTACAGCGTAGTAGAAATGTTGGTACCCAAGTATTAGATGAAATTGCAAAAATAATTCCTAACGGCATTTATATTACCCGACTAAGTAAGCAGGGTAATATTATCGAGATCATGGGAAAAAGTGAGTCAAATAACCATTTGGCTAATATGATACGCGCCATAGAATTATCAGATTTGTTTACTGATGCAACGCCAGAATCAATAACCTCAGACGATGACTCTCCTAAATTACTAAGTAACTTTACCATGAAAGTTAAAATCAGAGGTTTGGTAGCTGATGCAGAGGCTAGGCTTGTAATTACATCAAATGGAGCGGGCAAATGAAATTTGATGCTTCGCAATTTGAAGACCTAGAATTGGACAATATAGGACAATGGCCACTATCGGCAAAACTGGTGTTAACGATTTTTCTATCTTTTGTTGTCATTGGATTAGGGTATATTGGTTTAGTGAGTGGTAAAATTAATCAACTGGATCGCGTTGTAGTCCAGGAGCAAACATTAAAAGATTCATATCGCACCAAGTATCATATTGCAGCCAATTTAGAATTATTTAGAGCGCAAATGAGAGAAGCAGAAGAGGTTTTTGCGAATCAACTGAGAAGCTTGCCTAATAGCCATGAAACACCTGGGTTGCTTGATGATATTACTTTTATCGGCACAACCAGCGGTCTTGAATTTGTAAAGCTTGAATGGCAACGAGAAATCAGCAAAGAAATATATATAGAGTTGCCTATTGATATTGAAGTGTATGGCTCTTATCACTCATTTGGTCATTTTGTTAGTAAAATTGCAAGCTTACCTCGTATTGTCACTTTACATGACTTTACTATTGATATTAAGGCTATCAATACAGACGTATTAAATTTAAAACTTCAGGCTAAGACATATCGTTATCAAGGAGCTGATGAAAAATGAGAATATTGATTTTATTTCTTTTAGCATTTTTAAGTGCTTGCTTTGATGATACTCGTGATCTTATTGCCCATATGGAACATGTCAAAACGACCACGACTAGTCAAATTGAACCCATTCCTGAAATTCATCCATTTAATCACTTTGCTTATTCATCATATGACTTACGTAGTCCCTTTGTACTACCTGAGCGAGAAGTTATTCAGCAAAAAATACAGCAAAAATCAGGCTGTTTAAGCCCAAATCCTCAACGTCGTAAACAACCGTTAGAAAAATTTTCTCTAAGTGAACTAACCATGCGAGGTACTATGGGGGATGCTGGTATTTTATGGGCTTTAGTTGAAGCATCTGATTTGTCATTGCACAGAGTTTCTAAAGGAAGTTATTTGGGGTTATTTAATGGCCGTATTTCACAAGTGAGTGCAAACCGCGTGAAAGTAATAGAGTTAACACCTGATGGTGCTGGTTGTTGGGTGGAGCGAGAAACGGTTATAACAATGACCAAAACAAAGTCAGAAGGGTAAAGGGAATAATAATGCTATTGAATAAAATGAAAAATTATAAAATCTTTACTGACATTGTTACTATACATTCACTTTGCTTAGTTAGTCTATTGTTGTTATTGCTTTGTATTATTGTCAATAAAGTCAATGCCGAGCAAATGGATAGCGGTAAGTTGTTAGGTATTTCTTATAATACTATTCAAGCTGATCAGATTGAGTTGGTATTTGAATTCTCTCAAGAAATATCTGCATTACCAGCAGTACAAACATCAATGAATCCAGCTTATGTAGAAATTAACTTTTCTGCGGGCACCTTCAATAAAAATATACAAGAAACACTTATTAACCATGCCGGTATCACTAATATTACAGTAGATGATAATAGCGGTAACGTTGTTGCCTTAATTAACTTAGAAAAGCTTTCAGTATTTGATGTTGCAATAGACAAAAAACAGTTTTATATCACTTTTAATCATGGTCAATCAGCCGAGGTTGTTGAGAAATTAAAGCCAGTGGGCAAGCAATTTATTAATCAAATAGAATCACTTGATTTTAGGTTGGGGGTAAACCATTCCGCTGAAGTCTTAGTTTATTTAGAAGAAAACATGGTGGCTGTTGATGTTAACGATAAATTGGGTAAAGTGAATGTGGAGTTTCATAATACTGAAATTATTGACGATTTACTGTATAAATTAGATGTTACTGATTTTGGTAGCATTGTTACAAGCATTGAAACATTTAAAGAGGGGCGTAATGCTCGTTTAGTGGTTGATGTGGATACCCATTTTACCTTTGCACATACCCAAGCAGGTAATTTATTTGTTTTAACCATCACCGAAAAAGAAAAAAAGCCTCCGGGCTATTTAGGTGATCACGAAGACTTTACAGGTCGTGCAATATCGCTTAACTTCCAAGATATACCTGTTAGGACGGTATTACAAATTATTGCCGATTATAACGAATTTAACTTAATCACTAGTGATACCGTAACGGGTAATATAACTTTGCGTTTAGATGGTGTGCCTTGGGATCAGGCCCTTGATATTATCTTAAAAGTAAAAGGCCTTGATAAGAGAATGCGCGGTAATATCTTAATGGTGGCGCCTAGTGATGAGTTGGCTGCTCGTGAAGCAAAAAACTTACAAGCTCAACAACAAGTTGAAGAGTTAGCTCCGCTTTATTCCGAGTATGTACAAATAAATTACGCTAAAGCGGGGAAATTTGCTGAATTAATTAAAAATGAAGACACGAGTATTCTTTCACCCCGTGGCAGTGTTTCTGTTGATGAGCGAACAAATACCTTACTCATTCGTGATACCACGAAAAGTATTGAAGATATTAAACGTATGGTGACTATGTTAGATATCCCTGTTCGTCAGGTGATTATTGAAGCTCGAATGGTTACGGTTACCGATAATATCAATGAAGAATTAGGTATCCGCTGGGGAGTTACCGATACTGACGGTGAGTACTCTACAGCTGGTTCATTAGCCGGTGTTGACTCTGCTGGTGGAGGAAATGTTCCTAGCCTGTCCGATCGACTTAATGTCAATTTACCTGTGGTTAATCCGGCAGGTGCATTAGCTTTTCAAGTAGCACGCTTAGCTGATGGCACCATTCTTGACCTTGAATTGAGTGCGATGGAAAAAGAAAATAAAGGTGAAATCATTGCTAGTCCTCGTATTACAACAGCCAATCAAAAAGAGGCGTACATTGAACAGGGGGTGGAAATACCTTACCAAGAAGCCGCCTCTAGTGGAGCAACATCAACACAATTTAAAAAAGCAGTATTAAGTTTAACGGTAACACCTCATATCACGCCAGATAACAAAATAATCCTAGATCTTGTGGTAACACAAGATACCGTTTCAGATGTACAAAGTGGTACAGCTCCTGCAATTGATACACAACGTATTGGTACGCAAGTGTTAGTGAATAATGGTGAGACGATAGTCTTAGGTGGTATATATCAACAGTCCATAATAAGCACTGTCTCTAAAGTTCCCATTCTTGGTGATATTCCCTATTTCGGCTGGTTATTTAGAAATACCAATCAATTTAATGAGAAAAAAGAGCTACTGGTTTTTGTTACCCCGCGCATAGTAACTGAGCACTTTTAGCTTAAATCATTAGTATATTAGTTAGTAAGTAAGCTTTTTACCCTACTTACTGGTAATGATGCTTGCAATCTGACCCCAACAATTGCGATAATTACGCCCTTGAAATTTCCGAGGGAGACCTCTATAGCGTTAAAGGGTGGTAGCTATTGCTTTAAAACCCCTTTAATAAGACCCGTAACAAACGAGTATAAAGTAAATCTAATGGCAGAAAAAAGAAATATCTTCCTGATTGGCCCTATGGGCGCAGGTAAAAGCACTATTGGCCGAGAGCTTGCTGACAGGCTACATCTTGAGTTTTTTGATTCTGATCAAGAAATTGAGCGTCGTACTGGCGCAGACATTGCTTGGGTTTTTGATCTTGAAGGTGAAGAAGGCTTTCGTAAAAGAGAAGAAACTGTTATTGAAGATTTAAGTGAAAAACAAGGTATTGTTTTAGCCACTGGCGGTGGTTCAGTAATTAGCGCACAAGTTAGAAATCGCTTATCTGCGCGCGGTATTGTTGTTTACCTTGAAACAACAATTGATAAGCAAGTAGCACGTACTCAGCGAGATCGACGTCGTCCATTACTGCAAACTAAAGAAGAGCCACGTACAGTGCTAGAAAATTTAGCCTTAGAGCGCAATCCGCTCTATGAAGAAATTGCTGACGTTGTGATTAAAACTGACGATCAAAGTGCTAAAGTTGTGGCTCATAAAATTATTGAGCGTTTAGACTTTTAATTAATACCTCAAAATAGTAGTGATCTATCATGCCAACACTTCAGCTAGAGTTAGGTGAGCGCAGTTACCCTATTTATATTGATTCAGGTCTATTGACTAATATAGATCTGCTGACAAAGCATATTCGTGCTAAACGAGTATGTATTATAACCAATACAGTTGTCGCTCCTTTATACCTTGAAGAAATTAAAGCTAAATTATCCGATTATGAACTGGATGAGGTGATTTTGCCTGATGGTGAAGCCGAAAAAAGTTTAGCTAATTTTGAACGTATTATGTCACATTTGTTAGCAAATGAGCATGGGCGAGATACCACCTTAATCGCTTTAGGTGGCGGCGTTATCGGTGATATGACAGGTTTTGCCGCGGCGTGTTATCAACGCGGTGTCGATTTTATACAAATACCTACCACAGTACTTTCACAAGTAGACTCATCGGTTGGCGGAAAAACAGCGGTTAACCACCCTTTAGGTAAAAATATGATAGGGGCATTCTATCAACCTAAAGCCGTTATTATCGATATTAATACTTTAACAACACTGCCTGTAAGAGAGTTTAATGCTGGCATAGCCGAAGTAATCAAATACGGTATTTTAGGCGACAAAGAGTTCTTTTGTTGGCTTGAAAATAATATTACGGCAATTCAACAAGGTGATGAAGCTATATTAGCAACCATGATTGAAAAATGTTGCCAGTGTAAGGCTGATATTGTTTCTAACGATGAAACAGAGTCGGGCGTTCGTGCTTTACTTAATTTAGGTCATACTTTTGGACACGCAATAGAAGCTGAACAAGGTTATGGAAATTGGCTTCATGGCGAAGCTGTGGCTGCTGGCATGGTACTTGCTTCTAAGTTAGCAGTAGTAATGGATTTGCTTGAAGTGTCAGAACTTTGTCGAATAGAATCACTCATTAAAGCATTTGATTTACCTTTGTTAGCACCTGAAAATATGGGCTTAGATGAATTTGTTCGTCATATGCGACGAGACAAAAAAAATATTGGTGGTAAATTACGCTTTATTATACCTACCAGTATTGGTAATTCAGAAATTCGTGATGATGTTACAGTGAAAATGCTTCAGCAAATTCTATAACCGTTTTGGACTCGCTTAAATTCTAGGTGAGTTGAGCTTTATAGAAAGGGCTGACTATGTCTGTTTCAGCAAATCAACAAATAAATCATAGCATTAAATTAAGTGTAGCCACCACCAATGATCAGCAAGCCGTAACACCAATCAGTGTGACGGCTCGTATTGATTATATTTTACGCTTCTCAAAGCAAGCTGTTTTAGTGGTAGGTGACAATGCAAGTACTTATACTCAGTTAGCCCGTCAATATTTAGCTACCTTAAGTCAACCTCCTTCAACGCAAAAGTTAACCACGAATACAGTACAAGATGAGAATATTGCCTTTGTGGTAGCATCTAATCAATTAAATGATATTCAAATGCGTTGTCGTTTAATTGAACAGCTTTTTGCTAATACACTATTTGATCCAGAGCAGTCGCTAGCGGTAAGCATTCTTCGCTTAGCTAAGCAACATAACGGTGTGGTTACCATTGTGATAGAGCATGCACATGCCTTATCTTTACAGCTCAAATATGAGCTTTGTCAACTGGTCGACATTGCCAATAAAACAAAAATTAAGATAAATGTGGTGCTGTTTGGGCAAGAACATGCCGCCCAAGAAATATCACAAAATAGGCGTATATTTGATAAAAAAATTAGCATAATTGACGCTAATTCAGGACAGGTTATAGCAATAGATCATGCCAGATTTGCTAATTCAGCGCCTATATTAACCGCTAAAGTCTTATTTCGTATTGGTTTAATTACCATTATGAGTGTGATTGTTTTGTTTTCGTCATGGTTTTTCTTAACTGAGCATGAAAATTTAACTTTAACCCATTTGTTTCCGGATAAGGTCATGAAACATCAAGTAGGTAAGACTGAGCCTCAAGTGCAGGAAATGGTTACAATACCCCCAAATGCGCACAAAGCTTTAGCTTCAACTGATGATATCTATTTAGCTTTATTAGATAAAACCCTACCTAATCCCCCCCCTGTTGAAGCAAAGTCGGCTCAAAGAGCAGACATTTTACAAGCTTTAGTATTGTCAGAGCAGAAGAGCATTGCTCCTATAAAAGCAGAGGTTAGCAAGAAAGAAATAAAAAATGAAACTGATGTAACCTTACCTATTGTGTTAAATGAGCAATATTATTTAGATAACAAGCAAGGCGGCTATGTCATACAAATAGCGGGTTTTTCAGATCTAACCGTTTTAGCTAATTTCATTCAAGAATATAAAAACCTAAAATATTTTAGTTATCAAAAAAGTCTACATGAGCAAAAATTTATTGTGTTAACTAGTCAAGTTTTCACTAACAAAGCAAAGGCAAAAGCAGCCTTAAGTCAATTGCCAAAAGCCATACAGCAGCGCGGTGCGTTTTTAAAATCAGTTTCAATAATTAAACGTGAAAT
Organism: Litorilituus sp.; assembly: GCA_030754235.1. Taxonomy (GTDB): domain Bacteria; phylum Pseudomonadota; class Gammaproteobacteria; order Enterobacterales; family Alteromonadaceae; genus Colwellia. The sequence goes on from JASMAS010000051.1 coordinate 25,902, forward strand.
AAATACCGTTAAAGGCTAATTCAAGCTACAATCCGCCCTTGTAAATTAATGTGTAGTTTCAGTAAGAGCTGATATAAGCGACAGTATGAGTAAGAAAAATCGTGCTTTTTTAAAATGGGCTGGTGGTAAGTATGGATTAAGTGATGTTATCGCTAAAATGCTACCTAAAGGTGATTGTTTAATAGAACCTTTTGTTGGTGCTGGTTCTGTTTTTCTTAATACGGATTACTCCCGCTATGTGCTTAATGATATAAATAAAGATCTCATTAATCTTTATCAAATATTGCAAGTCAAGCCAGACACTTTTATTCATGATGCTAGAAAATTTTTTAGTGCTGAAAATAACGAAAGTGATACATACTATCAATTAAGGAAAGAGTTCAATGAGAGTAAAGATCGTTACTTTCGTTCCTTAATTTTTTTATATATGAATCGTCACGGTTATAATGGTTTGTGCCGTTATAATAAGTCAGGTGGCTATAATGTACCTTTTGGAAAATATAAACGTCCTTACTTTCCAGAAGCAGAATTGAATTTTTTTGCTGCTAAAGCAGAAAAAGCAACGTTTGTCTGTGAAGGGTATCGAGACACTTTTGCTCGAGCAAAAGATTCTGATGTTATTTACTGTGACCCACCTTATGTGCCGTTGAGTAAAACGGCAAGTTTCACAAGTTATGCTGGTAACGGCTTTGGTTTAGATGAACAAGCAGATTTAGCGAATGTTGCAGAAGAAGTGTCTAGTGAAAAATCTACCCCTGTGCTTATTTCAAACCATGACACCATCTGGACACGTAAAATATATCAATACGCCAGTAAAACTAAATCAATTAAAGTGGCTAGAACAATAAGTCAAACGGCAACTAAGCGCAAAAAGGTAGCGGAATTATTAGTGTTGTATAAATAAGCTGACTCATTCATTGATCTCTTGAGTATCAATCATTATTATCAGATTTTAGTGGTTACATTAGAGTGTTTTATTTAAGAAAGCTATAATGTAACAGTTCAACTAAGTCTAAAAAATGAAAGTGGGCTGATTTACTATCACTTGATAGCCATGCCCACCAGCTTTTATTAGACATATATGTTGCATGGCAAGGATGGTTGTGGTGGCTGATAGGCAAGTTTGACTCTACTACCATACATGAATTAAGTAAGTTTGCTTGTCTATCGTTAGCACTTTTCTCAAGAGAATAGGCTGCTGTGATGGTGAGCATTGTTGCAAGGGAAAAAGCTGTGAGTTTTGTCATGATCCTTTTTGACATGGATAGTTCCTTGGGGTAAAAAATAAGATAGCGTTAGTTCGTTGCAGTATAACCAATCAACGCTATATTGTCAGCCTTTAGCCTTGCTTTATTATAAGTCAATATCAACTGAGTACGATACGTAAACTTTAAGGTCGCCAGCACCGCCATCTAAATCCGTTTTTGATGCCCCAAACGTAAAGCCTGATTTTGAAAGACTTACACCGTAGTCAACAGATTCATCAGCTAACCAATCACCCGTATATGAACCAAGATGCAACGCAAGTTCTGCTTCATTACTAAGTGCAATAGCGTAATCTGCAGTTGCATAAATGGTATCGCCTGCATCAGCACCTTCTCCTGAGGTTAATACCGCAACACCTAATGTTAAAGTATCGAAAGAAACACTACCGTATACTTCTGAAAAACCAGCATCTCCAGAAGTTTCATCAGGGTAAGCAAAGTAGATAAAGCCAACATCATAAGAGATACCATCACTAATATCTCCACCAAAGCCACCATAAAAGTCTAATTCATAGGTCATACCATCAGCCCAATCAGCAGTTGAAGCCCATGTGCCAACATAAAACCCAGAATCACTGGCATAATCTATGCCGCCAGATATGGCTGCTTTACCACCTGTTTGCTCTAAACCACGCCATAGGTAATTAGACGTTGCCGCTACATTTGCGCTCAGACCTTCAACCGCTGCAGCTTGTGTTGATACAATAGCAGTACTGGCTATAAGTGAGGTAAGTGCGATATTTAATAGAGTTTTTTTCATACTAATTCTCGGTAAGTTATTAAAAATTGTAAGTCTATTATTAATATAGCAAAGAAAGTGCCTTTGTGTTGTTTGAGTGGCTAATTAATATAAAAGTCAATATAAACAGATGGTTGCTAGTCTATGTTTCTGCCCTGACGCTTGATAAATATTTTTGATTTGCTCTAAAGTGGTGCGCTTTTGTAAACATTGTGCCAATGGTGTGCACCTAAAGTGAAACTGGTTAGCGTTGTGAGAATGACACTTTATTCGCATTTAATAGTGGCTTGGGTATAATACGGAATAATTTTTTTTAGAGAGCAAAAGTTATGCCGTCGTTTTTAATTGCCCCTTCTATTTTATCTGCAGATTTTGCTCGTTTAGGTGATGATGTTGCCAACGTATTATCTGCTGGTGCCGATGTTGTGCACTTTGATGTTATGGATAATCATTTTGTTCCTAACCTCACTTTCGGCCCTATGGTGTGCAAGTCATTACGTGATTATGGCATTACCGCACCTATTGATGTGCATTTAATGGTAAAGCCGGTAGATAGTTTAATTCCTGAGTTTGCTAAAGCAGGTGCTAATATCATAACTTTTCACCCTGAAGGGAGTGACCATATTGATCGCACTCTACAGTTAATAAGAGATCATGGCTGTAAAGCTGGTTTGGCATTAAACCCTGCAACCCCTTTACATTGTTTAGATTTTGTTATGGATAAATTGGATGTGATTTTATTAATGTCGGTAAATCCTGGTTTTGGTGGGCAGTCTTTTATTCCTTCAACATTGGATAAATTACGCTTAGTTAAAGAAAAAATTAAGCTAAGTGGTCGTGATATTCGTTTAGAAGTTGATGGTGGTGTTAAAGCCAGTAATATTGCTGAAATCGCTCAAGCTGGCGCTGATATGTTTGTGGCTGGCTCTGCTATTTTTTCTCAACCAGACTATAAAGTGGCTATAGATGAAATGCGTGGACAATTAGCGAAAGTTTACGTTAGTTAATCAAAAAATTAAAAATAATCTTAAGGTAAGAAACACCTTTTAAAGGAAAGATATGAGTAAACCTATTGTATTAAGTGGCTGTCAGCCATCAGGTGAATTAACCATTGGTAATTATTTAGGTGCATTAAAACAATGGGTTAATATGCAACAAAGCCATGAATGTTACTACATGCTGGTTGACCAACATGCTATCACCGTGCGACCTACAGCAGCGGACTTACGCAAAGCAACACTAGATGGCTTAGCCCTTTATCTTGCGTGTGGCGTTGATCCTGAGCAAAGTACTATCTTTATTCAGTCACATGTACCTGAGCATGCTCAGTTAAGTTGGGTGCTTAACTGTTACACTCAAATGGGTGAGTTAAACCGTATGACCCAATACAAAGATAAGTCTCAAAAATCCGAAGCCAATATGAACTCAGGTTTATTTACTTATCCAGTATTAATGGCGGCAGATATTTTATTGTATCGTGCAGATAGAGTTCCTGTGGGTGATGATCAAAAACAACATTTAGAATTAGCGCGTGATATAGCGACCCGTTTTAATAACCTTTATGGTGAAATTTTTACAGTACCAGATCCCTTTATTCCTCAACATGGTGCAAGAGTAATGAGTTTGCTTGAACCAACGAAAAAAATGTCTAAATCAGATACTAACCCTGGCAATTTTATTGGTTTATTAGAAGAACCGAAAAAAATTGCCAAGAAAATTAAACGTGCTGTGACTGATTCTGATGAGCAGGCACGTATTTACTATGATTTAGAAGAAAAACCAGGTGTATCAAACTTGTTATCTTTATTATCTTGTGCCACAGGAAAATCAGTTGATAGTTTAGTACCTGAGTATGAAGATAAAATGTACGGTCATTTAAAAGGTGATGTTGCTGACGCCGTTGTGACTATGTTAGCGCCTATTCAAACTAAATATCATCAATACCGTGAAGATCAGGCATTTCTTGAACAGGTGATGAGTAAGGGTGCAGAAAAAGCTTCTATTCGAGCGAATAAAATATTAACTTCTGTGTATGATGCTGTTGGCTTTATTCCTCGTCGATAATACATAGGTTTTATGAGGGAGTTCTTCGATGGTTTCGCGCTCAGGGTGAAGTTTATTTAAATAAACTTCACCCTGATTTTTTTGAAAGGGGTTAACTAAATTAAAATTATTTTTTTTGTGCTTCTTTACTCGTTTTATCAAACAGCTTACTGCTATCTTCAATAAAGCTATCAACACTACTACTTGGGGCCACTAAAAAATTTGGCATCATAATAGTGGCATCGTATTGAGGACGTGGATTAAACTCAGGTTTATTGCTGTAACGGACTAAGTAACTGCCGCCAAATAATAAGCCTGTAATGCTTGCGGCAATAATGATACGACGTCGAGCACTCATATGAAAACCTATATAGCTATTTAACCAGAATAAACTGAAGGCTAACGCAATAGAAATTAACATAATTATCATAGGTAGAATGGCATTACTTGCACTGTTAAAGGTGACAATTGTTTCTAAAATATCGCTAAACCACATTAAATTAAAGAACGCAAAACTCACTCCAAGTTGGGTCATCACCCTTGCATCATGCTTACTTAAATGAGAAACCAGTGAAACTCCAGCTGGCCATATAGTGAACCCTAATGTCATACCAATAGCCGGTACTAGTAATTGACTAAAGTTGACTTCTGTTGGTTTGTTGAAATAAAAGACGCCTCCGGCGACTATAGTAAATAACAGTATGCTTAAAAATAATGCTATTGGATGGCGCATTAAATCAATGAAGCTTTCAAAAGGGCTAAAAGCAAGTGTTGGTGAAACTTGGTGATTGTTAAAAACCATACGCAGTTGGCTTTTACCCAAGGTGATAATGTCGCCATCTTGAATGATATATTGATTGGCAGCATGTTTTTTGTGTTTGACGTTTTCAATAAAAGTGCCATTGACCGTTTGATGATCTATGATTTTCCATTTACCGTCAATAAACTCTATACTGAGGTGACTAGGGCAAATATGAGGGTCGGCTAAAATAACATCATTATGATAGTCACGGCCAATATGGATATTCTCTTTAGTGAGTCGGTGACGGTGTAGCAACTTATAATTCTTACTCACCTCTTCAATAATTAACTCCGGTATCGTTTCTTTGGTAGCGATGTTTTGCATGGTCATACTTTGAGGAGAAATAGCTTTTATTTCCATGACACAGCCTCCATAAATTTACGGGTAAATGCTAGTGAGTTTTCCTGATTGATGCCAGCGACAGTAAAATGGCTAACCAATGCTTCTTTGTTTTTATCAATGGAGGCACTTAAATAGAGAATATCAAATAAGTTAGGGAATTTTTTATATGCACGTGTGCAAAAGATGCTCTTATTGTTAATGGCATTATTTTCGGGTTTCACTAAATCATGGTGACACTGATACTCAGTGACATTATCTTTACCTGCTCTGTTGCTAGCGCCAGCATGAGCTATTTGCTGCTGGTAAAGTTGGTAAAATTTATTTGCGCCAATATTTTTTGCGTTCATAGTACGAAACTCTATTTCCATTGAGCCAGTAAAAAAACGTGATGAAATGTAAGTATTTTCATCTAACGAGCAATTAGCGATGGCTGTTAATATTAATGCGTCAGCTTTATCGGCATTAGAGTCTCCCCAGCAACGGATAAAAGGCACATCGATAATAGGGATAATTGCTTGTTTTCCTAATTGCTTTGCTTGCCATGGGCTATTAAGAATTTCAGACATTAATTTTTCTTGGTTAGCCAAGAGTTGCTCAGACATTTGTTCTTCAATTGAACCCTGTGCTGTTGTTAAAAAAGCTTTATATAAAGTAACTAGCTTATCGTGTGGTACTAAAAAGCCAATGGCATTGCCTGAAGTAGCAACATTAACGCCAACTACCTCAGCTTGTTTATTGACTACTGGGCCACCACTCATGCCTGAATTGATTGAGCCGGTAAAATGAATTCGATCATTGAAAGATTCTTTTTTTAAACCGTTATATGTGCCAGGTACAACAATCATGCCTAAGTCATGGGGGTTACCTAACGAAAATAATTGCTCACCTTTTTGAGGTGTTGTTTTTGATAGTTTAAAATATGGCATATCAGGCTGGCTAGTACGGCTAACTAGAGCAAGGTCGTTAATAACATCCACGCGTTGTAGTGATAAATCCCCTTTATTACCCTGACTATCTAAATATTCAATTCTATACTTTTTGGGGTGTAGGGCATAGCTTGAAATGACATGGTAATTGGTGGCAATAATACCATCAGCGCTGATTTGAAAACCTGAGCCAATGGAAGATTTTTCACCACTGGCTTTATCAATTAATTTAATTTGATAAAGCGAGGGTTTTAATTGATTAAACAGCTGCTCTGCTTGTTCAGTAGCGTAAATACTACTGCTTAGTAATAAAAATACTAAGGTTAAAAAAGCTTTCATTGAGTATCCTAAAAAATTGTTCTAATAAAACCTCTCTAAAGAGAGGTTATCTATTGTGCCATTGTTACAGTATTAGTCACTTAATATTTTTATATTCTTATTTCTCATATATTACGCTGCAAATTATGAGCAAAAAGGCGAACGTTATGAAGGCAATTAAATCAGTGCTGTTGAGCTTTATTAGTGTATTAACTCAGGCTGGCGAATCACAGGAACGTTGCCAACAGTTTAATCGCTTTAGATTTAGGACTGATTAAAAACGCTTCACAACCACTAACATACAATAAAGAAGTATATCCCACACAAGTTTGGTGGCCTCATGTATGGCAACTACCTCGTTACACGTTAACCACAGTATTTACATATTATATGGTGGCTATTTTTCGACAATTAGCGAATGATATTGGTGAAAAAAATATGCGTGCTTATTTACATAAAATGCACTGTGGCAATAAAGACATTTCTACGGGCTTAGATAATTTTTGGTTAAATGGCAGCATAAAAATTTCAGCACAGGAGCAAGTTCAGTTATTACGTAAAACTTATCATAATCAGTTTGCCTTTGATGCAAGGGCAATAACTGAGTTAAAAAAAGTGATGCTACTAGAAGTTAAACCTCATTATCGCTTATATGGTAAAACCGGCACACCAGTATTGCCGATGGAGATTGAGTATTTTGAAAATCACAGGCAAAAACCTAGCAAGATGATTGCAGTTAAACCTAAGATACCTTATCTATCAATAAACTAAGAGTTATGTCGTGCCTAAAGTCTGTTAATTGCATAGCGAATAAGACATTATTTATTAGATTTGCACGTTAAATATCGGCTGTTCCTCTTACAAGTGGTCAATATAGTGATCTTATGATGAGGATGATTCGTACTCAAATTAAGTCATTAACAAACAATAATAGAGCTATTATGAATACAAATTCTCCAACAAAAAAATTAAGCCATGCCGACTATTATCGGGGTAGTGAAATCATATCGGTATCTGATTGATAGGTATGATAAATCAAAACAATATTGTAACAGCAGCGCTAGAGTTTCCGTCTGCATATGACGAGATGTTTGGAACAACCACGAATCAACGCTATCTAGAATTAGTTCAGTTATTATATTTTGGACAAAATGTGATGAAAAATTTATTAAAAGGAAAACGTGACTTTCTACGCGCCTATAATCTGATAACCGCACAAGGGATGAAAGACGGCGGAACTTATGAATTAGAGGGTATAAAAGCATGGCATGACTTTGAAGGATATATCTGTTGGATGAAATATAATGATTTGACTGTCACCATGCTTTTTCATAACCAGTATCAGTTTGATTATAAACATCAGGATACGGTTAAAAACTTTATCGACACAGTTGATAAACTACTAATGAAATAACACCAACTATAATGGATACCCCTTTGATTAAACATAATTTTACAGGCGTTGTTTTTGATCTTGATAACACACTGGTGTCTTCTTCGTTAAATTTTAGCGAAATTAGGGATGTTGTTGGCTGCCCTAACAATAAAGACATACTCAGCTACATTGACTCTCTCCCTTTGGAGCAAAAGGTTATTGTAAAAAAAGTGATTAATGAATATGAAATGGCAGATGCTCAAGATGCAAAATTTCTTCCTGGTGCAAAGGAAGTTTTAAGCCTACTTAGACATTTGCAAATACCATATGCCGTAGTAACACGTAATAATCAAAGGGCTGCAGCTATAAAAATTAACAACAACGAACTAGAGGTTCCATTACTGTTAACACGAGAACATTTTAAGGCTAAACCAGCCCCAGATGCGGTGTTATTTTTATCTCGTTACTGGAAGACACCACCAACAAAATTGTTATGTGTCGGTGACTACTTATACGATATACAAATGGCGAATAATGCCAATGCACTCTCTTGTTTGGTTAGTTATGGACAAGCGCTAAGGTATGCTAATTTAGCAAGTTTTGTTGTTAATGATCTTAATGCATTGAGTAATATGATTGCCCAATTACACGGTAAGAAAAAATATGATACATAGACAAGTGAAAAGAACAGTGCTGGTGTTGTTGCTTGTGATGACATTTACTTTTTATAGCTACGCGGAGCCTGCATTCAATAGCGAAGGCAACTCTCAAGTTTTACTGTTATCATCAAATAAGACAAAAAACATGATCATTGACTTTACAAAACCACACGAGATAACCCATTGGCGTATAGTTAATGATGATGTTATGGGGGGTAACTCCAGGGGGTTTTTGAGTTCTTCGGGTAATTATGGTGTTTTTAGCGGTAATATTTCCTTAGAAAATAATGGGGGGTTTAGCTCTACGCTTCGTTCAATAAAACCGCTAGAACAGGGGCTAAACTATCTTGTGATTGATATTGAAGGAGATGGACTAAGTTATCAGCTAAGAGCAATAGTATTTCTCAATGGTTATCGATTAGCTTACAAACATGATTTTGACACCAAAAAAGGTAAACGAGAAAAATTACGGTTATCACTAGCCAATTTTAAGGCATCATTTAGAGGTCGTATCATTAAAAATGCTCCTCTATTAGTCTCAGAAAATATCGCTGAAATAGGCTTGTTAATTACCAACAAAACCGAAGGGGCATACTCATTGAATATTCATAGTATCGAGGCCCAAAAAGATGACACTAACAAAGCCAAAGATATAGTAAACACTAAAAATGAATAAAGTGACACGCAACGAAAAGCACTTTATTGTCACTAAAATTACTTTTGATGAAAATCAAAAGGTCATTGATTGTATTGTTGAAGCGGTAACAAATAAAAAATCAATATGACGCCAATTGACGAGGCTTAACAGATAACCACTACTGGCCTTAGCTGACAATAATTGAGTTAGCAACTGCCTTTATATAGCTCTATATGAAAGACATTTCTACTACCATTTTATTGAACTCCCTTGCCAATCAAGATAACTGGCTTGGCCATCAATTTCCATTTTTTCAATCATAGCAATTAATTTATTAGCAACAAACTCCGGAGTGAAAAGTTTTGTAGCAGGAACATTTTTTTGAAAAGGTTTTGATAGCGGACTGTCGGTGGTGCCCGGATGAAAGGAAATCAGTTTAATATTTTTAGCGCGCCTTGCTAACTCTACTGCGGTTGTTTTTAAAAGCATATTCAATGCCGCTTTTGAGGTTCTATAGCTATACCAACCACCTAAACTATTTTCATGAATGCTACCAACTCGTGCAGAAAAAACGACAATTTTACAGGGGTTTTTAGATGTTAAGATAGGCACCAAGTGTTTCAGCCACAGCATAGGGATAACTGTATTTACGTGTAGCACTTCATTAAATGCAACAGGGGAAAAATCTTCTAAACGCTTTTCTGGTTGGAAGCGTGCATTATGTAATACGCCATGGCAGATAAAAACTCTTGAAATAATCACCTCACCCTGTTGGCTAATAGCTTTCATTGTATGAGCTATTTCACTTTCTTGATAATTTTCTAGAAAGATTACCGTGGTATCTTTAAATGAATCTTGTTGGTAAAAGTCGCTGTTTCGCGTGACGACAACGAGTGCCTCATTCTGATCAACTATTTGTTTTGCTATCGCTTTTGCAATAGTGCTATTTGCGCCGATGATCAGTGTTTTTGTTTTTTTCATTACAGGTTCCCAGCTCGCAATTGTTAAGGCCAATGCCTAAGTGTTGATAAATAAACTGTGATATTGGATGGCGGAATTTGGCCATTAACAAATAAATCATGTGCGCTAGCGGCTTAATAACCGGAAATTGTAAGGGAGCAACATACAGTCCTTTTCCTACAATTGTCCATGCTCTGTGAGTGACGTCTAAACCTAGTAATAATTTATTTTGGTAGTACCCATGCAAGATAGTCATTGCTTTATCAACATTAATTTCTGGGAAAAGCGCAGGAAAATCCAGTTGATGCAAGTTGACCAGCTTAATTTGATTTAAGGTATCGAACCGTTGTAACTTTTGCATTTCCAAACTGCATAATGGACACTTGCCATCGTAAAAGATAACTAATTTATTGTTTGAATATAACGTTTTTCCCATTCTCACCCTCCTATGAACTGAAGTTTAAAACCAGGAATTTAAAGCCACAAAATGTAAAAAAACCACCGATATAGTTAAAATGGCTCTCATTTTACAATAAGCAACAGTAAAGGAATCTTGAAATTCTTTGAACAAGATATATTCTGCCAATAAAATCAACATGTAACCTAATGGCAGCATAAATAGTTGAAAAAAACAGGGTAAAAATAAACAAAAAAATGCATATAAACAAAAACTATTACTCATCACTTGTTTTGCTGATGAAGCACAAGCATATTTTTTGGGTTGATCATCGGCCTTAATATGAACCTGATCTTTTGGCCACAATGTGCCTGAAAGAAAACTTAAAATTATGGCACTATAAAAAAGAAAGGCTTGCTGTGGATCAATCGGTAATGATTGTATTGGAAATTTTACTAACCACAAGCAAGCCAAAAAGGGAGTCAATCCAAAATATCCTAGCCATTGCCAAATTTTCATTTCACATCTCTATCACTACAGTTAACTATTTGTTTAATCAATGCGGAGCCGTTTACATTAATTTTCTCAGCCGAAACATCCGGTTTAGCATAGCTTAAGCGAGATAAACGTGTTGTTAGATGGTAGCTATCGAGCCCAGAGATACTCACCGTTTTTAATGCTTCAATATCAATGTAACCATCTCGTTGTAGGACATTTTTTTTACACAGTATGTCAGTGATTTCACCTATAACAAACATGGTATTGTTGAGTTGAATGGGCACAATGTCTTTCAATGTTACCGCATATTTTAAAGGACTTTCAGCAACAAAGGGGGCGGCAATGTCAGCGATAAATTGCCGAGACAAGCCTGTTTGTTCGAATTCACAGGCATTTTTTTCATAACGCGCTGAGGTTTGATGAGCAGCTTGCCAAAAACTCTCATCTACTTGGTTGATTGTAAATTGCTTGGTTACTTGAATGTTTTCTAGGGTATGTCTTTCAACCATACTAGGCCGGATAATAAGTCCTACAAGCGCAGGAGAAGCTCCAAGATGAACGACAGAACTAAATATTGCAACATTAGTTTTACCTTGTTCGTCAATAGTCCCTATCAAGTTGGCACTTTTAAACCCAGATAAACTATTTATTAGCTTTATTCTATAGCGCGAATGCATGCTAGTAAGTTTGTCGCGTGTAATGTAGGTCAATTTATTGCTCTAAACGGTCAATTTATTAAAGTGTTATACGTTACTTTTAGTACTATGGATCAATATCACATCGCCAATCTTATCTAGCAATGTGCTAGTGTTATTGTATGTATGTATGTGTGAATCTTGACACTAGCTAGGTAGAAAGTATGATTTACTTCTAGCATTACGGGTAAAGAAGAGTTTGATTTAAATATAGGTATTATCCTTTATGACGTTACTTTTATTATATGTTTTTGTTGCGATAGCTTTTTCATTTTTGTGCTCGATCCTTGAAGCCGTTTTATTGAGTGTTAACTCTGCCCATACTTCATTACTGATCAATGAAGGGAAAGCTGCAGGAAAACTTTTAAAACAGTGGCAGCAAGATATAGACAAACCCTTAGTTGCTATTCTTACGCTAAATACTATAGCTCATACTATAGGCGCCGCAGGGGCTGGTGCTCAAGCTTCCGCTGTTTTTGGTAGTGTGTATGTTGGTGTTTTTTCAGCAATATTAACGCTGTTAATTCTGATCTTTTCCGAAATTATTCCTAAAATGATAGGAGCAAGATATTGGCGGCAATTATCTTGTTTTACTGCATATACCTTAAAGTACATGATCTGGTTCTTATTTCCTTTTATTAAACTGGCTGAAGTGCTTACTAGTCGTTTTAAAAGTGATAAAACACTTGCTGGCTTTAGTCGGGAAGAATTTGCCGCCATGGCTGATTTAAGCTCTGAAGAAGGGCAACTAGAAGTACAAGAAAGCCATTTCCTTAAAAGCTTGTTGTTATTACGTAAAATGCGTGTCAGAGATGCCATGACGCCAAGACCCGTTATTTTTAGTTTATCCGAGACCTTATTAGTTGAGGAGTATTTCCATAAATATGATCAGGTACATTTTTCAAGGATTCCTGTCTATCGCGGTGATGTTGAGAATATCATCGGATATGTTTTTCGCAGTGATCTATTGTTAGCTAAAGCCAGAGATAATGGTCAACGTGAATTATCAAATTATATCCATTTTATTTCGCCAGTATTGGAAAATATGCCGATACAAAACGTTTTCAATAAACTGTTAAAAGACAGAACGCATATTATGTTGGTGATAAATGAATACGGCAGTTTACAGGGTATCATTACTTTAGAAGATGTTATTGAAACGGCGTTAGGGTTAGAAATTGTTGATGAAAAAGATAAAGCGGTTGATATGCAACATGAAGCTCGCCGTCTATGGAAAAAAAGGGCGAAAAATAAAGGCATTGATATAGGCGTTGATGTTTAAGAGTGAAAAAAGGGTTAAGTCATTTTAGATTTTTATTTGCAAAATTATGTAAGCGTTTATATACAGACTAAAACGTTAAACTAGATTATCTTATTGCTGAAATAAGTGCCAACTTGCGACATTATGTCACAGGCCAAGGCATTATAAATTCATTAATATAGCAGTATTCTTTAAAGAACTAATAAAAATACTTGCGATGAAAAAATTAATGAAACTTTGTGTTGCTGCCCTTGTTGTGAGCCAATATTGTGGCACATTGGCAGCTGACACTATATCAGCTGAAAGTGGTTTTGATGATGATAGCCTTGAGCGAATAACGGTTATAGCAACGCGGAGAGAATCGTTAGATACTGATCTTGCTATGTCAGTTCACAGTATTGGAAAAGATGGATTAGAGGTTGATAATGGTCAGCATGTTGCGGAATCATTAAATAGTATTTCAGGCGTTCTAATTGACCAACTTTCGGGTGGTCAAGGGCATAAATCGGCTATTAGAATGCCCATGAATACCGGTGGATACTATTTATACCTACAAGATAATATTCCACTGCAGTCACCTGCTTTTTTTAATCACAATGCCCTGTGGTGGTCAAGCTTTAACTCTAATGTGGCTCGTATGGAAGTTTTAAAGGGGGCTGGTACCGTACTGCATGGTTCAGGTGCAGTGGCAGCAACCGTTAATGTTTTGTCAACTACTGTCGCTGATTTACCTGAAACTAGCCTTGACCTGATGTTGGGTGAAGGTGAGTACACCAAAGTACAAGCTAGTCACAGTAATAAAATGTCTAGTGATCAAGGTTTTCGTTTTGCTGGCTCTTATATGAATAATGGAGGCTGGCGAGAACACACTGGTTCAAAACGTGCGGAGGGTACTTTTCGTCATGAATGGGAATTAACTGACAACGAGCATTTGGTGACATCATTTGTTGTCTCTGATCTTGAACAGGAAATGGCTGGAAGCTTAAGTGAAGCTCTGTATGATAATGATAGAACCAATTCAGGACTTTCAGATGACGTGTTAGCGAGTGATCCACTGCGTAAAACCCAATATGTACGACTTTCTACCCAGTGGAATAAAACGGCTGATAATTACTATTATTCATTGATACCTTATTATCGTTACCGCACTAATGACTATACTGCGACTTGGAATTTAAATATGCCAAAAGTAGAATCTGAAGTACAAACATTAGGTTTATTAACGTTAGCGAACTTTGAGCACCATGGTGATAGTCATACCACGATAGGTTTAGATATTGAACTTACCGAAGGCAAGCTACTTTCTTATCAGCCTATCGACTATGCCACAACAGGCTGGGGCGCAGATACTTATTTAGCAGGAGAAAAATTCTATGATGATACTACGCAATTCATTAGCCTTTCTCCTTATATTCAACATCAACGTCATTTAAGCGAAAAACTTGAATTAACCTTAGGTGCGCGTTATGACTATGCGCAGTACGACTTTGATAACCATCTAGGTGTTGTTGGTGATATAGGACATGGTAAAATTAGTGTTGCCAATAGGAGTGATAATTTCTATCATTTTAGTCCGAAATCCAGTTTAAATTATCATCTAACTGACCATAGTAGCGCTTATGTAAGGTACGCTAACAGTTTCCGGTTACCAACGGCTGGCAGTATATATCACTTAACCACTAAAGATGATGGCAACGCCAAAGCAGTTGATCCAGAAACATCAGATACTTATGAACTAGGTTATAAAGCCAATTGGAGAACAATAACTTTTGATGCCGCCTTATATTATATGGATGTGAAAGACGGTATTGTGCATGATTATAACGACGCAGGACAACGTTATTTAACCAATGCAACTCGAGTCATTCATAAAGGGATTGAACTCGATGTGACTTGGCAAATCAATGATCAATTTACTATCAATACTGCCTATAGCTTATCAGAACATAAGTTTGATGAGCATAAAGCCTTATCCGGTAATGACATGGCAGCTGCGCCCGATTATATCGCTAATGTACGCTTGCGTTATAAACCGAGTATTGTTGCAGGTTTAACGACCATGCTAGAAGTACAATCTATTGGTGAATACTGGTTAGATCATAGCAATAGCCAAGATAGTGAGGGAAATGCTCGTGTTGAAGAAGGTTACACCATAGCTAATCTAAAAGCCCGCTATCAAGTGTCTGAACAGCTTTCATTTCATGCGCGTTTGGTCAATATTAGCGATAAAGCATACGTACAAGAAGGTGCATATCGTTATGGTAAGGTACAATATTCACCGGGCGCACCAAGAACTGCTTATGTTGGCTTAAGTTATCAATGGTAAGGGGCGCCTCAATGTTAAGCAAAAATACTTTTGCGATATTGGCTTTAACAGCATTGTTCTTTACTGCAACGATCAATGCTGCAGATAGCCATAAACATCAAGCTACTTCTGAAGTTGATCCGCAAAAGAGTCGTTGTGAAGATAAAGTCGTCACTTGCGCAAAAACCGTCACTTCTGCCTTTGCGCCCAATGGTGATTTATGGCGCCTGTGGGTGATAAGTCAAGCGATGTATTATCAAATATCTAAGGATAATGGAAAAAGCTTTTCGCCTGTGGTGCAAGTGGCCATTGCGGCAGAAAAAATATCAGCTCGCAATGAAAACCGCCCTAAAATTGCCTTTGATAACTACGAGGGTGTTTACCTTTCTTGGGCGATGCCAAGAGCAAGGAAATACACCGCAGATGTCCGCTTTAGTTATTCTAAAGACTACGGGAAATCATTTTCTAAACCTATTACAGTTAATAACGATAAGGTGCTAACTGGGCATAGCTTTAACGAAATGTTAGTTACTGAAGAAGGTGATATTAGCCTTGTTTGGTTAGACGGTCGTTTAGCTCACAAGCTAAGCAATCAAGGGAAGAAAGCCCATGGCTCAGCTTTGTTTTTAGCGCAGGCCAATTTTAGAGAGCATAAAAGCACCTTTACTAACAAGCAATTAGCTAATAATACTTGTGTTTGCTGCCGTATTGCGATGACTTATAATCAACAAGGTGATTTGGCCATTTTATGGCGACATATTTATGGTGATAATATCCGTGAATTTGCCTTATTAACCTTCAGTGAAACAAGTGATCAAAGTCAACCTATTCAAATTAGCCATGATCACTGGAAAATTAACGGCTGTCCGCATCAAGGTGGTGGTATTAGCGTAGATGAGGATAATCGTTACCATATAGTGTGGTTTAACATGGGAGAAAAGGGTAAAGGTATTTTTTATGCTAATACTCTTGATCAAGGTAAAACGCTTTCAACACCTCTTTCTATCGGCGAATTAACAGCCCAAGCTGCTCATCCGCATGTGCAGCAACATGATCAAAGGGTCGATATTGTGTGGACACAGTTTAATGGTTTAGAGCATCAATTGTGGCATCTACAATCAAGGGACAAGGGGAAAACGTTTACTAAAGCGAAAAAAATTGCACAAGCTAGTTCAGGTTCAGATCGTCCATTTATCATTAAACAATCAGGCGTACATTATGTGAGTTGGCATCGACCTAAACAAGGACACTTAGTACAGGCATTATAATGTTAAAAAATATCATCCTTTGTTGCATTCTAATTTTGTCGTTATGTCTTTATAGTTATAAAGCTAATGCAGAGTCAGTTGCTTTTAGTAAAGTCGTGTTTGAACAAATAAAAAAACAAAATATCGGCAGGCAATGGATGATGTTGTTATGGTCAGTTGATTGTCCACCGTGTTTTCAAGAATTATCACTTATCCAAAAAATACGCCAAAAAAAACCTGACTTAAATATTGTTATTATCAATGTCGATGACAATGCAGAAATAACAAATGAGCGTGAGCGAGTCTTGGATTTTTATGGTTTTTCAGAGGCGATTAACTATTATTTTGTCGATGGAGAAGGGGATAGAAATCGATATTTAATAGACGCCAACTGGTATGGTGAATTACCTCGAAGTTATTTTGTTGAAGCCAATGGTAAGTTCCATGGTAAAAGTGGTTTAGTGAGCAAACCACTGATCACCCAATGGCTTCTTGATCATTGAATAGTTAAGCACTGCTGGTATAGCTTTTTCGTTCCTGTATTGTAAAGTTGCTTCACGGTTTTGCAACGTACAGCAACAAGCACATAGACGAATCCGAAAGATAGTGTTTAATATTCATTCATAAGTTGTGAGGGTGAAATAGAAAAATGTTTTTTAAAGGCGGTTGAAAAATTAGAGACATGATTGTATCTAGCAGCATAGTCGGCTTCACCAAGTAATCTTTTGTGGGTAATTTTTTCAAGCCTTAGTGCATAGCCATTATTTTTATTCGCAGTGTTGTCCCATCAAATGTTGATATTCAGCTTTGTCTGTAAAACTTAACAACTGCTAACAGCCCCTAGTATTTCTTTAGTGCAGGGCCAATGATAAACATCATTTGCTTGAGAGCCAATATTCTCACCTATTTTTTGATCCTCAAAACTGTTGCAGCGGCTCATAAGCCACTGCTTATTAACTGATATAGAAGTTAAGTGACGCTACACGCGAATGGATGTTAAGTGATTATCCCATTTTAAGTCAGAGAAGCCTAGCTCTAGTCTTTTTTGTGCGTCACTATTGGCGGTTTTACTCGCAATCAAACGGCCTTTGCCGCTAGTCGCATATATTTTATCTATTTGTGTAAGCCCAGCACCGTCAGTGAATTTTTCATTGGTTAGGTATTCACCTCGGGTTAGAGACCAGTAAGTTATCATGTCGGCTCTAGGGCAACTGATTGCAATTAAGTCTCTATTATCATCAATACATACACTGGCAGTATATTGATTCATACGCCGCCAAATATCTTCGTCTGCCGATAAATACTGTAAAGCGTTTTCGCCATGATGCGAAATAGCCAGGGGGACTAAATCGTTTTTAGCTCCTTGATACTGTAAACCGGCAATTACGTTTCCTGTTTTACTTACGGCTAGGTGGCGAATACTGAGCTTGTGATTGTCTAAAGTGTAGGAATCTATTATGTTACCTGAAGCTAACTCCAAATAAGCTAAGTTTGACGACATTGTATTAATATTGAGCTTTTTTCTCGGTTGAGCCGGGTGTGTTTTAATGCCTCCGTTGGCAATTACAATAGTGTTGTTATTGGGCATTAAAGCGAGTTGGTGAGGTCCTATACCACCTGAGTCGAATTGTTCAAGCACTTGATAATTTTCGGTATCACGCACGACAATTTTACCATGACCAGTAGCAAAATCATTTTCACTGGTTAACAGTACATTATGCTTTGGTGAAATAATACCATGACCATAAAAATGAGAGTGGCTTTGGGCTTCAATTTGTTGAGTTATTTTTCCTTGAATAAAATCAACTTCTAATACAAAAGTACCTGGGCGGCGTGCAAAGATTAATGCATGGCCTGGTTTTTCAGGAATGGCTATGGCGTCATGGCCACGCGCGGGCAACTTTATTTTACTAATAATTTGTCCTTGAAGATCAAAGGCAGCAACAAAATGTTCATTGTTTTTGTTGCTACAAGCACTCACCAACCAGTACTTTTGAGTTGAAAATAAAGGTGTACAACCCATAGTAGCGGCAGTTCCTGCCGCTGCTATAGCGAATAAAAATTGACGACGAGATATCATAAAATGGCTTTCTTTAACGTTTAAAAAGTATATTTAATGCCAACAATCGCTTGGCGAGGTTTACTTGCTCTTGCACCAAATGGCCGTCTTGAAACGATACCAGACCCCTCTGTTAAGTTGTCCACTTTGGCGTAAATTCTTAATGCTTTATTTATTTGATACCATGATGAAAAATCAATCTGTGTCATTTCATCAGTATAATAACCTTCAAGCTCTGTTGAGGTACCAGCAGATTCAAGCATTTCTTCAATATATTTGAATAAGAAAGAGACTTGCCAATGCTCATGCGCTAAAGCAACTTCAACACTTAATTGATTTTCAGGAAGGTAAGGTAGTTGATCACCTTTGTTGACTGTGCCCCATTGGGAAAAGGTTGACTGAAAGGCATTTTGAAATTCTGACTGTGTAAAGGTGTAGGCTATATTAATTGGCATTTCAAGCCTATTATGGATGTCAAAGCGGGCTTTCAGACTGGCTTCGACACCGTAAATATCAACTTCTCCACCATTGAACTCTTGACCTAATTCATCCAAACAACCATTTGAAAAAGTACAGTTTCCTTTTAAGTTACTATAATTGTTATAAAAACTAATTATTTCAGCGTGAGTGTTATCTCCACTGTAGCGAAGTCCTAATTCATAATTCCAACTCTCTTCTGGCGCTATATTACTATTTTGTCCAGGACTATTTGGCACATATCCTTTGTTAAGGCCAAATAATGCGCCGAACTGCTCCGTGATTTTGTAAAATGCACCAAAACCCGGTATTAATACCGTGGTATTATTTGTCTTTCTACTTTCTTCTGCTTCCGTTTGCAAATCAAAGCTAATAGCTTCACCTTTAATGTATTCAACACGCAAACCTCCACTTAGTGTTAATTGTCCGAAATCCATATTTGCATTGACATATGAAGCTAAGGCCGTTGCTGTATCTTGATTGTGGGTAATTGTTCTGCGGTTTCCAATTAAAGATAAATGTTTATTTTCCATGGCATATTCGTCAACTCTATGGTTTCTAGCAACTTGATCTTGATGTAGTCGCACACCAATATCTATGGCCAAATCGGCATCTAACCAATGAGTATCATAAAAGAGTTTCGACTCAATCCCTTGTGAGTAAAACGCTCTATCATTAAGTGTAAATAACAAGCGCTCTTCTTGTGTTAATGTGTCGCGTTCCCCTTTTAGTACTTGCATATAAAGCGCATTAATGCCCGTATCAGGTGAGGTGAGTATTGTGGCCATACTTCGGTTAGTATTAAAGCTGTTTAACCTATCCCAATCACGGTCAAAATCGCGGCGGTAAACTTGAGTATAAATACTAGTTCCACTATTAAGTTCTATGTAATGAGAGAGTTGAAGTTGATAGTGTTCCCAATCCATTTTATCTTTTTCACTAGCAACATAACGGCGAGTCGGGGACTGTGCAAAATCAGCATCGGTTAAGCCTAAATAAGTTTCGTGTGAAACTTCTTCAGCGTAGCCCATTTTTAATTGCCAAAATTGATAGTCATTGATATTGGCAGGTGTGAAGTTTGCTTTTAAAATGACTTCGCTTTTATCAAAACCAGTATCGTGACTATTACCGCCATTAGCTTCTATATATTTAAAGCCATCGGAGTTGAGGGTGATTCCTTCAAGTAAAAAACCTAACTCACCAATGTTGTTAATGTTATAACTTTCACTATAGAAACCATGTGCTTTTGTGTAATTTGTTTCACCATAGGCTAAGTCAATTTCAGCTTCTCTGCCATCATCGATGCTTGCTATTGAGCGGGAGACCATATTAATCGCACCGCCAACTGTATTAGGCCCATATTTAATCGCTGATGGCCCTTTAAAGACTTCAACCTGTGTCATGCGTGACATAAGTGGGAAGTAGTATGCTGCGGGTGCTGCATAAGCTGCAGGGGCAATTAATACGCCATCCTCCATCAAGGCTATTTTGCTGCTCCGCTCTGAGGTTGCGCCCCGAAGACCTATATTAGGACGTAAGCCATAACCATCTTCTTCGCGAATATAAACGCCGGGAACCGCTTGTAAAATGCGATGAATATCATCAAACTCATTAAGCGCTAATTGTTCTTCATTTAATACGAAAGCTGAGCCTGTCGTCGTTTCAAGTTGATTTCGTTCGCCAAAAATACGGATCACCTCCGTTTTTTTATTTTCGACATTGTTGACAGCGGCTTCCTTGACTGGAGTTTGTGCCATCGCGCTACAAGAAGAGAACAGCATTAGTGCAAGAGTTAGTTTGCTTTTTTTCATTATGAGTTACCCGGTGTTTAGGCCTATTTGCTTAACAATAAAAATGATTCATATTTAAGGGTGAATAATACGTTGAAATTAATCACCATCATTAGAGTTAAAGCCAATATTAATATCTGTTGCTTGAACAAAATCAGCCGTAATAACATCCCTAAGCTCGCGAATTTTTTGTATTAATTTTGTCAATTGTAGGCGGCTATGTTCATCATTTAGCAATTGCTCGAAACTCATCGAAGTGTCTAAGGCATCTACAGCGGTTGTGATTGCCGTTATTTTCGCTGTTATGTCATTACTGATAGCTTGTTGCTCAAAATGCTCTATTAAAATATTATCGAAACCATGACCATTATTCGCGCTGAATATTTTACTAATTGCCATAGCGTTAACTTTGATACTGACCAGAGATTTATCACTTAATACAAATTCAGCAATAGTTGGAATACCCGGAGCATTTACCGCTAGCGGTTCCAGGAGTTTTTCATCTTTAACTTTTTCTACAAATTCTAACCAGTTGGTGATTAATTCTTCAACAGCATCTTTGATACTAGTAAAATCGTCTTGTCCGCCTATCAAGGATGCTACATAGTTACCCCCAGTACTTGCCCATTCAGTGTTAATATCAGTGGTTATATTCACTAAATTATCGCTAATAGCTTGTACCGCTTCACATCGTTTGGCTTTGTTAGTGGCCAAGAGCAGTGAATTTTGTGATGTTTCAGTAAATAATAAAATTTCTAACGCGGGTATACCTTGCCCACCTACATTTACGCCTGCGACTAAGTCGGCAGTTAATGTTTCAGTTTCAGTAAGCAAAGCGTCGATACCTCGACCAACCGCATCGTTACTGTCTGGCCAAAATTGAATTCTAAACAGGCGACTACTTTCGAGCACTGGTCCCACTTTTAACCATTGAATATCTTGCCAACTAGTATTGAAGTCTACCCAACTTTGTTGCAATGTTTGTAAGTCTGCGTTGCTAGCGTTATCGATCGTGCAAAAGTGACTACTTTGTGTGGCTAGTGCTTGTGCTTTAGTTTGTAAGTCTTGGTAGCTCGGCAAAATATAGTTATTGGCTAAGTCTGTTAACCACAAAGTAAACTGCGCTGTATCCGTGCTTGTAGGTGTTGTTGGTGTTGGTGTAGTTGGTGTAGTTGAGTCAGAGCCTCCGCCTCCGCAAGCGGAAAGAGCGAAGGTTAATAACAATGGCGAAATCACTTTATATGCGGGTAATTTGTTAAAATGAGTCATAGTCAATCCTAAATTGATTTTAAAAAGGTTAATAACGCTTGGCGTTGTACTTTGGTTAATTGCGTATATTTATGCTGAGCGTCTGCTGCTTCACCACCATGCCACAAGATTGCTTCGTTAATGCTTCTTGCTCTGCCGTCATGCAAGAATCGCTGATGACCGGTGATTTTTTTTTGCAACCCAATTCCCCAAAGTGGTGGAGTTCTCCACTCGCTTCCCGTAGCTTGATATTCATAAACACCATCAGCTAAGCCTTCTCCCATGTCATGTAAAGCAAGATCGGTGTAGGGCCATATCTTTTGCTTTGCTAAAGCGGCAACAGGATAATTTTTATCGGTAATATAACTAGGTGTATGACATTGTTGGCAGCCTAATTGATGAAATATTAGCTGACCACTTTGTTGTTGAGGTTTTGATAAGTTGCGAGCAGGCGGTACGCCTAATAAGCGGTTAAATGTTACCACTAAGTTAAGCAGTTTATCGGGTATTTCAACGTTTTCATGCTCTCCAAGCTTACTTGCTTGAATGCATAATACTTGTTGTTTAGTACATGAATCATCAGTAAAGTAAGAATTGGTGATGCCTATATCATCTCTAAAAGCAGCCGCTACCTGTTGATAAAGAGTCGGGTGTTTGGCTTTGAAGCCAAAGCGTCCCAATTCCATTTGTCCACTTTTGACATTGTATACCCGATTATATTTAGCAGAAATACCCTGCTTAATAGCATGTTTGTTTTCTTCTTGTGCCAATAAGTCTTCATCGCTAATTGCGTCGAGCAAACCTGCACCGAAAATATTTGGAGCATAACGTGGAGAGGGTAAAGCATGCTCAGGCAGTGCGCCATAACCTAAGCGAGTTAATGTGTATTTGGGGTGTTGTAACTGATAAGTTTCACCATCTGCGAATTGCCCATTGATTAAGGTATACTCCAAACTGAGCCATGCTTCAGCGCTTGGAGGGGAACTTTGTTGACCATCCACAAATTTAGTTACTCGTGGTTGGATTTGCCCACCGTAAACATTATTACTGTGATCTATTTCAGGGGTTGTAAAGCCAAGGCGCATTATCAATGCTGTTGGTATGCTTTCGCCGGTTTTTGACATTGCTGCTCGCCCTCCTGCTTGGTGACATGCGATGCAAGATCTTGCATTAAATAATGGACCCAAACCATCGCGGTCTTTAGTGGCACTAGGCGCTGTTACCCAGGGGTCTCTAAAAAGAGAAAATCCTGTCCAAAAATCAAGTTGTTGTTTACGTGTAGCCCCTTTTCCAGCATAAATAAAACTGCGTGTTGATAGACGTTTAACCGTCATATCACCACCCGTGTTAGTTTGTTCGGCGAGGATATTTTTATCTAGTTTTATCGCTTCATCTGCGCTAAATGAAAGTGCAGGTGTTAAGCTGACAAAATTGAGAGTTAATATCAATCCAATTGTTTTTAATAAATGCATCTACAAAGACTTCACAAAGTTAATAAGTTGCTGACGCTGTGCTTTACTTAGCGCCATAAAAGCTTCTTTTCTTGAGGCGGCTTCACCGTTATGCCATAGAATTGCTTCTTCAATAGTTCTTGCTCTGCCATCATGTAAAAAACTGGCTTTTGCATTCACTGTTTGAACTAAACCTATTCCCCACAGTGCAGGTGTTTTCCATTCTGTACCAGAAGCATTCCCCTGAATTAGGCCATCGGCTAAGCCTTCACAACGTTGAACATACATGCATTCTGCACCGGCAGAGCATGAATCTCCTGTAGTGGTTTCTCGTGTAACAGCACAAGAGCCTCCCATGTCATGTAGTAACAAATCAGTATATGGGAAAACAGTTTGCTCAGAAAGCATGGCAATAGGCTCTGCTTTTCCTTCTAAACCTGTCAGTGTTAACCCGCCTAAAACACTCCCAGCAGCTTCTCCTGTAATGTGTCTTGGGGTATGGCAATCTACACATTGAATATCAAAGAATAGCTTTCTGCCTGCGATGATATCTTCATCCCATGTTTGAGTATTTTCATCGTATCCACGGCGTACTGGTACGCCTAACGTACGATTGTAGAATTCAACAAGTGCGAGGTTTTTATCGGCAAAATCATGTTCGCTATCTACTTTGCTTTCTAGGGAGGCAATCATTTGACATGCAATTTGCTGTACGGTGCAAGTTTCGCTGGGAAAGAGACTTGTTGAAATTCCAATATCACCGCCATAAGCGCCAGCAACTTGTTGTAATACAGAAGTGTTTTGTGCTTTATAGGCAAATCGGCCTAGTTTAGTTTCGCCACTAAACACATCAATTGCCATCGAAGCACGTCCAGAAATTCCGTCGTTATCACTATCATTTTCATCAACAAGAGCTTGAATGTTTTCAGTGGGGATCGCTTCTAGTAATCCAACACCAAATGCCTGCGGAGCAACTCTTGCAGAAAAACGGATGTTATCCATGAAAGGGCCAAAGCTTAGGTTTTTTACTTTGTATACTGGGTTTCTTAACTCATAACTGGTGCCATCAGGGTATGAACCTGTAATTGTTTCATATTCAATAAAAGGAAAAGCTTCACCATATAATTCAGTGCCATTAACTGAACCATCGTGTTTTGAAATACCTGAATTAAAGTCTGATGTTGTAAAGCTTTGTACTGCAAAAGGTTGTAATTGATCGCCATAAATAGGATCGGGTAAACCACTGTCATTGCCAAGTTTTAATAGCATACTTAGCATTGGCGCAGTAGATGATGCAGGAACGTTGCCACGCCCATCATTAACATGGCAACCTTGACAGCTACCTGTGCTTAATAAGGGGCCTATGTCTTTGTCAGGCGTACGGAATAAATGATCACCAGAGGTAAAAAAACCATCTGATTGAAAATCATCGGCAATCATTTGAGGCCGGGTACTAAATGCATCTTCATTTGAAACAAATATGGTCGCATCCCCTCCCGCTAAGTATTCTTCTGGTGCTAATGTGTCTCCGTCAAGAGGTGTTAAACCACTGTGATCTACGATAGGTGCTGGTGGTGCTGGTATTACAGGCACAGGGCTCTCACCTGTACTGCTATCACCACATGCTGTTAATACCATAGACACTACGCATGAGATGACGAAAGGGGAAAAATTTGAAAAATAGGACTTGTTTTTCATGATTAATGTTCCAGATCAATGTAACTGGTGTTAGGTACTATTTTGCTTTTTGATATGCTCTCATTAAGCGGCTAATATTACCTAGTTAAACCATAAACACTTTTTAAATTATGTAGTTTACTTGCATGTAAATACGAAAGATAATTGTTTGCGATTGATTATAAACTAAAAAATAGGCTCGAAAGCCTATTTTTTAGTGATCGTTGCATATGTAAGTGATTAGATATCTTCTTCTGTATCTTGTCTAAGATCTGAAGTAGTGACACCTAGTGCATCAATAGCTTGTTCAATTTCATCTGTTTGTTGAACTAAGGCATCTATTATCGCCACAACATTGGCTTGTTCAATACCCTCTTGAATTAGCACATCAAATGGTGTGCCTGTTTTTGCTTTTGTATCAATAACTGCCGCTGCTGCCATTGTTGCTTCTAGTGAACCACGTAATGTATTAGCAAGTTCATGGTGACCACCAACAACTAATAAGTCATAGACTGAAGCACCAGAGATTTCTTCGCCATCAATACGAGTATATTTAGCGTTATAGCTGTTTTGAACACCTTTAGCATTTAAGAAAATATCTCGGTGAGTGTTATCACTAAAACAAGAGTGCTCATCTTCTTGTGAATCGGTAGTAAGTGCGATGTTGATTCGTTCACCGGCCAATTCACCAAAGCTTAATCTACCCATACCCTCTAAAACTTTAGCTAAAGATTCATTGCCACCGGCAATAAATGATGTGTAATGAGTACCTGTTGCTGGTTCCCATGCTTTAACTATCGGCTCTAAATCTTGAATAAGTAAATCAGCAACGGCTGCAAGGTATTGACCGCGACGAGTACAAATATTGTCAGTGACTATATTGCCAGCACCAGAAGTACAAGCACCCACTGTATTTGCATAGTCAGTCACAGGTCGTTGGCCACCGCTTGAATCACGATCTCCAGCACCAGATAAATCTTCGTTTAAGTCCTGACCCCATAATAAGAATTCAATGGCATGATAACCTGTAGTTACATTTCGCTCATCTTCACCATACTCAAATGCATTCGCAATTGTCATAGCGTTGATTGTTGGGAAATCAGTTGTGTTGGCAATAATATTATTTGTTAATGAATTTGCTGGGCTTTCTGGACCTGAGTCTCCATCAACTTCAACAGCAACATAATCAATGATAGCTTCACCTAATGGCCAAGCATTAATTTTACCTTCTGGTCCATCACCTTCTTCGCCAAGAGTTCCATCATCTTTAAGCGCATCAATTGGGCCAACACGAAAACGGTAAACTTCTGTTTGTCCATAAGGTTCACGAGCATCTAACCATGCTTTTTTAGCTGCTTGCATATTTATTTCTGTGGGGACGGTAATAAAAGTCGTAATGGCAGAGCGTAAGCTTTGAGCCGCTATTAGAGAATCAGAGTAAGCAGCATAAGCAATATTAGCGTTTGTTTTTAAAACATCATCACGAGTTACAAAAGCACTAACACCATTTGCGCCATCTGTTCCAGCAATACCATCCTTGCCAGCAATACCTTGTTGGCCATCTTCGCCGTCATCTACACAGGCTGTTAAACTGCATGCTACTAGCAATGCAATCGATATTTCTTTTAATTTTAAATTCATGCTGTTCCCGTTTTTAATGGTAATGGTTATCATTGATGATGAGTTTAATCAATTAGAACATAAAAAACAATACCAATGAGAATACTTTCTATTCTTGTTTGTGATAAATATCAAATTTACCGTCGGTAAGTTGATGCAATTTATTGAACTATTTAGCGGTGAACACGCTTTTGATAGCTAAGAAATTAATGGGTACATATCGAAGTTAGGAGTAAAAATGATGAAAGTTACCTTGACGATTTTATTTGTTAATTTAAATATTAGTCGGGTTTTATTCCCCGCTGCTTGCGGCGCAGAGGAGTTTGATCGTGACTAATTAAGATACTTATCTTCGCGTAGCGAATTCCGCCTAAGCGATACCTTTAAGGCTCTGTATTTCATTTAGTTAGAGGAATTAGGTTGTTAATACCAAGGGACTTTGTTGTATCTTAATTACCAACCGTAATTTCTTTTGTGGGGATGTTGCTAGTTAATAAGGCTTGATTGTGTGGTAATGGTTCATGTCCTGCTAATAAGTAAATAATCTTTTGCCCTTGTTTTGCTAATTCAATGGCATGCTGGTAGTTAATTAATATATGTGAAGTAATTTCTTGTGGGAACTTTTCTGCATCCCGTCGAACATATTCAAGTAACTCGGCGTTGACATCATTGTCGTAAAAAACGGCGTCGGCAAATTGCATAGCGCGATGGGCGCTTAGGGTTAAATTATCAGGATTACCCTCTTTAGTATGAATAAAAACGATGTCCCCTGACGGCGGGGCAATCTCTTGCTTGATTGTCGCGATTAATTGTTGCTCTGCTTGCTGCTGTCTACCCTCAAGTACTGCTTCTCCTATTGGCCCTCTAAGGGTGGTTTCCCAAAAACTGCGTCGATTACGTAATCCTTTTACTCTGGCTTGTACATGCTCACGAAATTTATAAGAGAAATCAGCTAACTTACCATATGCTTGTGGCAATGTTTTCTCTATTTGTTCTCTGAGCATTCTGATGAGAATAGGGGAGCTTCCTGAACTTGATAGGGCAATAATCATAGGATCTCTATCAATGATTGCCGGGGTGATATAAGTGCAAAGTTCGGGTTGATCTACTACATTGGTGAGAAGGTTTAACGCTGTTGCTTCTTGGTAAATAGCTTGATTAACGGACAAGCTATTAGTCGCAGCGATGACTAAATTAATATCCGCCAAATAGCCAGCTTGATAGTTATGTTTCAGCCAAGTTAATTGGTGTAGATTGATTAAGCGCTCAACACTGGCACAAACACTTTGGCTCATTACTGTGATATTGGTGGTAGACTTTAATAATAATTCAATCTTGCGGGTAGCGACTTCACCCCCACCAATAACTATCGCTGAGATTTTTTTCGCATCGAGAAAAATAGGAAAATATTTCATTGTTAATATAATGTACTGACGTTAGTTTTGCTTTATATTCCACTTACGCAGAATTTCTTGATATTCACCGTTGCTTTTTATCATAGATAACGCGTCTTTAATACGACTAATAACCGATTTATCGACATCTAAGCTAGCGGAAAGATATAGCTGCGAAGAAAAGTCTGGGATTGGGTAAGCAAATTTAATTTTTGATGGGTCTAACCCTGTGTATTTTAATTCATATTGCCACAAAACACCGTTGGTAAAAGCTAAGTCAATTCGGCCGCTGTAGAGCATATACCAAAGGGTTTTGTAGTCACTACTTAAATATAAATTTTTGTTTTCAATAAAGCCACTGTTTTTTAGGTAATGCTCGGCTAAATCTTCTCTTATAGTACCAACGCTATATTTTTGAGCCTCTTCAAGTGACGTTATATTTATATTTTTGTTGCTTTTTAATGAAACTAAATAAGAGTTAGTTGCGACTAGTTTACCTATCCATTGAAACTTTTTTTCTCTACTTTCGTCTCGAAACATAGAAAAAATCAAAGCATTATTCGGTTCAGAAGCAATTTGATAACTGCGTGCCCACGGGTAAATTTCAATTGTGGCATCAATATCCGCTTTTTTGAGTACAAGGTTAACCACTTCAACCATAGCGCCTGAGGTTGAACCGTCATGATGGAGTATTTGTAGTGGTGGCAAATTTTCAGTAACAACACGTAATGGTTGAGACATTGCAGCAGAGCAAAGCAATAGTATGAAGGTAAAGACGAAGGTTTTACTACTTATCACTGCTTGTCCGCTTAGCCGCTGCTTTTTACCTATCCTACTACGAAGAATGTAATCTGTATAGCTAGAAAGAGCGAAGATTGATTTAGCGTAAAGTTAATTTTTTTTCACTAATAGCAATACCATTTTTATCAGCGTAAATATAATGTCCTGCTTTAAATTTAAGACCGGCAAAAGCAATGTCAATATTGACATCACCGACACCAAGCTTTTCGGTTTTTATTGGATTACAGCCAAGTGCTTTTACACCTAAAGCTAGAGTCGCTATGGTTCCCGCATCACGAATACAACCGTTAATAATAATACCTTGCCAGCCGTTTTCTACTGCTTTTTCAGCTAACATATCACCTAATAAAGCATTACTCTTGCTTGCTTTACCATCAACAACCATTACTTTGTCCGTACCGTTAGTTGCGACTAATTCTTTGACTTTTGAGTTATCGTTAAAACAAGATACCGTGACTATTTCACCACTAAAAATAGTTTTGCCACCGTAATCATTAAAGAGCGGTTGCGCTAATTCTAATATTTGTTGGTATTCATCAAATAAATCAGGTAATAAATCTAACATGGTATTTTACTCGCGATGATGTGAATTTATTCCTACTCTAGCACCAATGAATGATAAACTACCATTGTGAACATTTATTGCGATCATAAACCAAAGACAACTTTATCGGAAATTAATATGCCTTGGATACAACTTAGACTTAGCGCCAACGAAGAAACTGCTGAAAAAATCAGCGATTGGTTATCCGCTTGTGGTGCACAAGCCGTTACTTTTATTGACGCCAAAGATACGCCTATTTATGAGCCTCTGCCGGGTGATGAAGTGATTTACTGGGCTAATACTGTGGTGATGGGCTTATATGATGCGAGCTATGATATGGATAAAGTGATCCGCTATTTACAAGGTATTCATCCGGATAAGACCCAGATGAAATTTAAGCTTGAACAATTAGAAGATAAAGATTGGGAACGTGAATGGATGGATAATTTTCATCCAATGAAATTTGGTGAACGTTTATGGATTTGTCCAAGCTGGCGTGAAGTACCTGAACCACAAGCCGTTAATGTTATGCTTGATCCCGGTTTGGCTTTTGGTACCGGCACTCACCCAACAACCGCACTATGTTTAACTTGGCTTGATAGCTTAAACTTACAAGGCAAAACCGTGGTTGATTTTGGTTGTGGCTCAGGCATTTTGTCGCTTGCTGCACTAAAATTAGGCGCTAAAAAAGTGATTGGTATTGATATCGATCCGCAAGCCCTGCAAGCTAGCCTTGCTAATGCTATACGCAATAATGTTGATGACAGGCTTGAGCTGTATCTCCCTAAAGATCAACCAAAGTGTAAAGCCGATGTAGTGGTGGCAAATATTCTCGCTGGGCCATTACGTGAATTGGCACCTACTATTATTGAATTTGTTGATGATAAAGGCTTGTTGGCATTATCAGGTGTATTAGAAGAGCAAGCGCAAATGCTACAAGGTATTTATGGACAGTGGTGTGACATGGAGCCTGTTACCCTACAAGAAGAGTGGGTACGTTTAAATGGGCAACGTAATTTGGCTTAAGCATCCCGTATTATGTCTTTGTAATATTAAGGGTGGTTTGTTTTCTTTTCGAGACTAAGTAACAAAATCAGTTAGTTGGCATTTTATCATCATTTGTGACAAACCAAACGCGCTATTAATTAGCGCATTTGTCGCTATTTACTCGGTTATTAGTGTAATACAGCTACTTTAACGCCTCCACTCGCTGCTTAATACTGGGATGAGAGCTAAAGTATTGCGATAACTTGTTTGAATTTGATGCTTCTTGCTCGCCTACGATTAATAGCAATGCATCAGCTAATGCTGTTTCCATCATGAAGCGCAAGATATCGTCTTGATAATCTCTTAATCGCTCTAATAATGCTCTTGATTTGGTTCGTTTGAATCGGCCTCGCTGACCTTTCAATCGGCTAATTTATCAAGTGGTGGACATTTAATGTCACCTTGAGCCAATATTTTTTGATATGCCTCGATATATTGTGCTTTTGTGTCTTCGTTTAGGCTAGTCTCATCAATTTGATGTGTATTAATTTCTTTAATAAGAATTTGCATATTCTTTGCCCATTGCATGCCGTCTTGCGCCCATGACCTTTCTAATTTTCGCATATGATGAGCATTACACAAGGCATGTTGGTACTTCGTATATTGATGATACGGTTTCCAATGTTAGTAACAGAGTACGTCTGTGAAGTGAGGTAAAATATCGGCGTATTCCATCGCTATTTTACCTCTGTTTTCATGTGTGGGCAAAAATATGTCTAACCAGTCGTTGATGCACCATGAAGTCATCGTCTTTTACTACCGATATTAATGCCCGTTTCATCAACGTGTAATGCTTGAAAAGTGGTTTGCAAGGCTTTCTTGAACGCTGTTTCTGCTCCAGAGTACTTTACCAAGGCCGCAGCCTGTTCATTACAGTTAAATAAACTACCTGTACTGATTGGAATATCAAGTTGGTCAGATAAGTATTCTTCAATGCGGTTATG
Source organism: Litorilituus sp. (assembly GCA_030754235.1). Classification (GTDB taxonomy): domain Bacteria; phylum Pseudomonadota; class Gammaproteobacteria; order Enterobacterales; family Alteromonadaceae; genus Colwellia. The sequence goes on from JASMAS010000051.1 coordinate 57,423, forward strand.
CAGCAGCAAAGAGAACAATGTGTTCAAGATACAGCAGCAAAACTTAACTAACTTGGCATTTTGCTGCTTCTTTTCTAGATTTTACCCCTAGCTTTCTATAGATATTTTTTAAATGAAACTTCACTGTTTGCTCTGAAATATCTAGCTCTAAAGCAATTTGTTTATTTCTGAGGTTTTCCTTTAACAAAGCGTATATTTCTTTTTCTTTTTTACTTAAAATATTTGCAGTACTGGACGATTGATCCTCAAGTAAATCAAATAACTTAATCCGATTGTACTCTTGTAAAATCTTTTTTAAAACCTCTTCAGGTATATACGATCTCATTTGCCATAACAATCCTATAAACTGCTTATCTTGTAACACTTCAATAAATTCACTGGGTAAATATGAAGGCTTATCAATAAGTAGTTTTATCGCTTTAACTTGTAAATAAAATAATGTATTGCCATGATGACGAGCAAAACTAAGTGATTCATTTAACAAATGAAGATCATAATTATTTGTTTGCATCATAATTTCAAATTCATTAATCTTTAACCGCCATGGTAACAAGGTGAATGGCCGTAATTTAATGATGTATCTACTTAATTGACTATTTAAATTTGGATTTTTTAAAATAACCAGCTTGGCAAGCTGGCTAAGTAGTTCATCTAAATGTTCCATAGGGTTATCTTGTAAATGACTATCAGCAATAGCGAACCAGTTAGGTATATAATCAAATGCCCCTTTTAATAGAGCTACCTTGATTGCTATCGGATAGAGAATGGCATACAAGTCTAACCATGATTCGTTGTGCTTCAGTTTTTTAATGAGTTGATCTAATGTGCGAATAGCAGGGAGTAAACCACTTAAATAGTTAAGTTCTAATTTCACAATATGTAGTGATAATCGAATACTTTTATCTTGACTAAAGTGACTTTGAATTTCGACGCTTACCTTATGTAAAAGTTGCCTGGTAGCGTTAAACTGACAATTAAGTAGTAAACTATGACTTTGATGAATATTCAAAAAAGTCACGCCATATTTAGCATTATCAATTAATTGATAAAACTTCTTTGCCTTAAATATGGCTACTTCTACTTTGTCATTGGCCCCTTTTTGTAACCAAGCTACTGAAAGTAAATTATTAATTAATGCTCGAGTAAAAGGTCCTGCCTGTAAATTACTTTCACTGAAGTTTTGTAGCTTTTGTAAATGGCTAGTTTCAAAAATTCGACCTTCATGTAACTTTATCATGGCGTCAGCGACCGTCCATGTTAATTGATCACTGCCACGCTTATTCCAAAAAATATCAACCAACTTTCGAGATTGATTAACATTACCCAATTTATAATTAACAATACAAAATAACCAGGCTACCACTTCATACTTATTTGCTTCTTCTTCAGTGAATAATTTATATAAAGACTGCAAATTGGTCAGACCATGTTGGATCCATTCTAACAGCCTCCCCATCTTATTTAAGTACTTTATAGCGCGTTCTTTTTCTCCTATTTGCAACATCAAATTAATTGCGGATTCAATATCATTGTTTAATAAAAATCGCTCAGCTAAAGTGTAGTGAACACGCTGTAGCTCATCACTATGAGTACGAAGCAAGCTGATAAAGCAAGCATGTTTTAATAGAGGTAAAAGTTGCCAAGATTGCTCATGATAAATCGTTAACCCATTAAGTTCATGTTCACAGTAATCTTCGATTTTTACCTGTTCAAAATTGTTAAAAAGTACTTTTGGGAGTAAGTCGACAATACTCAAGCTAATTAAAAACTCTCGATTAATGTCACAGCATGATGTAAGTAAATTGCACTTAACATAATCAGCTAAAGAATTTGGTGAAGCATTGACAATATTTTTTAAATGTTCAATGTCTCTCGCCTGTTGCGTTTTTCGTCTAATTAAATCTACCAACACAGGCCACCCTAGGCTCATCGCGTAAATATCTTTTATTAAAATATGATTATGAGAATCAATTAAATTGCATACCTGTTGATAATTAAACCTAAGTTTTTGAAAATTAATAACGTCAAACTGATTTAATGAAGCCAAACTGATCGATACATTACTTTGTAAAGTTTTTGATGAAATGATCACTTGAGCATTACTTGGTAAATTATCAAAAAGCTGCAATATAAATATATCTGTAAATAAATGTATGTCATCTATGTAGAGAACAGAATTGGCATCATCACTATTTTTAATAAAGTAAGAATATACATTGCTATGATCTTTGGTTTTATTATCTAACCATAATTTTTCACCTGAATGCTCATTGAAATGTTGCTGTAAAAGAGTAGTTTTACCAAAACCAGTTTGAGCATAGATCCAAACAAACTGCGACGATTTTTTTATTAACTCAACGCGACTGATACTCTGCATAAAATAGCACCCAACCAAAATATAACGTAGCTAATTATTTTTTAATATTTTAAAAAAATTAAAAAGCATGATTAATGAAATTTACACTTAATACGATTTAAATTTACCGAAAGAATAACGGTTATTTTTTAAACAAAAAACACTACCCATTATTTATTCAAACCTACCCATTATTGTCAAATAAATTATTTTGAACTGGTTTAGTGTAGTAAAAAAGTAGGTATAAATAATGATTCGACTAGGTAAAGAGGTGTAAATAATGATTCGACTAGGTGTAGATGTAGGTGGTACAAACACCGATGCAGTGCTTATTGAAGGTAAAAACATACTTGCTACAACAAAACAAGCAACAACCGATGATATCCAAACAGGCATTGTCAATGCGATAACTAAGGTAGTAAAAAGTAGCAGAATAAAAATGACAAACATTGATTACTGCATGATTGGTACAACGCAATTCACCAATGCATTTGTTCAAAGACAAGAACTCAACAGTGTTGCCATTATAAGGCTTGGGTTACCTGCTGCCGCAGCGTTACCTCCTTTATCTGGCTGGCAAAATGAATTAAAAGACGCTTTTGAGCATAAGACATATATGTTACAAGGCGGGCACCACTTTGACGGCAAAGTAAATAGCGATTTAAACGAAATGCAATTGGATGAAGCCATTCAAGATATCTTATTAGAAGGGTATCCAGCCGTTACAATATGTTCAATATTTTCTCCAATTAATCAAGATTTTGAGCTATTAGTAGAGAACAAAATAAAGCAAGTGGCCCCTCATATAAGGTTGAGCTTATCCCACCAAATTGGTCGTGTTGGTTTAATGGAAAGAGAAAACTCGGCAATTATGAATGCGTCTTTAGCATGTTTAGCAGATAAAGTTGTCAATGCTTTTGAAAACTCACTATCTAGCCTAGGAGTCACAGCGCCTTTATATATTACACAAAATGATGGCACATTAATGAGTGCTGATGCTGTTAGAAAATATCCTGTGATGACTTTTGCTTCAGGTCCTACTAATTCTATGCGCGGAGCTGCATTTTTATCTGGTTTGAAAGATGCGATTGTGGCTGATATTGGCGGAACAACAACTGATATAGGCATGTTACAAGATGGGTTTCCAAGAGAATCTAGTGTACACGTTGATATTGGCGGAGTCAGAACCAATTTCAGAATGCCTGACATTATTGCACTTGGTTTAGGGGGAGGTAGTATTATAGATCCTCTGTCAAACTTTTCTATAGGACCTCAATCTGTTGGTTATAAATTACTTCAACAAGGTAAAAGCTTTGGAGGTACACATTTAACGACTACAGATATAGCCATCAAAAGAAACTATATCCAAATTACTGGATCTGAGCCGAATAATGTGTCGTTAACAGAGCAAACTTTAAAAAAAATTGAAAACAATATCGATGCGCTTCTTGTCTCTGGGTTAGATCAAATTAAAACTTCAAGTGCCGAAGTGCCTCTTATTTTAGTCGGGGGCGGTCACTGCATCATAAAAAACACCCCAAAAGGCATCAGTAAAATGATATCACCGAAGCATGCAGAAGTTGCCAATGCCATTGGCGCGAGTATCGGACAAGTTGCCGGTGAAATAGAACATTTTTTTGAGTACCAAACTCAACCAAGAGAAGAATGTATTGCTCAAGCAAAACAAATGGCCATTGATAAAGCAATTATCGCAGGGGCAATCGCCAGTACAGTCAGTATTTTAGACATACAGGAAATTCCCTTAAGTTATGTCAAAGGACAAGCAACACGAATTAAAGTTAAAGCCACTGGCCAGTTATTTTAACGGGGAGAGAATAAAATGATAAAACTTACACCAGCTAATTTAGAAGATTATGCCAGAGGCGCCGCGCTTTTGGGGGCTGGCGGCGGTGGAGACCCTTATATTGGTCGCCTACTGGCTGAACAAGCCATTACGCAGTATGGCTTGCCTGAAATTATCAGTGTCGATGAACTAGATGATAATGCCACTGTTATCTCAATTGCCATGATAGGTGCTCCCACTGTATTGGTAGAAAAAGCCTGCTCAGGAGACGATTTAGACTTACTTATTAAAGAAATGTCTCGCCAATTAGGTAAAAAAGTCGATGCTCTCATGCCTATAGAAATAGGCGGAGTAAACTCTTGCTTACCCATAGTTGCCGCAGTAAGAACAGGATTACCGCTGGTTAATTGTGATGGTATGGGAAGGGCTTTTCCGTGTTTAGAAATGGTGACATTTAATGTTTATGGAGAAAGTATATCACCGGTCGTCATGACTGATGAACATGGTAATGCCGTAACAATAAACACTGCTTCAGCTAAAAAAGCTGAAAATTTTGCGCGCAGTGTACTTAGTGAAATGGGCTTAAGTGGCATGATTTCTTGCTACCCTATGAAAGGATCGCAACTTAAAAAATGGGCAGTCAAAGACACTATGACCTGTGCTTTACACATAGGTGAAGCCATTAAAGAAGGCCGCCAGCAAGATAATGCTGTAAAGACCTTAGTCAATCGTTTAAACGAAACACAATATTACACCAATGCTCAAATACTCGTAGATGGGAAAGTTATTGATGTCTTTAGAGAAACCCGAGACGGATTTTCTTTTGGTCACTGCGTTGTCGAACCTTTTGACGGTGAAGAAAACGTTACTTTAACCTTTCAAAATGAGTTTATTGCGGCTGAGAAAAATGGTCAATATATTGCCACTGTGCCCGATATTATCGCGGTCATTGATAGAGAGAATGCCGAGCCCATTACGGCAGAAACACTGCGCTTTGGACAAAGAGTTAATGTCTTAGCGATGGATGTTCCTTCAGTAATGAGGACAGAAAAAGCACTCGGAGTTTTTGGTCCTCAATGTTTTGGCCTTGGATGTGATTACAAAAGATTAACAAAAGTAGACCAATAATGATGAACTAAAATTAAATAAGTCTTCGCGGACTAACTAGGGGAAAATGAAATGAAAATAAATATAAAATATAGTTGTTTGCTTTTAGCCTTTACATCAACATTTGGCTATGCACAAGACAACAAAGATGAGCTATCTATTGAAGTAATCGAAGTGACTTCTAGAAAAAAAGTCGAATCACTACAAACTGTTCCTGATGCCATTACCGCTTTTAATGATGATGAAATAGAATCAGCACGTATTAAAAATGTTAATGATTTTGCTACACTCACACCTAACCTCATTATTCGCGAAGGCTTTAGAGCTGGTGCCTCCTACATCACTATGCGAGGAATTACCACTCCTCAACAGGGCTTGCCGCCAGTCACCTTTGTCGTTGATGATGTACAAGCCGGTGCTTTAGATTTTGTCAATCAAGATTTAGATAATATTGAGAGGATAGAAGTTTTAAGAGGCCCCCAAGGGGCTCTTTATGGAGCGGGAGCTATGGCGGGAGCCATTAATATTATTACAAAACATCCTGCTGATGAATGGGAAGGCGCACTAAAACTCGATGTCGCACAAGGTAATGATCGCACCTTCAATGCCAGTGTTTCAGGCGGCGTTACTGACGAAATTTTTGCTAGGGTCAACGGTAAGATTCGTAAGGCCGATGGTCTTATTGATTCTGCACAAGGAGAAGATTTAGACTTTAACGACACACAATCTTTTAATACTCGCTGGCAATATTTGGGAGAACAATTTTCCGCTGATTTAAGATACGCTTACTCTGATTATGAGCAAGGTGCGATTATGCAAGATTTAGTGGCTTTAAGCTCAGATCTCGATGATTTTTCAGGGCCTGGTCCTGAGCGTAGTTTTATTGGACGAGAACATAGAACCTTTCACCAAGGCAGCGTAAAACTCATCTACGAATTTACAGGTGCTGACGTCATGTGGATAAGCTCAGATCAAAAAGTTGATCAACATTTACTCGGTGACGTAGATTGGTCAGCAGCGCCTCTTTTTATTCAAGATTTAACGGATGATTTTGCTGTAAAGAGTCACGAGTTTAGAGTTTCTTCAAACTCTAGCGATAGCTATGATTGGCTCTTTGGTGCTTATTACCAAGAACGAAAAGGCTTAAATGATCTTACACTCCGATTAGAGCCCGAATTAAGAGTAGTCGGTCCAAGTATTTTTACCCAAATACATCAAAAGAAAGACGAAATAAACGCAGTATTTGCACAAGTTACCGCTGATTTAACGGACAACTTAGAGTTAACGATAGCTGCACGTTACGACAGTGTTGAATATAAAACAACACAATACACGGATAAGACATTAACTCAAATTGTACAAGTGACAGATTCTAACGGTGATTATATCGACACGCAGACTAAAAAAGATACCTCTTTTCAACCAAAACTATCATTATCATACATCGTCAATGAAGACATAATGGTTTACGGTACCTATGCCAAAGGCTTTAGACCTGGCTTTTATAATTCAGGTAATTTGACTAAGTCAGAAGAAACAAAAAATTACGAAATTGGCATGAAATCAGCTTTTATGGCTGGGCGCGGTCAATTAAATGCAGCGCTATTTTATATTGATTATTCAGATCAACAGTTTTCAACGATTATCACTGAAGCGCCTTTTAGAGTTACGTCGAATATTCCAGAAACGAAAATTAAAGGATTTGAGTTAGAATCAATTTACTTGATTAATGAAGAGGTAAGATTCACTTTAGGATACGGTCATACTACTGCAGAAGTACAAGAACTTAATCAACAAGCCCCTTCAACACCTAAAAACACATTAAATTTAGGGCTATTATATGACACCGAGTTGTCACAAAATTGGCAATGGCAAAGCAGAGTGGATTATCGCTTTCAAGACTCTATGACTCTAGGAGACCTAATTACCCCACTCGAAGTAGATAGTCAAAGCTATATTAATGTTAATACATCAATTAGCAATGACGAATGGAAGCTGACGCTTTATGTAGATAACTTAACTGATGAATTGACCACCACAGAAGCCAATTATGTCGAGGGGCTTTTAGGCGTAGTGACCGGAGTTATTAGAGCTTATACCCCCGGACGCCAAATTGGCGCTTCTATTTCATATAAGTTCTAATTAAAACTAGGGAGTAAGCTACTTACTCCCTTTATTTATACTTTTAAAAGCTTGGTACAAACTTGTTTTTTTGCATTACAACTTTGACGCACAATTAGGGTCTGTTGATCTTTCACGGTTAAATTTTGTTCGAGATAAAATCCTTTTAATCACGGCGAGTAGCGTATAACCTAGTCATTCTAAGCAAATACTACTCAACCAAGAGTAAAAGGTTTTTAGCAAGATCCTTCAAACAGCATTTGTTAGACATTTCTACGGCGTTATCACCTTTTTATGTGCAACAACCACATGACAAAGGTTCTGCCTTGTATAAATAGTCAACAAACTGATGTAAAAACAATCTCGAAATATCAACAGACCCTAATAATTCCGAGTGGATCTTATATAACTTCTTAACTAGTTTTCCATCACCTCGTAGTATTGCTTTGCAGCCAGTAGGACAATTACAAATAAGTAAATGAGAAATGAATTCAAAACTAGTGAGTGTCAAAACAAACGCTTCATTAGCATTATAAAAAACAAAAAAAATAAAAACATTAGGTGATAGTTCTTTCAAAAAAACAAACAAAGCTACCTTGGACTTACCTAACAGCTCAATATTTACCTCCTAATTTCAAGAGGTTTATAAATGGGAATAATGCGAATGTAAAATGCTCTATCGCCAAACAAGCTTCACTAAGAGATACCTTCATGCTTTTTTTATATTGCTATTTAACCTACTCTTTTTGATTTGAAAACCACCCTTTTTCGGCCTTTCTTATCAATCGATTTAATGTATTGTTAATTAACTTATGTACGAAAGTTGAATGGTAAGCTGGGATATGATGCTTATCGATTTTAAAAATTCACATTGAAATTACGCATATATTTTTGAGTTTTAAATCAATAAACAGGAACGAAAATAATGAATATACCTTCCATCATATTGAGAAATGCGACGGTATTTGACGGTGAAAACCCCATACTTATATCGGATGTTGATGTTCTACTTGAAAATGGGGTAATAAAAGCAATTTCTAAGCCCGGAGAGCGATTATTTGAAACCGCGTCACAAGAGTTGTTCGTTAAAGGTCAATGTGTCATGCCAGGGTTAATAGATGCGCATTTTCATTGCAATAGCTTTACACTTGATATTGCAAAGATTGAAAAAACGCATGAGTCTTATTGCTCTATTAGGGCGTCCCAATTATTAACAGAGACACTTTTACGAGGGTTCACTACGGTAAGAGATGCTGCGGGTGCAAATTTTGGCATTGTAAGAGCGGTTGAGGAGGGTATTATCACTGCTCCTCGGATCCTCAGCTCGGGTAAAGCGATTTCTCAAACGGGTGGACATGGTGACCTTCGCCCTGCCGATGAATTACAACTTTGCGGTTGTGCCTCCCATGGCAGTATGACCATAATTGCAGACGGTGAAGATCAGGTTAGATTAGCGGTAAGAGAACAGTTACGCGCTGGAGCAAATCAAATAAAGCTGTTTGTCTCAGGAGGAGTTATATCTCCGACAGATCCTATTTGGATGCCTCAATTTAGCGATGCAGAAATTACTGCAGCAGTGCAAGAAGCTGCGACAAGAAGAACTTATGTTATGGCACATGCCCATACGGCCGATGCATCTGCACGTTGCGCGCGACTCGGTATTCGATCAATTGAACATGGCACCTTAATTGATGCTCAATGTGCTCAACTAATAGCAGAAAAAGGAAGTTTTGTTGTGCCGACCTTAGTCATTATTGAACAGCTTTATCAACAAATAGAAAACTTACCTGCTCATATGGCAGCCAAATTGGTGCCAATAAGAGACCAAGCCTTAGCGGCAGTAGAACACTGTTCAAAAGCTGGTGTATCTTTGGGATTTGGCACAGATTTGTTTGGAAAATTTCATGGTAATGAGAATCAAGAATTTGTGTTAAGAGCAAAGGTACAACCTAATTTTGAGGTATTGCGCTCAGCAACTTCGATAAATGCGGAGCTTATTAATCAGCCTTTGTTAGGTAAGGTCAAACAAGGGTGTATTGCCGATTTAATTATTGTAGCTGGCAACCCCCTAGAAGACATCACTTTTATGAATTCTCCAGATGAATCATTCACAGCCATCATTAAAAATGGTCAATTAATAAAAAACAATTTTAAGGGAGAATGATATGCGTATAGGTATAGATGTTGGGGGCACCAATACTGATGCTGCTTTACTTCAAGATTTTCGGGTACTCGCTGGTGCAAAAGTGCAAACGACTGAAGATGTGTCATCAGGAGTAATTTCGGTTATTCAGCGTGTATTGCAAACGTCAGGCAACTCTGAAAATGACATTTCTGCAGTGATGGTTGGCACAACTCATTTTGTTAACGCATTTGTACAACGCAAATCGTTATTAAATGTTGCGTGTGTCAGAGTTGGCTTACCGATGGGTAGTGGTATTCCTCCTTTAGTTGATTGGCCAGACGAGTTGCGTCAGCAAATTGGAGAGCATATTTATATGATAGGTGGTGGCAGTTATTTTGACGGCACTGATTATGCCCCTCTCGATGAGCAAGCACTTGAACAGACCGCCTTAGACATTAAAGCAAAAGGGATTGTTTCGGTGGCAATCAGTGCGGTATTTTCACCAGTTAGGACCGATATTGAATTAAGAGCTGCAGAAATACTCGCTCGGCATCTCGACAATGTTAATATTACATTATCACATCAAGTAGGAGGGATCGGTCTTGTTGAACGAGAAAATGCCGCGATTATCAATGCCAGTCTACAGGCATTATCTCATAAAGTTATCCCTACACTACAACAAGCGATTTCTGAACTTGGAATAGCGGCTCCACTATACCTTAGTCATAACGATGGCACTTTAATGAGTGCTGAGTATGCGATGCAATATCCTGTGATGACATGTAATGCTAGCGTCACGAATAGTATTCGTGGGGCAGCATTTTTATCTGGGCTCAGCGATGCAATAATTGTTGATATTGGGGGAACCACAACTGATATTGGTTGTTTAAGTAAAGGATTCGCCCGAGAAACTTCAAATGCCTCGGAGATTGGCGATGTTAGAACCAATTTTAGTATGCCAGATGTTTTATCGATTGCTCTGGGGGGAGGCACCTGTATTAGAGAAAAGAATAACCAGATCATACTAGGCCCTGATTCTGTCGGCTTTAAACTCACTCAAAAAGCACTTGTTTTTGGTGGAGATACGTTAACTACATCAGACATTGCAATTGCCTGTGGTCAAATGAAATTTGGGAATGAAAGTAAGCTTTCACACCTCAGTAAAGGACTGATTGATAAGGTGCATAAAGCAATGAAAGCAAGACTAGAATCTGCTATTGATCAACTAAAACTCAGTGCTGAACCTGTGCCGGTGATTTTAGTTGGCGGTGGCGCTCATTTAATTGCGGGTGATCTCAAAGGGACGTCTGAAGTAATTCATCCGATAAATAGCGATGTTGCCAATGCCATTGGTGCAGCCATTGCACAAGTTGGAGGGCGGGTAAAACGCTTATTTGACTATAAATTGGAAGGTGGGCGTGAAAAAGCGCTAGAAAAAGCCAAAAAAGAAGCCATAGATAATGCCGTTAAAGCAGGCGCTAAACCTGGCACAGTCGAAATTATCGAATTAGAGGAATACCCCATGACTCATGTGCAAAGTAACACGGTCGATGTAAAGGTCAGAGCAGTAGGACAATTGGAGAATTTTTAATGATTATTAATACAATAGAACAAATTAAAGATTTAACACGGGGAGCTGTTTTTTTAGGCACTGGTGGTGGCGGTGATCCCTATGTCGGGCAGCTATTATTACAGCAAGAAATTCGCAAAGGTAAATATGTTAAGGTTATCAAAGCCAAAGACTTAGCAGATGATGCTCAGGTTGTCAGTATTGCTGGTATTGGCGCGCCCTCAGTATTGGTTGAGCACCTGCAATCGAAAGATACTTGTCGTCAGCTTCTGACTAAAATGGAAAAGCAATTGGGCAGAAAAGTTAATGCAATTATTCCAGCTGAAATTGGTGGATTAAATAGTATTATACCCATGGCTGTTGCAGCTCAAGTAGGACTGCCTGTAGTGGATGCGGATGGCATGGGGCGAGCTTTTCCTCATTTGGAAATGGTGACATTTAGTGTCTATGGTTCAACTGCCGCACCAGTCTGTATTGCAAATGAACTAGGTGATAGTGTCATTATCGAAAAAACCACTTCAAACAGAAAAGTAGAAGATCTCGCTAGGGGGATCTGTGCCAACCTTGGTGCTATGGTTTATAGTGCCCTTTACCCTATGTTAGGTGCAGAAGTGAAGGTAAAAGCGGTGCATGATACTTTATCCTACTGCTTGGAAATAGGACGAGGTATTAGGCTGGCTCGTGAACAATTATCAAACCCAATAGACGGGATCATGAATATTTTAGAACAGCCAAAATTAGATCGTCACGCAAGAATTTTATTTGAAGGAAAAGTCGTAGATATTAACCGAGAAACAAGAGACGGTTGGCATTGGGCAAGTGTCTTAATGATCCCATTAAACGGTAAAGATGATCGGTTCGAGCTAGAAATTCAAAACGAATATCTTAAGGCCAAACTCAACGGGAAAACAACTTGTTTAGTGCCTGATCTGATCACAACTTTAGATCTAGATACCTGTGAACCATTGACTGCTGAAGCCCTTAAGTATGGTCAAAGGCTCAGAATAATAGGAACTGCTGCTACACCGATCATGAGAAGGCCAGAATGTCTTGCTGTCTTTGGTCCAATAGGGTTTGGGATGTCAGAAGAGTTTATTCCGTTAGAGGATTTGTAGTTTGATAAAGATTGTTAACGAGGGCGAAAAAATTAGGCTTTTCAGCCATTGATAAAATAGAACGCTTTATAAAATTTTCTGTAACTGATTGAAATACCGAGTTGCTCACAAAAGTACTCTACAATAAGATTATATGGAAGTAATTGATATTGGGATAAGTAAACCGCATGGGTTGTTACCCCAACACCATATTGAATAGGACTGTTTAGGCCTTCTGTAAATTCACCAATAAAAGGCTCTGCTTGCTCATTTTCCAGAATTTGTGCTTGGTATTCTGTGACGACTTTGTTGATGTTTATATCAACAAGCTTCCGCTTGTGAAAGCCAACCTCACGGTAGTGACCTTTAATTAAAAAATAGCGCTTAACGAGGAGAACTTTAACCTGAACAGGGTTCTGTGTTTGAATCTGTGTTTTACTTACTCGACCTTTTTGTTTGTCCAAAGACTTGTCTTATTTATCTATAGCTTGTTTTTCGGTTGATATCTTTTGGTGGCGGGGTACTGCTACTGTTATTGTTAAATCCTAGTTTACTTGCCAGCATCACAACGACAATGAGCTCAATAACTCAAAAAGAACCTTAGAAAATAATTTTACTTGGTGAATAGTTACACATATTAAACCGACAAGCCGGATTAATAGGCAGTGCTCGTTGCATCCTTAGGGTGGATTTTTGCACGAGAAGTAAAGTTAGCGGTCAAACTTTGGATGCCGTTGTGTTTGCGTTAAGAGATAGTCTTCCTTAGCTTATAGAGGGGGGGTATTGATTGATTTGCCTATGTCATTGTGAGAAATCCTATGCATAGAGTGTTATTTATTGGTGAGGTAACACAATACGCTAGCATTTACGTTAACAGTGACTAGAAACCGTTAAGTTTATGCGTGATATTTGTCACCAATAAAGGTGGCTTTTTGTACAAAAACT
>JASMAS010000052.1 GCA_030754235.1 Litorilituus sp.
CAAAACCACTTAAACTATCATATAATTATTGCTGAATATATGTCACTAGAAAATCTCTTAATTCAAATAGCAGTGAAGTATATTTAAATGATCTCTAATATTGAGTATGCTAACTTATATTCATGATGACATTAATCACTATACGCCTTTGACATATTATGTCAAAGGCGTATAGTGATTAATCAGCAAATAATAAATATCAAAATAGTTTATGTTGGCTATTTGTTTTAAGGATGAACTATGGAACAACTGTTTGAAGTCGCTTCTCAATTTCCCACAGTAATATACTCTACACTTCTAGGTATTGTCGTTGTTTATTGGATTGTCGGTATGTTGGGGCTTATCGATTTAGACTTTTCTGGCGAACCTGGCCTTGAGGTCGATGTAGATGGGGATGTTGATATTTCACTTGGCGGTGTAACAGGTTTATTTCTTACCTTCGGGTTAACTGGTGTTCCTTTTACGTTAGTGATCAGTATTATCATTCTTATTTGTTGGTTAATAAGTTTTTACCTTCAATTTTATTTGCTTACTTGGCTGCCTGATGGATGGTTATATTATCTACTGGGAACACTAAGTGATTTTATTGTTTTTTTAATCTCTCTACCAATCACGGCAGTTGTTATTCGTCCCTTAAAAGGGATGTTTAACAGTCTAGAAACCTCAACGAGTAATCATTTGGTCGGCAAAGAGGCCACTATTGCCACAAGCAAAGTGAGTGGGTCTTTTGGTCAAGCACGTTTGTTTAATAATGGCGCGGAAATTCTCGTGGATGTTCGCTGTGATCCTGAACATACATTAAAAATGGGCGATAATGTTTTGGTTATTGAGTATTTGCATGAAAGCCATGCTTATATTGTAGCCCCTTACACGTCTTAAAAATTATAATTTACTTGGTCATCATTGAGTGGCCGCTGTTTTAAATAAGAGGAAAAACACATGGTAATGGAACCACTTTATCTAGCTATCGGAATTGGCGTTCTTTTTGTCTTTTCAATGCTCATCATGATTGCTAAGTTTTATAACAAAGTTGAACAAGGCCAAGCATTAATCATCAATAAACTCAGGGCTGAACCTGATATCAGTACTACAGGTGGTATGGTGATACCTGTTATCCATAAAAAAGAAATTATGGATATTTCAACTAAGAGAATGATGCTTGAACGTAAAGGCCGCTCAGGTCTTATTTGTCAGGATAATATTCGAGCAGATATTATCATTACTTTTTATATTCGCGTAAATGAAACAAAAGAAGATATTTTGCGAGTGGCTAAACAGGTTGGCTGTGATCGCTCTTCTTACCCTGAAACGTTACAAGAGCTTTTTGAGGCGAAATTCTCAGAAGCACTTAAAACGGTTGGTAAGCAATTAAACTTTACGGAACTTTTCACCCAAAGAGACATCTTTAGGGATAAAATTAAAGAGGTCATCGGACAAGATTTATCTGGTTATGTGTTAGAAGATGTCGCGATAGACTTTTTAGAACAAACATCAATTCATGATCTGGATCCAAATAACATCATGGATTCAGAGGGGATAAGGCGCATTACTGAGCTAACAGCCCAACAAAGTGTTGAAACTAATGATTTAAAGCGTCAGGAAGAAATACGCATTAAACGCCAAGATATTGATGCAGAAGAGAAACGTTTAGAGTTGGAACGACAGTTAGCTGATGCCGAAGCAAAACAGGCAAGAGAAATCGCAACAGTTAAGGCTCGCGAAGAAGCCCAAACGGCCAAAATAGTTGAAGAAGAACGAGCAAAATCAGAACAAGCACGTATTGAAACAGAGCAAACTGTCGCTGTTGCAGAAGAAAATAAACAACGTGAAGCTGAAATTGCCGAGCAAAATCGTTTAAGAGTGGTGGCGATTGAAGAGGAAAAAGTAACACGTGCCCGTCAAATTGAAGAAATAGATCGTCAAAAAGAAGTGGAAACGCTGCGCATAGATAAAGAAAAAGCGTTGGAAGTAGCGCGTAAGAACATTGCCGAAGTGCAACGAGAAAGAATTGCTGTTGAAAAAAATGTTGCAGAAGAAGAAGAACGTATTAAAGATTTACGGGTTGTTTCGCAAGCGAACCGCCAAAAAGACGAACAAGTCATCAAGGCGCAAGCAGAAGCTGAAGAAGCATTAGTGAAAGATATTGAGTCAGCTAAGGCGCAAGAGCAAGCCGCCGAACATACGGCTAAAAAGATGCAAACAATTGCTGAAGCTGAACTCAAAGCGGCAAGTAAGCAGGCGGAGTCTAAGAAAATATTAGCCGAAGGTGATCAAGCAGAAGCTGCGTCTAAAGGGTTAGCTGAAGCACAAATAACCTTAGCGCAAGCCGATGCTCAAGAAAGACAAGGTGAAGCAGAAGCCAAAGCTCTTGAGCTTAAACTTACCGCTGAAGCCAAAGGTATTAAAGAAAAAGCATTAGCAGAAGCGACAGGGCTATATGAGAAACAAGAAGTGCTTAATGCGATGTCAGAACAAGCACGAGAATTTGAGACCTTTGGTTTACGTCTAAACCAAGAGCGTGAATTAACCTTAGCCAAACTAGATAACAGCGTAGACTTGGCTGAAAAGCAAGCCAATGTGTTAGCTACAGCGTTAAGTGAAGCAAATATTAATATTATGGGGGGCGACGGTGAGTTTTTACGCCAATTTATGAAGTCAATCACTGTGGGTAAATCTATTGATGGATTAGTTGATGAAAGTGATACCGTAAAAGCTTTATTTAAAGAACACTTAAATGGTGAACGCAATATTATGGATGACTTAGGTGGTGTACTTTCAGGGGTTTCACAGACTAGTGAAACCATGAAAAATTTTAATATGGCTAAACTACTCT
Source organism: Litorilituus sp. (assembly GCA_030754235.1). GTDB lineage: Bacteria > Pseudomonadota > Gammaproteobacteria > Enterobacterales > Alteromonadaceae > Colwellia. The sequence goes on from JASMAS010000052.1 coordinate 2,834, forward strand.
CAACGCTAAATAGTGCTGATGAAACACAAAAAGGCGCATTGGCTAGTTTGTTAAACTTAGGCAGCCAAAAAATATCAGACGTTAAGTAATAACGTAATCATTGTATAAATAGGTATTAAGTAGCCCTCCGTTATTGGTTGGCTGCGTAACAGCTTCATGGAGTTTTAAATGACAGATAAGGAAAGTGTCACCAATCAAGCAGTAGCTGAAGGTGGTTCTTACGAGCTTATTCAGCGTAGGCTATCAGCCTTAGGTAGTGGTCTCAATAGTCAAATTAAACAACTAAATGATGAACGTATTAGCACGTTTGGCTCTACGGATATGAAAGTTGATGCTCGTGTGCGTGTGCGCACTGAGCATAATTGTGTAGCAAGAGATATAGCTGCTATTGGTGATACCTTACTGTTTGGTTACAACGTTTTTTTGGGCTTAAAACGTAATATTACCGTTGCTGATGTTTTCAGCCTGCATCAAGTCAAAGACAATGATGGTGAAGTTGAAGTTGTTGACATACCTATGCAGGGTAGCTTTCTTGAGCATCCTGATTTTTTACGTGATTTTGATGAACTTTATACCTATTATAAAAAAACTTTTCTAGCACATGTTTATCGGCAAGGTACTAAAGTATTTGCAGTATTTCGTATTGGTGAACGTCTTGATGATATACGAGTGTTTCGTTGGAACATTGATGCTAATCAGCAAGTTACCTATATTGACAATCGTGGTGAAAGAGATATTAAACAACCTGAAAATTTTGATTTTGAATGGCATAAAGTTTCAAGAGAGCAACAAGAGCAAGGCAAACATCCTCACTTTAATTTGTTCGATATGCTTTTTGTTGAAGCAATCGGTGGTTCAATTACCTTAAAAGTTGAAAATAATACCGAAGAAGGTCAAGGAATATATACAGAGCCTGTTGATGATGAACATCAGTCTCTTGATGATGCAGATATTCACTATGCTAAAGTTGGCGAACTTATTCTTTTAAAAATAAAACCTTATCGGGAAGAGCAAACACGACATTTAATTTTTAACTGTAAAACGCAGCAAGTGTTACGACAAGATGCTATAGCTCATGCTTGTATTCAATTGCCAGAAGATCACGGTATAATTTTCCCAGGGGGCTATTATCTTCAAAATGGTGAGCATAAGTGTTTTGAAGACAGTGCTGAAGATCTACAGTTGCATCGAGTGGTTAAATCACCCAATGGCGAAGATTTTCTTTATATTTTTTATGAACCCAATGAGGGGCAATACGCCTTATTTGGCTATAACTTAATTACCAGAACACTCCAAAACCCTATTTATGGGCACGGTCAAAGTTTGTATAACAACGGTAGGGCCGTTGTTTTTAATGCGGAACCTGAGCCATCAAGAGTACATGCAATGCAAATATGGCAAACACCATTTTGTAGTGAAGAGTATGCGAGTAACCAGCCAACTGAACATAGTTTTTTTGGTAAAATAGGTAACCCAGAACTTGTTAGGGGCGTTTCTGATTTGTATGGTGTGGTTAAGCTTATTTCTGTGCAAGAACCTAGTACGCAGCACTTTAATGATTTGGTAAAAGAGTCTAAGCTGCTTTTTGATAAATATCATTGGTTAAATGATCCTAAATTACTCTCTCTTAATGAGCTTTTGAAGCAAGTCGTGACTACTTCAGAATTAGTATTAGATGAATTTGAAAAAGTAGCCAGTATTAAAAAAAATTCCGATGTGATCATGTCTGGCGCAAGAAATAAGCTTGCTGACTTAACCCAATATATTCAAATTCCAGATTTTGATACGGCTAAGCAATTTGTTGATAACTTAGCTGAGTTAGCGCAATTTAAAGGTGAGTTAATTTCTCATAAAGAATTACGCTACGTTGATGTTGATGAAATTGATACTATGGCGCTGAACCTAGATGAGTTAATTAAAGGTCTCAGCCAAGCAACAGCTGACTTCCTACAACAAGACAATGCACTTACACCTTATCAAAAAATAATCAGAGAATTAGAATTAGCAGTAGACACAAGTGAGTCTGTTACAGCATTAAAGCCAATTCGTTCATCTATCGAAGAATTGGTTCAAGGGTTGGAGCTGTTAAACCACACTATGTTGTCTTTAGATATTGAAGATAGCAGGCAAAGAACACGTGTTTTAGAGGATATCTCAGCTGTATTTAGTCAAATAAACCGAGTGAAAGCCAGTGCAGATATTGCCGCTAAAAGTGTTGGCGTTGAAGAAGCTCGCGCTGAATTTGGTGCTCGGTTTAAACTACTAAATCAGAGTGTAACCAGTGGATTAAATGCAAGTGATACCCCTCAATCTTGCGACCAACACCTGTCTCAAATACTAATTCAATTAGAAGACTTGGAGAGTCAATTTAGCGATTACGATGAGTTTTATCATGAGATCATTGCTAAAAGAAATGAAATATACGATAACTTTGAACAGCATAAGCAGCAGCTTATGGATGCACAACAACGTCGCTGCCTAAACTTAATGACGGCGGCAGAGCGAATTATCGAAGGCGTTATTCTTCGGAGCCAATCCTTTAATGATCAAGATAAGTTAAATAGTTATTTTGCTGGCGACCCTATGGTTGCCAAACTTAGACAGCTAATTGTGCAATTACGTGACCTTGATGACAATGTTAGAGCGGATGACATCGATGCCCAGTTAAAAAATATTAAAGAGCAAGGGATCAGAGCACTAAGAGATAAAAAAGATATCTATTCTGCTGATGGAAGCTTGGTCAAAATAGGTGAGCACCAATTTTCGGTTAACAGACAAAAACTAGAGTTAACTATACTCCCCCGTGAAGATACCATGGTGTTGCATATTACCGGAAGCGACTATTTTGAGGCCCTACCTGCTGATTTGTTTGCAGACACAGAGTATCTTTGGCAGCAAGAGCTTATTTCCGAATGCGATAGTGTTTATCGAGGAGAGTATTTAGCGGCAAGCATATTGTTTGAAGCTGAATCTTCAGGTAAAGCTGAGTTAAATGGTTTAAAAAAAGCGATCAAGAGTAATAAGATAGTTGATGTGGTTAGAAAAGCCGCTGAACCTAGATACCAAGAAGGTTACGACAAAGGTGTTCATGATGCTGATGCAGCGTTAATTTTAACGCAATTATTATCATTACGAGAATCAATAGGGTTATTAGCGTACCCAGCTCTAGAAAGAAGATTAGCTGTACTGTTCATTTCAATAGGCTTAACAAGTAATGAACAAAAAGATTTAGTACACCGCTGCCACAATCTACATTTAATGGAAGAAACTTTTGGCACAAGCCAATTACGTAAACAGCTCGTTGAAGAACTAGCTTTTTTATTGGAACAATATACCCAAGAACACATGTGGTTAAATTGTGATACCACTTTGTCAGCAACATATCTCATTCAAGAGCTGTCTTTAGCAGAACAGAACTTTATTGTTAAAGAAGAGAGTTTAGCACTAGTTAGCCAACTGAAAACTCAACTAAATCATAAAGGACTGGAAAAACAAATTAGTGGTGCATTATCAGCTTGCTCGACACTAGAACAAAAATATCAGTTACACCTAGCTTGGTTGCAATCTTTTGTTAATCATCAAGCAATAAAGGCTTACCAAGATGTTCTTATGGATGCGTCTATGCTTATGACGATGGAAGAAGAGTGTGAGTTTTATACTTCTACCGCGAATACAGAGTGTATCGTGGAAGGTTTACTTGGGCAGCATGCGCAAATTTTTGATAGAAAAATTGAAATAAACTATCAAGAATTTATGACCAAACTTCGTCAATATATTAATGAACATGTACCAGCATTTAAGCAATTTCACCAAAAGAAACAATACATTTTGGAACAGCAGCGCAAGCAGTTACGATTGGAAGAGTTTACGCCTAACGCACTCTCTTCTTTTGTTCGAAATAAGCTTATTAACGATGTTTATTTCCCTATTATTGGCACTAATCTAGCAAAGCAAATTGGTGCCGCGGGTAACAATAAACGTTCAGATTTAATGGGGTTATTATTACTTATCTCGCCACCAGGTTACGGTAAAACGACACTTATTGAATATGTTGCCAGTAAATTAGGCATGACCTTTGTTAAAGTTAACTGCCCCTCTATTGGTCATGAGCAGTTGTCACTAGACCCTTCCCAAGCCAATAATTCCACTGCAAAAAGTGAAGTTAAAAAAATAAATTTAGCTTTTGAGATGGGTAATAATGTAATGCTCTACCTTGACGATATTCAGCATACTAACCCTGAGTTTTTACAAAAATTCATTTCTTTGTGTGATGGTTCTAGGAAAGTTGACGGTGTATGGAATGGTGAAAGTAAAACCTACGATATGCGAGGTAAAAAGTTTGCCGTTGTTATGGCCGGTAACCCATATACTGAATCGGGTGAAGCGTTTAGCATTCCTGATATGTTAGCTAATCGAGCTGATATATATAACCTTGGTGATACTCTAAGTGGACGAGAACATGAGTTTTCTTTGAGTTTTATTGAAAATAGCTTAACTAGCAATGCTTATATAGCTCCCCTTGCTACTCGCGAAATGGATGATTTGTATAAACTAGTCAAAATAGCCGATGGTGAGCCAATAGCAACAACTGAATTAAAGCATGGCTATTCTCAAGCTGAGGTTAATGAAATTGTTGCTGTTATAAAACGTATTCGCAAGATCCAAGAAACGGTATTAAAAGCTAATGGGCAATATATAGCTTCTGCTGCACAAGATGATAAATATCGGACAGAGCCACCATTTAAGTTGCAAGGTAGTTATCGCAACATGAACAAGATGGCAGAAAAAATTGTTCCGGTAATGACTGATGAAGAAGTTGAACAACTTATTGCTGATCATTATCGTGGAGAAGCGCAAACGCTGACTATTGGTGCAGAAGAAAATTTATTAAAACTGGCTGAGCTTCGAGAAAATCAAACAGATGAACAAACAATACGTTGGCAACAGATTAAAGAAGATTTTGTTAGGCATCACAGCCTTGGTGAAAATGATAACCCAATAGCAACTATCGCTAGCCAAATATCGCTATTACAAAAAGGCTTAAATCAAATAGGGCAAGCATTACAGCAGCCTCAATTAGGTGGGCTGGATGCATTAAATGAAACCCTTGCTAGCCTTAAACTACAAGTAGATATTGAAAATCCTGCTAACGTTGAATTAGAACAGACCCTGTCGCTATTTGCACAAAATATGGAGTCATTTTTAATCCCACTGATCACAGCCATTCAAAGTAGCAAGGATGTCGATCTTGAAATGATTAATACTTTAAAAGCGTTAAGTTTTACTTCTCATGATTGTGTAAAAAATTCAGAAACCCATGCCCA
>JASMAS010000053.1 GCA_030754235.1 Litorilituus sp.
TTTTTATGCATAATTAATAAAACAGACGAAAAAGAAACAATATTAGAAATATGATATTTTTAACTAAGCGAATTATTCTCAACCTTCTCCTCGTACTCTCAGTGCGCGGTTAGGTTTTATTGCTTATTGAAAATTTTCAGGTATCACTTAAAAAAAGAATACTCTAAAAATAGAAACAGATAAGAATTCATTAAAACCCGCGCTAATCATCGCGGGTTTTTTACGTTTATGCGCTGGTTAGTTTAAAAATATTTGTAACCAGTTTTAAGCATACAAAGGATAAAGACATGAGTAACACAATATCAAGTTCACAAAGCTCATCAAGCGATAAGGTCATTATTTTTGACACCACTTTACGTGACGGGGAACAAGCGCTAAACGCCAGTTTATCGGTTCATGAGAAACTACAAATAGCGCAGTCACTTGAGCGTTTAGGGGTAGACATCATGGAAGTAGGCTTTCCTGTCTCTTCACCGGGTGATTTTGAATCAGTTCAGCAAATTGCCCGCACCATAAAAAACGCTCGTGTTTGTGGTTTAGCCCGTGCTGTTGAAGCAGATATAGATGCCTGTGCCCAGTCATTAAAAGTGGCCGAACAATTTAGAATACATACCTTTATCTCCACTTCTGATGTGCATGTTCAGCAAAAACTGCGTAAAGACTTTGCTGACGTGCAAGATATGGCAGTTCATGCCGTGAAATATGCTCGTAAGTTTACCGATGATGTCGAGTTTTCTTGTGAAGATGCTGGCCGAACCCCACTTGATAATTTGTGTCGCATGGTTGAAGCTGCTATTGAGGCTGGTGCGACCACAGTAAATATTCCAGACACCGTTGGTTATACTATGCCGTTTGAATTTCAGGGCATTATTACTAATTTGTTTGACCGTGTACCTAACATTGATAAAGCTATTATTTCGGTGCATTGTCATAATGATTTAGGTTTAGCCGTTGCCAATTCAATGACAGCTGTTCAAGCTGGGGCAAGACAAATTGAGTGTACCATCAACGGTATTGGTGAGCGTGCAGGTAACTGTTCGTTAGAAGAAGTCGCCATGATCATGAAAACCCGTCAAGCATTGTTAGGGGTTCATAGTAATATTAACCATCAAGAGATTGCCCGCACCTCTAAACTAGTCAGCACCTTATGTAATATGCCTGTGCAACTAAACAAAGCCATTGTCGGGGGAAATGCCTTTAGTCATTCTTCAGGCATCCACCAAGATGGTATGTTAAAAGCCAGTAATACCTATGAAATAATGACTCCCGAAAGTGTTGGTATTGCCAAAACCAAACTAAACCTAACCTCACGCAGTGGGCGTCATGTTATCAAGCACCGGATGGAAAGTTTAGGTTATCAAGAAAATGATTATGATCTTGAGCAGCTATACACTGATTTCTTAGCGTTAGCCGATAAAAAAGGCCAAGTTTTTGATGATGATTTAGAGGCAATGCTATTTAATATTCAACAACAAGACGCTCAAGACTATTACCGTTTAGCCACGATTAATGTGCAATGTGGCGATGGTGAATTTTCCACCGCCAGCATAAAATTATTAGCCGGTGAACACAGTAGTAAAATTCATGCAACCACAGGTAATGGTCCAGTTGATGCCCTTTATCAAGCAATTAAACAAGCGGTTGATGTTAACTTTGAAGTCAGTGACTACAAAATATCGAACAAAGGTTCAGGTGAAGATGGTTTAGGTCAAGCTGACTTAGTGATCACATGGCAAGGTAGAAATTTTCACGGCTACGGCTTAGCAACAGACGTCATTGAAGCATCAGGGCAAGCGTTAATACATGCGTTAAATAGTATACACAGAGCTAAAACCATTGCTGAATTAAAAGCAGCAAAATAGATCAAATTATACAATATTCAGAAAATTAAAAGGTTCCTAACAAAATGTCTAACATAGCAATTTTAGCCGGTGACGGTATCGGCCCAGAAGTAATGGTGCAAGCTAAAAAGGTATTAACAACCATTTCAACAAAATTTGGTATAGAGATTAATACCCAAGATTACGATATTGGCGGTGCTGCCATCGATAATCATGGCAACGCTTTACCCCATTCAACCATGAAAGGTTGCGAAGAAAGTGACGCCATTTTATTTGGCTCAGTGGGGGGGCCAAAATGGGCAAATTTACCCCCAACTGAACAACCAGAGCGTTGTGCTTTATTAGGCTTGCGCGGCCATTTTGATTTATTCTGTAATATGCGTCCTGCAACCTTACAGCCTGCACTATCCTCATTGTCAACCTTGCGTAGTGATATTTCAGAGCAAGGTTTTGATGTTCTAGTCATTCGTGAATTAACTGGCGATATATACTTTGGTGAGCCTAAAGGCCGCAAAGGTGAGGGTGAAGAAGAAACCGGTTTTGATTCTATGTTTTATACTCGCCGTGAAATAAAGCGTATTAGTCATCTTGCCTTTCAAGCAGCACAAAAGCGCAATAACAAAGTAACCTCGGTTGATAAAGCAAACGTATTAGCCACTAGCCAATTATGGCGTCAGGTGGTTGAAGAAGTTGCCGTTGACTACCCTGAAGTTGAATTAGAGCACTTATATGTAGATAACGCGGCAATGCAATTAGTACGCGACCCTAACCAGTTTGATGTGATGCTTTGCCCTAACCTATTTGGCGACATCTTATCGGATATTTGTGCGATGATCACGGGCTCAATGGGGTTACTGCCATCAGCTAGCCTAAACGAGCATGGTTTTGGTATGTACGAACCTGCTGGTGGAAGTGCGCCAGATATAGCAGGTAAAGGTATCGCTAATCCTATTGCACAAATATTATCTGCTGCGTTAATGCTACGTTATAGCTTAAATGAAGATACGGCAGCTAAAGCGATTGAAAATGCGGTGGGTAGTGCACTAGATAACGGTATTTTAACCGCAGATTTACTACCTACCGGTGAAAGAGCACAAGCAAAAACCACCAGCGAAGTGGGTGATTATATCTGTAAACAAATTGAGAGCGCATAACATGACAACTAACACTCCAAAAACCATGTATGAAAAATTATGGCAAAATCATTTAGTTGAAGAAGTCATCGGTGAAACACCATTACTGTTTGTTGACAGACATTTGATCCACGAAGTCACCTCACCACAAGCATTTGCCAACTTACGGTTTCATAATCGCCCTATACGCCATCCTGAGCGTACAATTGCGACCATGGATCATAATATATCTACCCGTTCCATTAAGATTGATGCTGCCGGCGAAGGCGCAGCAAACCAACTGAGGGCATTAGAGAAAAACTGTAAAGACTTTGGTATTGAGCTTTTTGGTATGGGCCATAAAAACCAAGGTATTGCCCATGTGATGGGACCTGAACTTGGTTTAACCTTGCCGGGTACTATTATTGTTTGTGGTGATTCTCATACTGCCACTCATGGTGCTTTTGGCGCACTCGCTTTTGGTATAGGTACTTCTGAAGTTGAGCATGTTTTTGCTACGCAAACACTTCGTCAAAACAAAGCTAAAACCATGAAGATAGAGGTGAAAGGCCATGTCGGTAAAGGTATTAGCGCCAAAGATATTATCTTAGCCATTATAGGTAAAACCGGTAGCGCTGGTGCCACAGGATATGTGGTTGAATATTGCGGTGAAGCCATCGAAGCACTTAGCATGGAAGAGCGCATGACGGTGTGCAACATGAGTATAGAATTTGGTGCAAAAGCAGGTTTAGTCGCCCCTGATCAAACTACATTTGATTATGTGCAAGGCAAAGAATACGCCCCTAAAGGTGAAATCTTTGAACAAGCTGTCGCTGACTGGAAACAGTTAAAATCTGACGAAGGCGCTCAATTTGACACGGTATTAACCCTTCAAGCAAAAGATATTAAAGCACAAGTTACTTGGGGTACTACACCAGGGCAAGTTACTAGTATAGACAGTACCGTACCACATCCAAGTAGTTTCACTGATCCTGTGGAACAAGAGTCTTGTATACAAGCGCTTGAATATATGAGTTTAACCGCTGGTACTAAAATTACCGATATCAGTATTAACAAAGTCTTTATTGGTTCTTGTACGAATTCTCGTATTGAAGATTTACGTGCTGCAGCAGATGTTGTCAAAGGCTACACTGCCAGAGGTCAAAAGGTTCAAAGTTCTGTTGACGCCATTATCGTACCGGGTTCATACCGTGTTAAAGCCCAAGCTGAAAGCGAAGGTCTAGATAAAATATTTACTGAGGCAGGTTTTGAGTGGCGCTTACCCGGCTGCTCTATGTGTTTAGGCATGAATGATGATGTGCTTGAAGCCGGTGATCGCTGTGCTTCAACCAGTAACCGTAACTTTGAAGGGCGTCAAGGGCGTGGAAGTCGCACCCATTTAGTCAGCCCAGAGATGGCCGCTGCCGCTGCAATAACCGGTCATTTTGTTGACTTAAATAGCTAATAAACAATTAATCAGGTAGACGCGGCTCAATTTGGCGCTAATTTCTGAACAGGAATGTTAAAGTTAATCCTGAGAGATATATTGCTGGCAATTTGCACAACATAGTCGCCTCTAACCAACCATAGGAGTTATCATGGAAAAATTTACTACACATACAGGTTTGGTTGCACCACTAGATATTGCTAATGTCGATACGGATCAAATTATCCCGAAACAATTTTTACAAAAAACTGAACGGGTAGGTTTTGGCAAACACTTATTTCACGATAGCCGTTATCTTGATCACGCTGGTGAAGAGCCAAATCCTGAGTTTATTTTAAACAAAGAGGAATACCAAGGAGCAAGCATTTTATTATCTCGTGAAAACTTTGGTTGTGGCTCTAGCCGTGAGCATGCGCCATGGGCATTAGAAGAATACGGCTTTAAGGTTATTATTGCCCCAAGCTTTGCTGACATATTTTACGGTAATTGTATTAACATTGGTTTATTACCAATTCAGTTAAACGAAGATGAAGTTGATCAGTTATTTCAACTTTCACCTAATGCACAATTAACCTTAACGGTTGATTTACCAAACAACAAAGTAAGTTTTACTAACCATCATAATAAACAAATTGAATTTAGCTTTAGCTTAAGTAAATTTCAACAATACAGCTTAGAAAATGGTGTTGATAGCGTTGGCTGGACATTAGGAAAGCTTGATAAAATTAAAGCCTTTGAAGCTACAATGCCCGCTTGGCAGTAACCTCTTCGGTTATTTACTACCAATTAGTTAAAGCTGGTAAACTAAAGCTTTCACCGCGATAAGTTAAAATAACTTGTTGCGGTAATATTCTATCAATAGTCAACCCCTCTGCCACCCTATCGCCTTCATAACGGTCACGGCCATTAACATTTACCCAACCTTCGCCATCAGAGGCATAAATATGCTGTTCGAAGGTTAAACTAGGAATACCTTTTTGTACCCAAGCGGGCATTTTTGTTAAAGGTTTTATCGCACCTTGTGCTATTTCTTTCTCATCAAGCGAGATACTGGTATTTGATAAATCTTTTGTTTCATCTATGGCTGCTTTAAAGCGTGCCAGTAAATCTTCAGAAACACCATCAACAGCGGCAACTTGGTAGTTTTCATTTTGAGGAAGAGGTGTACGTTCTACCTGCTTGGTGGTTACTGAGGTAACGGGTAGTTCAGTTACTTGCTGAACAAATGCTTGCTGCGGCTTTATTTTTGGTTTACTTTTTGTAACCTTGACTACTTCTTCAGCTACCCCCTTTTTTTGTTTTTTCTGTACAGCCGATTTAAGAGGAGTAACCTGTAGCACACTAACGTCTGCTTGCTGATGAGTATTATTTTCAGCTGTATCAACATTTTTTTCACTAACTTCATGCTTTGCCAGTTCTTTTTTTGCAGATAATTGTGCTACATTTTTAGTTGGCTTTTGCCCTAGCCAAAAGCCAGAAGCTAACACTAAACATAATACACTTGCCGCCATCGCTACTTTGGCATTTTTATGCTGCCACCAAAGTGGTGGTTGAAAATCATCTCCTAATGCTTGGCTAGCGGCTTTATATACTATTTTTTTATCAACTCTTGCGTTGTTAGAGTTATAAGCCTCCATTAAAGCGCTATGACAAACCAAATTAATAAGCCTTGGGATCCCTTGTGATATATGCTCAATAGCAGTAAGTGCTCCTTCATTAAAAAGCGCTCGGTGACAATCAGCAACTGACAACCTATGCTTTATATAAGCAGCTAATTCTTGTTTATTTAAAGGTAGTAAATGATATCTGGCAGTAATACGTTGTGCTAATTGTCTTAAGTCTCTGCGCTTTAATAGCTGTTGCAATTCAGGCTGACCAATTAAAATAACCTGCAGTAGCTTTTTGGTATTAGTTTCTAAGTTAGTCAATAAACGAAGCTGCTCTAACACCTCAGGCTCTAAATGCTGAGCTTCGTCAATAATCAATAAGGTATTAATATTATTAGTGTAATTTTTCAATAATTTTTCTGAGATCTTATCCGTTAAGGTTTTTAAGGTTGCGCCTGTTTTGCGGTACCGTATCTTTAACTGATCGCAAATGGTCGCCAATAGCTCTTGACTTGATAAGGTTGGGTTCAAAATAAAAGCCAACTGGGTATCGTCGGGTAAGTCACCCATCAAACAACGACTAACCGTGGTTTTACCTGTACCTACTTCCCCCGTGAGCAACACAAAACCACCTGAGGCTGATCCTCCCAAACCGCTAGTAAGATGCGTTAAGGCTTCTCTATGTCTATCACTCATAAATAAGTACTTAGGATTAGGCGCAATAGAAAACGGTAATTCATTCAATGAAAAGAAATTCGTGTACATAAAAACAAAACAACAAAAGTAAAGATACTAGTGAGAAACTACCTTGTTGACGGTAAGATGTCTACAATTTACGCACATATTCACTTAAAAGTTATGGTAAACTTCAGTTAACTAATAGCTGTTACTTAGGTTAACTTTTTGTCTACACCGTGCTTTAATTCAACGATAACTTCCTCATTAAAAATCTTGCTGGTAGGGGGGGCTGTTCGAGATAAACTATTAAACCGCGCTGTGAAGGATCGTGACTATTTAGTGATCGGTGCTAACGTTGAGCAAATGTTATCACTTGGTTTTATTCAAGTAGGAAAAGAGTTTCCGGTATTTTTACATCCACAAACAAAAGAAGAATATGCTTTAGCCCGAACCGAACGAAAGCAAGGCCAAGGATACAAAGGCTTTAGCTGTTATGCCGAGCCTGATGTCACCATTGAACAAGATTTATTGCGCCGAGATCTCACCATTAATGCTATGGCAATGACTATTGAGGGTGAGATCATCGATCCCTATCAAGGCCAAAAAGATCTCAATGATCGCGTGTTACGCCATGTTAGTGATGCTTTTGTTGAAGACCCTCTTAGAGTATTACGTGTTGCCCGCTTTGCTGCTCGATATCACGGCTATGGCTTTACTATCGCCGAAAAAACTCTTGAATTGATGACAAGCATAAGTAATAGCGGTGAATTATCAGCACTGAGTGCAGAGCGTATTTGGCAAGAAATGCAGCGCAGTCTAAACGAAGGCGGTAAGGCACAAGGTAGTCCAGAAGTATTCTTTCAAATATTACAACAATGCCAAGCACTTAAAGTACTATGGCCTGAACTAGACGCGTTATGGGAAGTGCCCAACCCTGTAGAATGGCATCCCGAAGTTTGTAGTGGTGTGCATACGATGATGGTTTTACAACAGGCCGTTTTGTTGACAGAAAACCATCAAAATAAAACGGCTATTCGTTTTGCTGCACTATGCCATGATTTAGGTAAAGGACTCACCCAAAAAGCACACTGGCCAAGTCATCGTGGTCATGAAAAAGCAGGCTTACCCTTAGTAGAAAAAGTCAGTAAAAAATTAAAAGTACCGAATTCTTACAAGCAATTAGCCTTAAAAGTATGTGAACATCACTTACACTGTCATAAAGCTTTTCAACTTAAACCCAGCACCTTATTAAAAATTTTTAATCAATTGGATGTTTGGCGTAAACCACAAGAATTTGACGATTTCATTATCGCCTGTAAAAGCGACTTTTTAGGTCGGCTTGGATTTGAAAATAAACCTTACCCACAAGAACAATACCTAAAAGATGCCATGCTAGCCGCTAGTAAAATAAATGCTAAACATTTTTTAGCACAAGGGCTTGAAGGCATAGCAATAAAAGAAGGTATTGCAAAAGCACGACTAAAGGCTATAACGATGATCAAAGAGCAATACAACATTACCCGATGTTAATGAACAAGCAATCAGAAAATCAAAGCAGAGCTTGGGTTTAGTATAGATAAAATATCTAAACGCTCCAAATCACAATACTCCATCGCTGAGGTTAAAACCTCTTCATCTAAAGAGAAGTTTGCTAATAGTTCATTACTTAATATCACAGAATGATCACAAGATTGCTGCATTGAATGAGTTAACATAATTCTCTTAGATAAACAGAGTAACTGCGATTCAAGGTTAATTTGATCAAAGTTGTCTTCATTTTGATTACGTATTGTTGAGAAGATACTATAGGGTAACTGCCACAATTTTAGCAATTCAGCACCACAATCTGCGTAAGTAAACCCTAACACATCTTGCTGTTTCTGCCACGAAGGGATAACTCGATCATCGTTTTGGCACAACCCAATTTTTTTAGGTGTGATTTGTTGCACGACCAACTCACCTAAATTATGCAATAATCCCAATATAAATAATCGCTCCGCATTAGGTAAATTGAAAAAACGACCAAAATATTTAATTAATAACGCACAATCAACACTCTGTTCCCAAAAATTTTCTAAGTAGTCTTTGTCTGCTAAAACAGATTTAAATGCTTGCGTTGAGAAGTAAGCAATGATTAAGTTATACACTTCTGTGATCCCTAAAACTAACACGGCTTTGGAAATAGTCTCAATCTTACCTGGATAACTAAAAAAAGAACTATTGGCTAGCTTTAAAATACTTACAGTAAGGGCTGGATCAACTAAAATCACTTCACTGATATCATCAATAGTAGAAGATTCATCATCAATCAATTCCTTAATTCGTAAAAAAGAATCTGATAAGACAAAAATATCTCCAGCTTTTTCAGCATAATCAGTCGCATTCATAAAAGGTTTTCCACAGTAAAATAAGTCAAACACTCTACTATAAACTTAGCACAATTTTTTAATGAATTAATACTCAACAGTAATTTGGTAAGAAGTAAATTTACGCATATTAATAACTCCTTGTTCGAAAATTAAATATTGCCCTTTAATGCCTAGTAAAATACCTGACACAATTGGCATCTTGTCAAAATTAAATGACGTTATTTTAGTTAAATATTTACTAACAGGATAATTAATTTCAACAACGTCTTCCTCTAATTGCTGCACAGCAGCATCACCATAGGTTAGCGTGATCTCAGCTAAACGTTGCTTGATTTTTGGGATAAGCTTTGCTGCTTGTGCTTTTAAATCAATTGCCTCATTAGCACCTTTTAGCATTACACGCCAATTAGTTTTATCACTTACAAACTCAGCAAGTGCTGTTTCAATTAACCCTGAATGCAAGCGAGAACTTACTTTAAAAATAAGTAATGCTTGAGTTGCCCCTTGATCTACCCACCGAGTTGGAATTTGTGTATGACGGGTAATCCCCACTTTCAGAGCTGACGTATTTGATAAATATACATAATGTTCAACCATGCAATGTTGCTTTCCCCACTGTGGTTCGCGACATGTTCCCAAATGATGATGACAGGTTTCAGGTTTCATAATACACATATCACATTGTGCTAATTTAGTCATACATGGATAACAAAAACCTTGAGAGTAACTTTTTTTAGTAGTTTTACCACAATGTTTACAGGCTATATTACCATGAAAGTTAAGGGTTATTTTTTTACCTATTAAAGAATTTAATGCAATGCTTTGTGCTGTACTATCTTCATTAATGGCAGCTAAAGGCAGTTGATATTGAACGGTATTTTTATCGTCTAACTGCCCTGTTAGTTTCTCTATGGCACCGACAGGACTTGTGGTCATTTTTGCTCTCTATTATTTAATGTCTATTTAAAATTTTATTTTTTGTCTACTATGCTTTATTTCTTTACGGTTAGCTTTGCGGGTTAATCGACGTTGAACTGAACTTTTTGTGGGTTTGGTTGCACGTCTTTTTTTATGTATAACCATCACAGATAAAATCAACGTTTTCAGGCGTTGTAGGGCATCATCCTTATTCATATCTTGAGTACGGAAAGATTGTGCTTTAATAATAATAACGCCATCTTTTGAAATTCGGGTATCGTTAACTTCAAGTAATCGCTCTTTATATATGGAGGGTAACGTAGATCGATTTATGTCAAAACGTAAATGGATAGCTGTCGCTACTTTATTGACTCGTTGACCACCATTACCCATAGATCGAATAGCACTCAATTCGATTTCCCAATCGGCTAGACTAACGCTATTTGATATCTCTAACACTTTTCTTTACCATCACTTGATCTCAATAACATTTAAATACCATGACAACTAACAATATTTGGTACGTCTATTTCTTACGCTGCAATGATAATAGCCTTTACGCTGGTATTACCAACAATTTAGTGCGTCGCTTGCATCAGCATAATCATACCAAGCTTGGTGCTAAGTATACTAGAGCAAAAAGACCTGTAACACTGGTCTATGCTGAAACAGCAGAAAATAAAAGCATGGCTAGCAAAAAAGAATACCAACTTAGAAAACTGACAAAAGAAAAAAAAGAGCAATTAATAAGTACTTACATGCTAAATATAAATAGTTTATAGAGGTCTGCTCAGTTAGTTTTATCACTGTTTTTTTCGATTTATTTTTTAATCACTGTTAGAATGTTTCGTTTTTAAAATAACGTTGTATTTCACCAAGTTGATTCTATTGGTGTCCCTAGCAGGAGAAAAAATGTTTATTGAGCAATATTGCGCGATTAATAATGAGAAAATTAGCTTTACTCGCCAACAAGGAAGTGATTTTGCTAAACAAGTAGCTAATGACTTTAATCCACTTCACGATGTTGAGGCGAAACGTTTTTGTGTGCCTGGCGATCTATTATTTTCAGTCATTATTGCTAAAGCAGGCTTACATAAAGAAATGAGTTTTAATTTTTCGGGGATGGTAAATGACGGAATTCATTTAACATTTCCCAATGAAATCACTGGTAACTTTGAAGTAAATGATAACAATGGAAAGAATTATTTATCCGTCGAAGCAAGCGGTGAAAAATCCACTTGCCCTGCACTCATTAACGCCTTAACTAAGGCTTATGTCAGCTTTTCCGGTTACACTTTTCCTGATATTTTAGTGAAACTAATGTCAGAGAAAAATGTCATGATCAATCCTGCACGCCCTATGGTCATGTACCAAGCTATGGAAATTAACCTACAACGACTTGATATTGAAAGTCTTTCATTACAACTTGCTCAAACAAGTTTATCTATTGAAGGTAAACGAGGTGATGCGTGGTTAGAGTTTGATTTAGTTAGCGAAGGGGAAGTAGTAGGCCATGGTAAAAAACACATGCTATTAAGCGGTCTTCGTGAGTATTGCCAAGATAATATAGATGCGTTAATTGAGCAATATAAAACCAGTAAAACTCATTACCATAAAAGCTAACCGGCAAGTTTTAAAGATTATCTTCCTAGTGTTTTATCTATCAAATTTGCTGTAGCATGGCTGAAATCATCTTTATCTAACACGCACTCTTTTACTTTATAAATATAAGCCTTTTTCTTTTTGCCAACAACTCGAATTTTCCGTCCTACTATATAAGCCCCTAAGCCTTTTAATAATGACGGTTTGATATGCCATAAACTGATAGTTTCACCGCCTCCTACCAGTTCAACATAGCATTTCACATCAATTTTCTCTTTGCTCTGTAGCTCATCTTTCGAAGAACTGGCTGACGAGTTTGCTAACGAAACAGTACTCAAAAAAAATATAAGAATAAAAAAAAGTCGCTTAACTTGGTTTTCCATTTTACTTCCTCCAACAAACGGGAGGAGTTTTCACCCCCAGCTCATTTACCTCTAATTCTGTGCAGTCTGTATCATTTACTTGATTTTGTTGAGCAACGGCTCTTAAAGTAAAAGTAGTTGCTGTTTGCGCTTGGACCTTAATAAGGTAGTTTGTGGATTCCGTTGTAATCGTTGTTGCACTTTCGCCTAATCCTTTCATATCTGGAGCATAAGAGCGACTATCAACAAATACTTGTTCTTGTATATTGGCATATCGCATTAACTCTCGCTGTGCCTCGCTACGGTTAGAAAGAAGGACGAAATCGGTATATGACGGGTAAGCAACTGCAGCTAAAATACCAATAATTGCTACACTAATCATGAGCTCCATCAAAGTAAAGCCGATTGATTTTTTCCTGATAATCAAGGGTATATATTTATCCATTACTACCTCTCCTCTGTAACGTACAAATAGGTACGCATAGTTTGTAATTTAAAGCCTACGTCAATCATACGACGTCCAACAATTAAATTACCAACGGATTCGTCTATCGTGGATGAATCACCATCGTCTTGTGGTATTACAATCAGTGTTGGTGAACCTAAAAACTGCTCACTAATAAACGCTATTCTGTCTTCGCGGTTGCTCTCTTCTTCAGACCATTTAAATTTACTAATCCCTTGTGCTAACTCAACTCCATACAACCAGCCTTGACCATTGGGCAACTCACAGCTTTCTTCATTATAACTGTCCAAGTTAGGAGGGGTAAACGTTGTAAAATACACGGTGTTGTTTATAACAATAGCGCTTGCAGTACTTTTTTCACCTAGCTGTTCTAAACTAAAGAACCAACCTGATTTACTGCTTAACTCTACTTCTAATGCTTGACGTCCAGCATCAGTGACTTGCTCAAGTGGATTATCGCTAATATCATAAAGTGTCGATAAAACAATAGCAGCAGGTTTTGCCTGTTCAGCTTCTGGAGCAAATGTTCGCGTTTGAACATATTTATCTTTAATCATAAAAAACATATCATCAGTATCATCATTGAGAGGTTTAGAACGATCACCACTACCTAATAATACTGCGTCATAAGGCGTTTCTTGATAAACATAAACAGTCGAAATTTGACCCTCACTATCCGTTACTTGTTCTTGAAGCGTTTCAGTAATAAAAGTACGTACGATTGAAGGTTCAT
The DNA here is from genome assembly GCA_030754235.1 of Litorilituus sp. GTDB lineage: Bacteria > Pseudomonadota > Gammaproteobacteria > Enterobacterales > Alteromonadaceae > Colwellia. Next base: position 13,136 of record JASMAS010000053.1, read on the forward strand.
TAAAAAACCGTCTGTCATTCGTATTATCGTTAGCATTTCCAAGTTCAGCCAATTTAAATACACTCCAGGGATCTTCCCCCGTAGGACTATCGCTTGGCATATCAACGCGCCAAACATTACCTCCAGTATCACCAAAATATAATCTGTCAGCTAAACCATCAGCATCACTATCTAAAGTTGAAATAGTTGAAGGAATACTGTCAACACCATCAAAACTTGTCGACGCCCCTTCCGGGGCCATTGACCATTTTAATATTCCTGTTTCTGCATCAACCATATATACTGCACGACCAATATTATCAGACTGACCTACACCGTCATTATCTTTAGAGGTGTCATAACCACCACCAAAAATTAATACGGGTTTTGCAATACCATTCTCAATATTTATTTTAGAAAAGGCTAATTTAGGTTGGGACCAAGATTGACCCAGCTCTGCTAAATCATCAGCACCAATATGCCACAAAAGGCTTGGTGAATCGGGCTGACTAATATCTAACCCATAATAAGATGAACCACCACGACGTAAACCAAAGAAAATCCAAACCTTGTCACCTGTTTCGATAATTCCATCACCGTCTTTATCATCAATATAGGAGGTTATCCTTCCATCTATGCCATAGACTTTATCATCGGAGGAGTCATTATCCCGCAGCTTTTTAATATTTGGAAAAAGCTCTTTAGGCATAAAGGCCCATGTTTCATCAACAGTGTTGCCTGTGTCTTTAAATAGATGTAAAGCACCTGCATTTGTGCCTATGACAACATGGATTTTATTGCCATAATTTAGTACTAAAGGCTTTGAGTGCAAGGGATCACCAAAAATATCATGACGCATGTCATCTCTTGCACCATCTTCATCTTCATCGTCAACATCAATACCGAGGTTCCATTTAAAATATTCCAACGCATCATCAACATCAATACCCACAAGATCAGCAAAAGCTTGCTCATTGCCGGATAAAACGTCTTCATTCAACAAAGCAAGCGATTCACCATCATCTGTCTCGCTATATATTGTACGATTAGTTTTTTTACGTAACATAGCAGCAACACCACCTTCGGCTACTCGATTTCCATCTTTATCACTAGACCAAAAACTGGTGGCATCAGGTGAAAAATGACCTGACTCATCATCAATTGCGGTATTGCCATTTTGACCAAGTTGCTTACCATTGACCACGTTGTATTTCTTCAGATTACCTTGCCACCTCGGCCCCCTATCGGGTTGAAACATGGCATAATAAACAGCGTTAAGTGTTTCCGTTCTATCGAAGTTATTTGCAGCAACAGAAGCAGAGGTTAAGCTATCATTACTTGGGCTTATATTCGCTAATAAGTTGATTAATGCTGCGGTTAAACTGGCTGTATCTTGTGTAGGAAAATATTTTCCGCCGCCTAATGCAGCAGCTTCTTTTAGCAATGGCTCAGCATCTTCTTGGGCATCTTCACCAAAACCTATGGTATAAGTCTCTACTGTTTGTTTACCATCAAGGTTGTCATTGATATCATTATTATTCATCCAGCCAGCTAGCGCAGCTAAATAATTATTAGTGCCATTAAGCTCAAATGGACTCCCTATTGCTTCTTGATCACCACTAGGCATAGCCAAAATTTCAGCGTCAGCGTCAGTATCCATCGTTGGTTGACCATCTGTGATTAAAATGACATACGCTTTATCACTACATGAAGACAAAGGTGACTGATACACTCCAGAGCTTTCTATACTAGTATCTCTAGAGGGTACATTAGCGGTATAACCATGAGAGCTATAATGTTGGTCGTCATTACCAAAATCAACTGATTTTCCGGCAAAATAGCGAGATGCTTCGTATAAGCTTTCGCATAAAGGCGTGTTGCCTTGTGCATGAACGGCATCATTAATAACATTTTTTAAGGTGGCCCGACTGTCTATAGTAGATTCAGTAATTCCAAAAACGATTCGCCCACCGTTCCTTTCATTTGTTTTATAATTATAATTGAAAACTTGTAAACCAAAATCAACATTGGGTGCAGAATAAATTAAATTCACCACACTTTCCTGAGCGATTTCCATTCGCTCTTTAGTTTCCCAGCCAATTTTTACATTGTTAACATCACCATGATACCAACGTAAATAATTATCACTGTATAAAGTAACTAACGAACCTGACCATGAAACATTAGTATCGGCTATATTGGCAGCATAAAAGACAGGAGTACTTGAACTTCCTTCACCGTCAATGGGATAACCTGCAAAATCATCTGGCGTTATGACTTCATCACTATTATTTAAATAACTGTTATTATTGTTATTTATTGAGATAACATCATCTTGGCAATCAGTAATAATAATATTACTGCCATCGTTTTCATTTAGGCCAACCCAGCGCCCAGAGTTCCCTTGAAATTTATACTCTCTAACATAGCCTGTATAAAAACCATATTTATCAATAATATCCTGGGCTGTTTTACAATTACTGATAGCGGATAAGAACTTACGTTTTTCACTACTTTCATCCGCCTTAGGAATATCACTAATTTCTATTTCACCTTGCGTATAGTAAGTATAGCTTTCGGCAAGCTTAGATAGCCCCCCCAAGGCATCATAAGCAATTTGAGGGTTATAAGAGGCCTTAACCGTTTCATTGGTACTCATACTGCCTGAATCATCAAAAATAATAAGCACTTGTGGTCGCGACTTTGATTGTTTGACACTTTCGCTAATATATAATTCGATATCTTCACTATAAGAAAAATTAGCCGCTGCAAGTAACAATGCTAAGAGTATGTATTTTTTCATTGTTGTTCTCCAAACAAATACTTGTACGCTTCTTATAGTTATAATTTTCAAACTCAACCAAATTAGCAAACCATCAAATCGGCATTAACGTAATAACTGCTGTGCTATGCCTGAATTAACATTAACCGTACTGGTACCATTGCGACCATAAACCCTGTTAACTTGAATTTTAAGTACATTGCAGGTAAATAATTGTGTTGAGGATGCCACTTTAGCAGCAGGGCAGTCTGGTTCTAAATTTAAATCATTATTGACGACATCTAATGTTGCAGAGGAAAAATCACCATCAGCGTTAGTTGTTGATATAGCTGCAGACATATCTTTTGGCCCATCTTTAAAGGTAACCACTGAAGCGGCGAAAGCATTCGAGGTCCCGGGGGATACCTGATTAAAAATTATTTCATCAATAGCGCTAACGGCTTCTTGCGTTGCGACCACTTTTTCCTCACTAGCACCAGACATTTTCATATCTGTTGTGATGTTTTGCATTAGCGCGGCAGCAGCAGCTGTCAGCGCAATCAAAAATACCAAAGCAACCACTAAAACAATCCCATATTGATTACTAATGTGTTTAGTTTTACGGTCTGCATTAAGTCTATTCATCATTTTCTTTTCACCCTACCAACTATCAACCCTAGCATTATATAAAGTCACCGTTGAGCTAAATAATAAACGACGATAATGATCATTTGCTGTATAAGAAAAATCGCCTAGCTGGTATGTGTTTGTATTTTTGTATTTTTCATCAGGTTCAATGCTACGAGCTAACACATAAACCTTTACAGAGATAATCCTACTAGTTGCATTGTCCCATAACACATCTGTCATGCTGTTAGCCGAAATATAAGCATCAACAATACCATAACCGGTCACTGTAGGGTCTATTTGCATATCAACGCCATATTCAAAACGAATCACCTCAATACCATCAATAATTGGTGAAAATGATAACTTATTCGTTAACTGCCCTTGCATAAGTACCGGTATGGTATTAGCCCCTATCGATTCTTCCCTTACATAATAAATATGATGCTGATATTCCCACACTTGAGAATTTTCTATTACGGGCACATCGCCTGACGAAAAGATACTGCCATGATTTATATTACTAACAAAATAAAAATGACCTGTTGGGGCAATGGTTATAGGTGCACCTGCACCATCGACTAATGGCGCTGAAACAACTCGTTTTAACTGTAATATATCTGAATCAACTTTAGCATCATTCCTACAACCACCCAAAATAGTTGCCGCAGTGACCGTTTCCCCCCACAGGGTTCTAAAGTGTCCTGTAGCCAAAGGGAAGGTTCCATTATTTATCCCGCCCCCTACACACTCTCCTGCAGGGGGAGAAGGAACAGGATTGATACTTGATAAATCAACAAAACCGCTATAATCCCCCCAAAAATCCTGTCTAAGTAAATCATCACTTAATACGCTAATAGCAAAACGACCATTTTCTTGAAGCTCACCATAACTCGAAGTTTCACGAGTAGTGGTTTGCATAGCGACAAAAAGGCTTAATACACCGGCAAAAATCACCAGACCAATAACTAAGGAGATAAATACTTCTAACAAACTAAAACCACGTTGACTTTTCAACACATTGATTCTTTTTTTCCTTTGAGTGCTTTTGATAACTTTCATCTATTGAAATGCCAACCTATCCACCTTAGCTAGTCCCTAGAATATAAATGCTTCAACAAAAACTTGCCGACGCATATCACTTATACTCCCGCAAGTTGACGCTTTATTTGCATCAGAAGACTCTGTTTTCCCTTGCCAAGTAAGAACAATTGTTACGCTATTACCATTAACCGTTATACAACCAATACCATTTGTTAACCCACCAGCATTTTTACCTGACTTCTGTGTTCCTGCTCCCATAATACTTTGCTCCCAATCAAATAAATCATGGGTAACCATTTGCTCTGGTGTACATATAGCTAACGATGAATTACATACAGGTGAGCCGATAATTTTTCCTGTACCGTATGGGCTATTAGCGGCATATAAAGCTAAAGCAACATTTGAATTACTACGCATTTTTTCAATAATATCTTGTGCTAAACTCGATGCTACGGAACGCTGCATCGCATCAAAACTACCTTTTTTCGCTATTGCCTGCATAGCAACAGCACCTAAAATACCTGTAACCATAATAACTAAGGCAATTAACACTTCAACAAATGTCATGCCTTTTTCGTTAATGATATGACGCTGTTGATTTTTGGTAAGTGTATTTTTTAGCATAATAAAAATACCTTTATTGCTAAGTTAAGCTTAGTTTAACTAACAGCGAAAACACCTTTGCTTGCCATTTTAGTGGATAAAAAAATGAATTAGCAAGCAATCTAAAAAGATATAAGTACATCATTCGTTTAATTAACAAATGAATTATTAGGAGGATTTTTTTTGAACTTACACCGCTTTTAGGTAAACGAGATACCAAGGTCAAACTATTTATAAACGCAGATAAAGATTGAGCCAATTTTAATACATTAACAGAGCGAACTAAAAGCTTATATGTGCTAAATATCACCAACGTGAACCGCATAAGCTATACCTTCTATTTTTCCGTAAAAATCTATATTTTTCCGTAAAATCGGTGCTTTTAAATTAGAATTATCAGTTTATAGGTACAGTATACCTATGAGCTGTGAGAAAAAACTCAAGCTGATTAAATTATGACCAACTCAAGATTAGCGCAATTCTGCGGGGACTGCAAATACAATATTTTCTTCGCGACCAGGGAATTCTTTAACCTCGTGGCCACCGAAAGCTTTTAAGGCTTCAATCACTTGCTCAACTAGAATGGCCGGAGCAGAAGCTCCGGCAGTAACACCCACTCTTTGAATATTATCAAGCCAGTCTGTTTTAATATTTTCAGCAGTATCTATTAGGTAAGAGGTCGTGCCTATTTTCTCAGAGACTTCTCTTAACCTATTCGAATTAGAACTATTTTTAGCGCCAACTACTAATAATAAATCCACTTGGCTAGCAATGGATCTTACTGCATCTTGCCGGTTTTGTGTTGCGTAGCAAATATCATCTTTACGCGGCCCTTCAATCAAAGGGTACTTAGCTTGTAAGGCATTAATAACGTCAGAAGTGTCATCCACTGATAGGGTAGTTTGACTACAAAAATAAAGTTTCCCGGGGTCTTTAACTGTTAACTTTGCTACATCACTTACTGATTCAACTAAATAAATACCAGCAGACTTGCTGTCATATTGCCCCATGGTTCCTTCAACCTCAGGGTGACCAGTATGACCAATAAGCACACATTCAATGTTTTTCCGGCTTACACGTGCTACTTCCATATGTACTTTAGTTACTAATGGGCAAGTGGCATCAAATACTTTTAAATCTCGATTTTTAGCTTCATTGCGTACCGTTTTTGACACCCCATGAGCACTAAAAATGACAGTACTGTTATCTGGTACTTCATCTAGCTCTTCAACAAAAATAGCACCACGATTTTTTAAACCATCCACTACAAATTTGTTATGAACCACTTCATGACGTACGTAAATAGGAGCACCAAATAGGTCTAATGCTCTATCAACAATACTAATGGCTCTATCTACGCCAGCACAAAAGCCACGAGGATTAGCTAAAACAATTTCCATAACATTCTCAAAACAAATAACAAATTAAACATAGCCTATACCATAAGAGCGAGGGTATAAGCTAAAGGTGGTGCACTTACATAATTTACAATATATCAACTAAATCAATAATAAAAGTAACAGCTTGGCCTGCTAAAGGGTGATTAAAATCGACCGTAACAGAGTTACCATTAACTTCCTTAATCATACCCGGAAGTTCACCTCCAGGCTGAGTAAAAGTGATTATATTACCTACTTTTGCTGGTACATCACTAGTAAACTTATCAATATCTACATAATGAATGTTATCAGGGTTTGGCTCGCCAAACGCATCGGGTGCGGCCAAAGTAAATTCTTTACTGCTGCCCACTTCCATCCCTTGCAATTGGGCTTCAAAAGCAGGGGAAATACTATTGTCCCCCATAATAATCTTTGCCGGCTTATTATTTACCTTGGTACTATCAGCTGCCGAGCCATCACTTAACTTCATGGTAATATGCACTAAGATGCTCGAATCTTTTTGTATTACATTATTTGTTGTCATTACTTATCTTCTGTTTCTTTTTCAGTAGTACTTTGCTCTGAGATAAAGGATTCCAAAATCATTAAAGCGGCTCCAATAAAAATCACCGTATCTGCAACATTAAAAGCTGGAAAACGATAACCTGCCCAGTGAAAATCTAAAAAATCAATTACATAGCCAAAAAGTACTCGGTCAATTAAATTACCAAGAGCACCACTTAACATCAGTGCAAAGGCAATGCTTAACAATCTTTGTGATTTAGGGGTTTTCGCTAGCCATACGATAAAAACAATACTGGCAATAGCGGCAATAGCTGTAAAAAACCAGCGCTGCCAACCCCCTTGATCGGCAAGAAAACTAAAAGCAGCACCAAGGTTATGGACATAAGTTAGACTAAAAATAGGCAGCACATTAACAGATTCATATAAATTAAATGAGCCTGCAACCCATTGTTTAGTTACTTGATCTAGCAATAAACATAATAGTGTGAGCCAAAGCCAACGCACTCCTGTTTCAGTAAAAACTTTAAGCATATTGGCGTTGCTCACCTTCACCATCAACGTTAGTGACACAACGCTCACAAATCTCTGGATGAGCTTCATTGTGCCCTACATCGGTAGTAACATGCCAGCAACGATCACACTTGTCGCCTTCGGCTGCTGCAACGCTTAACCATAAGCCATCAATATCAGTTGCACTCGCACCTTTAGGGTGTTCGGTTACCACGTCAACTGTTGCCTTAGAAGTAATCAACACGAAACGCAACTCCTCACCTAATTGATTTAATTTTTCAGCTAACTCAGCACTAGCAAATAAAGTCACTTGTGCTTCAAGCGCTTTGCCAACAACTTTATCTTTACGAGCAAGCTCTAATGCACGATTCACTTCAGCACGTACTAGTAATAACTCATTCCAGTAATCACTATTTAAGACTGAATCATCAGCTGCTTTTACTAAACCTTCGAACCAAACACCGGTAAAGACAAATTCGTCTCGCTCACCTGATGCTGGCGTAGGCAAGGCTTGCCATATTTCTTGTGCCGTGAATGATAAAATCGGCGCCATCCAACACGTCATTGCTTCTGCAATTAAATACATGGCCGTTTGGCATGAACGACGAGCATTAGAGTCAGCTTTTGCTGTGTACTGTCTATCTTTTATGATATCTAAATAGAAGCCCCCTAATTCCGTTGTACAAAAATTCATTAATTTATGTACAACAACATGGAATTCATAATCATTATAGGCAGTAACAATCTCTTCTTGTAAGCGTGCTGCCCTTTCTACTACCCAACGATCTAATTCAACCATCTCTGCAAAGGCGACTGAATGCTGTGCCGGCTCAAAGCCATTTAAATTAGCAAGTAAGAAGCGTGAAGTATTACGAATACGACGATAAGCATCAGCTTGACGCTTAAATATTTCATCAGAGACAGTGATTTCTTGTGTATAGTTTACCGATGCTGTCCATAAGCGTAAAATATCAGCGCCCAAATTATTAGTAATCTGTGAAGGTGTTACCACGTTTCCTAATGATTTAGACATTTTATGCCCATTGACATCGACAGTAAAACCGTGAGTAAGTACTTGCTTATATGGTGCTTTCCCTGTCATAGCAACAGATGACATCATTGAAGACATAAACCAACCCCGGTGTTGATCTGAACCTTCAAGGTATAAATCCGCAATACCATCAAACTCTTCTCTGGCATTAATGACTGAGTAATGGGTTGTTCCTGAATCAAACCATACATCTAAAGTATCTGGTACTTTGATAAAGTCGTTGGCATCATCACCAATCAGTTCACTGGCTTGTAAATCAAACCAGGCTTGAATACCTTCTTTTTCAACGCGTTTAGCAACATCTTCAATTAACTCAATACTACGAGGATGGAGTGCTCCCGTGTCTTTATGGATAAATAAAGCAATAGGAACCCCCCATGTACGTTGGCGTGAAATACACCAGTCAGGGCGACCTTCTACCATTGACTCAATACGGCTTTGTCCCCAATCAGGGATCCATTGCGTTTTTTCTATTTCTTTTAATGAATCAGTACGTAAACCTTGTTTGTCCATAGAAACAAACCACTGTGGTGTAGCACGAAAAATTATTGGCGTTTTATGGCGCCAGCAATGCGGGTAAGAATGCTCAAAAGCATGATGATGCATTAAAGCCGCTTTTTCTTGTAGCACCTGTACAACACTGTCGTTAGCCTTGAAAACATGTTGACCTGCAAATAATGGAGTATCTTCAAGGTAAACACCATTAGCGCCAACTGGATTGGCAATTTCCAAATTGTATTCTTTGCCAACAACAAAATCATCAACACCATGCCCTGGGGCAGTATGAACACAACCTGTACCTGAGTCAGTTGTAACATGTTCACCTAAAATAACAGGCACAGTAAAATCATAAAATGGATGCTGACATTGTACATGTTCAAGCTCACTCCCATGACAAAAGCCTAAGGCATGATATTTTTCAATACCAAATCGGTCCATACAGTCACTAACTAAATCAGAGGCTAAAATAAGGCGCAGCTTGCCCTTTTCTCCGTTTGGCAATGAGTCGCATTGAACTAGGGTGTATTCAACATCAGCATTAACTGAAACTGCACGGTTAGCGGGCAGTGTCCATGGTGTGGTTGTCCAAATCACGAGACCTATTTGGCCTTCACCTGTACGTCCTTCTGGGTGAGAGAATCTATTAGCAACTGCTTCATCGTCGATGTTAAATTTCACATCAATCGCGGGTGAATGCTTATCTTTATATTCTACTTCTGCCTCAGCTAATGCTGAACCACAATCTGTGCACCAATGCACAGGTTTGAAACCTTGCTGCAAATGACCATTCTCAGCAATTTTGCCTAAAGCACGGATAATATTCGCTTCCGTAGTAAAGTCCATGGTCAAATAAGGATTTTCCCAGTCAGCAAAAATACCTAAACGTTTGAAGTCTTCGCGCTGACCATTAACTTGCTTTATTGCATAATCACGACACTTTTGACGAAACTGTGCTGGAGTAACTTTATGACCCGGCTTACCTACTTTTTTCTCAACCATTAGCTCAATTGGTAAACCATGACAATCCCAACCGGGTACGTAGGGTGAGTTAAAGTCAGATAACGTTTTAGACTTAACAATAATATCTTTTAAAATTTTATTAACCGCATGGCCAAGGTGAATATTACCATTAGCGTATGGAGGTCCATCATGCAAAATAAATGATTTCTTGCCTTTTTTGGCGGCACGAATTTTTCCGTATAAATCTTTACTAGCCCAATCTTTTAGCATGTTAGGCTCACGGTTTGCCATATTACCTTTCATCGCAAAAGATGTTGCCGGTAAATTCAGGGTATGTTTGTAATCACTCATTTAAATCATTATCCGTTTGTTGGAATTGATGGCCAAAAAGCCAACTATATTACTATTTGCTTTAATGCTAGCTTTGCTTGTTCACTATCTAGCTTAATTTGAGCTTGTAAGGCATCTAAATCGTTGAACTTCATCACCTGACGAAGTTTCTTATGTATCACCACTTCAATGCACTGACCGTATAAGTCATCATTGAAGTCAAAAATATGTACTTCTAGCTGTTGTCTAACACCCGCGACAGTTGGTCTAGCACCAATATTGGCGACACCTTTAAAAACACCTATATTGGTATTAACCATCACAGCAAACACACCACTTAAAGGGGAGTTCCTTCTTTTTAATAACACATTTGCTGTTGGAAAACCTAACTGTCGACCTCGTTTATCCCCATGAAAAACTTTACCAATGATAGAGTAAGCTCTGCCCAGCATGTTTTCAACTTCAGTTAAATGATCATCTTGTAGCGCTTGTCTAATTGCTGTACTACTGATTCGGCAACTGGCCAGTTTATAACTTGCCGTATCTGTGACGGCAAAGCCAAAGGTTTTACCCGCGGCTGATAACATGGCAAAATCACCTGTACGATTTTTACCAAAATGAAAATCATCACCCACAATTAAATGCTTTATACCCAGTTTTTCAACCAAGAGTTCTTTAATAAATTGTTCAGCGCTTTGACAAGCAAATTTACGGGTGAAATTCACACAAATTAAGCGTTCAACACCTAATTCCGCCAACAATGAATATTTATCACGTAAACGGCACAGTCTTGCGGGTGCTTGCTCTGGCGCAAAAAGTTCTTGGGGTTGAGGCTCAAATACTAAAACTGCAGGCACACACTGTAATGCTTTTGCTTTAGCAACTAAGGCCGCGATAACACGCTGATGTCCTTTATGAACACCATCGAAATTACCTATAGTTAACACACAACCATGATCTTGTGGTTGAATATTATGTATACCGCGAACTAACTGCATTTCCTGTCATTTTTCCTATTGAAGATCTAACACCAACACACCGCAAAATGGAGCTTTTGGTTGGGGTGTATCTAGAGCGCGAACTAACTTCATTATCTGCCTTTAAAGTTTGTCTTTTAGACCTAAACTTAATTTACATACAAAATAAATCGGCGAATTATATACCAGTGGGCAACAATAATCAGTAGTTCTGCGATTTTATTTTTCGCTTTTTACGCTAAAATCATTCAACCGAACCCCTAGTAAAAAAACCACGATAAAATAGCTCAGCCCCCCTAAACTAATACAAAAAATCAATTGTATTATTTGCTCTGTAACACTCATGGCTAACCAAACAGTAAACTCTGCAGATAATTGATAAACCACCCATGCCATAATTAATGCAGCACTCATTAACTTCACAATGAATAACTTAGTTGCTGAGGATAAGTGATAAACTCCACTGATTTTCAAGCCCCGATAAAGCATCCACGCATTTAAGGTTGCTGATAGTGTCGTGGCCATTGCTAGCCCAACATAACCAAATAATGGTGCTAACATTACATTAAATACCATATTAGCTACCATAGCTTTAATACCTATTTTTACAGGCGTTTTAGTATCTTGCCTAGCGTAATAACCTGGTGCTAAGACTTTAATAAACATGAAGCTTAATAGCCCTGATAAATAGGCAAACAATGCCATCGAAACTTGCAACACGTCTGCTTCACTAAATTCACCACGCATGAATAACACCATAATAATAGGCTGTGCTAAGACCATAAGACCTGCAAGCGCAGGCCAACCAAATAGACTGATTACTTTAATCCCCCAGTCCAATGTCGCGCTAAACTCTTGTGGGTTATTTTTACTATGTAATTTTGACAAACTAGGTAAAACTACGGTGGCAATACCTATACCAAATAAACCGAGCGGAAACTCTAATAACCTATCCGCATAATAAAGCCAACTAATAGATCCCGTGATCAAAAAACTTGCAATCAAGGTATCTAACAATAAATTTATTTGTGTTACCGACACACCAAATAATGCCGGCACAATAAGCTTTCTAATTTTGATGACACCATCACTGTGCCAAGACCAACGAGGTTTAACCAATACCTTAGCTTTATATAAAAATGGTATTTGAAAGAAAAACTGTATTACCCCTCCTAGAAAAACTCCCCACGCTAAAGCATGCGCCGGACTTTGGGTATAATCAGCACCGAAAATGGCCATTATGATAATCGCAATATTAAGTAATACGGGTGTAAATGCAGAGACAGCAAACCGCCCCATGGTATTGAGTACCGCACCAGCTAGTGCCGTAAAACTAATAAACCACAAATACGGAAAAGTTATTTTTAATAAAGTAGCCGCCAGTGTAAACTTTTCACCGCCAACACTTTCAGGGCCATTTTTGAACCAATCAATAAACCATCCACCACCAAATAACATCACAAATAAAGGTGAAGCGAGCATACCAAAAAGCGTCACCAGTGTAATAATAACCCCTAAGGTACCTGAAGTTTGAGCAATTAACTGTCTTGTTTGATCAAGCTTAATTGCTTCGCCTTTTCCTTCACCAAGTTCATCTCTGGTATGGTATTCACTTAATACTGGCACAAAAGCTTGTGCAAAGGCTCCCTCAGCAAAGAGGCGTCTAAAAAAATTAGGGATTTTATTAGCAAATAAAAATACATCTGCCATTACCCCTGCGCCCATCACGTTAGCAATGACAATATCACGTACTAATCCCAAAACGCGGGAAACCAAGGTCATCACACTAACAATTACCCCTGATTTAATTAACTTTTTACTCAAAAAAACACCCTTAAATAACGACACTTTACATATACTTAAAAATAAACCTTATTATGTGATGATTTTCCCCCTTTAAACAATGTATAATTACTCTTGTTCACAACATTCTTGACAAAACCTAGCAAGTTTTTAGGTAAAATATTGTCAACAAGATTCTGGTTAATTACCTGTTCGTCAATTATTATTAGCGACGGTAATGAAAACATTTGACAAGCCGCTTAAAAACAGGCATATTTCGTCGCCTTAAATTTAAGCTATATAATCATTTTTTTAGGAGTTCACCTTGGCTAACTCAAAGCAAGCTAAGAAGCGCGCAGTACAATCTGAAAAGCGCCGTCAAAACAATGCAAGTCGTCGCTCAATGATGCGTACTTTAGTTAAAAAAGTAACTGCAGCTATTGAAGCCGGTGACAAAGAAGTGGCAACAAAAGAATTAGCTGCTGCTACACCAATTTTAGACCGTTATGCAACTAAAGGTCTTATTCACAAAAACAAAGCAGCTCGTAGTAAGAGCCGTTTAAATGCAGCAATTAAAGCGCTTTAATTGCTCGCAGTGATTGTTTTTGTACACTGTTAAATTTAAAAAACCGGCTTTTGCCGGTTTTTTTATATCTTTTTTTAAGCCTGCTAAGGCCAGATTACTTTACACAAACCAACCAACTTTATCTATAGGGCTGCTTGCGCTTACCTGCAAATACCCTTAATCTCATAGCGATATTGCAACACCATAATAAAATAATAATAGAGAACCATATGATTTTTCTAAAAACCAAACTGACTAAGCTTGCCGCTATTATTTTAGCAGCGACAACGTTAACTGCTTGTAACAATGAACCAAAATCGCAACAAGAGCTTACTAGTCAAAAACAGCAAGCGACGCCTCAATTACTACCAGAATTTAACCATCGCTTAGATATATATAAAGAAGTCACGTTAACTGCAGATTTAAGTCACTTATCAGCTAACCAAAAACAACTGTTATCGTTATTAATTGATGCTTCAAAAATAATGGACGATCTTTTTTGGCAACAAGCCTTTTCGCAAGAAAAAAAACCATTCCTTGCCAGTATCAATGACGATAAGGTACGTCGTTTTGCTGAGATCAACTATGGCCCTTGGGACAGATTAGATGGAGATAAGGTATTTATTAGCGGACAAAAAGAAAAAGCACATGGTGCTCAGTTTTACCCAAGCGATATGACTAAAGAAGAATTTGAGCAAACTGTTCTTGCAGGTAAAAATGGCTTTTATTCAGTGATTCGTCGTAACAATGAAGGAAAACTCACTACGGTAGCTTATTCAGAAGCATACAGCGATGAAATCAATCGTACAGCCGCTATTTTAGAAAAAGCTGCAACTTTTGCTGATGATAAAGAATTTGCTAATTATTTAATTATGCGTGCCACCGCATTACGCACCGACAACTATCAGCCATCTGATTTTGCCTGGATGGAGATGAAAAATAATCCTATTGATGTGGTTATTGGTCCTATTGAAACCTATGAAGATCAACTTTATGGCTACCGTACTGCTTTTGAATCTTATGTGCTAATTAAAGATTTATCATGGAGTGAAAAACTTGCTAAATACGCTCAATATTTACCTGAGTTACAAAAAGAGTTACCCGTTGCACAAAAGTATAAAAGTGAAATTCCCGGTTCAGATGCCGATTTAAATGCTTATGATGTAATTTACTATGCTGGCCACTCAAACGCTGGTAGCAAAACTATTGCAATTAATCTCCCCAATGATGAAGAAGTACAGTTAAAAAAAGGCACTCGTCGCTTACAGTTAAAAAATGCTATGCGAGCTAAATTTGATACCATTATGCTGCCTATTGCCAGCACGTTAATTGTTCCAGAACAACGTGAAAATGTAACCTTTACGGGCTTTTTCGCCAATACCATGTTCCATGAAGTTGCCCACGGTTTAGGAATAAAAAATACCTTAAATCATCAAGGTACTGTGCGTCAAGCACTCAAAGAACACGCAAGTGCTTTAGAAGAAGGTAAAGCCGATATCTTAGGTTTGTATATGGTAAGACAGTTACTTGATAAAGGCGTAATAACAGAAGGAAAGCTTGAAGAATATTACACCACCTTTATGGCAGGAATTTTCCGTTCTGTTCGCTTTGGAGCCAGTTCAGCACATGGCAAGGCAAATATGGTTCGCTTTAATTACTTCCAAGAAAAAGGCGCATTTAGTCGTAATGATCAGGGGTTGTACCGTGTTAATATAAATAAGATGACCGCAGCTATTGATTCATTATCACAGCTAATTTTAACGCTACAAGGTAACGGCGATTATCAAGGTGTTGACAAGTTAGTGAAAGATAGCGGTGTAATTAGTGAAACCTTAGCCGCTGATTTAGCGCGCTTAGAAACCGCTAATATTCCTGTTGACATTACCTTCAAACAAGGTAAAAAAGTATTAGGATTATAATCCCTCGTAAAATAGTTATACACGCTTAGGATGATTTTATAACTATCATTCTAAGCGATAAAACTTTTCCTATAGCTGTACATACTTTTAAATAACTCTGTTACAATCGAAAAGTACCTTTAATGATTCTAGCTAATAATTATTAAAGTCGCTTTTAATATCAATAACTTAATGCTTTACTTTGTGACAATATATGTTAACAATAAAGCTAATACATAAGCATAGGGATGTGTATAAATTAGAGATTAACTATGCCTAAGAAGTCCCCACACTATACTGGTAAAGAACAACACTTCTCTGCCAATCAAATTTTATTATCAACAACAGATCTAAAAGGGCGAGTCACTTATGCCAACAATGATTTTTGCAACATTGCCGGTTATGCTATTGATGAACTAGTTGGTCATGGCCACAACATTGTTCGTCATAGCGACATGCCAAAAGCCGCTTTTGCTGATTTATGGTCTACCATCAAATCGGGCAACTCTTGGATGGGCCCAGTTAAAAATAGTTGCAAAAATGGCGACCATTACTGGGTAAATGCTTACGTCACGCCTATTAAAGATCTGCAAGGCAATATTTTTGAATATCAATCAGTAAGAACCAAACTTGATGATGATATAAAAGCAAGAGCCGAAAAAGCTTATCAAAATATTAATAATAATAAAGTAGCGTTAGCACAAAAGTTCTCACAGCTAGATATAACATTATATATACAGTACTTATTTTTTATGATGGCGCTGTTTATTGTAATCAGTGCATTTACCACAACTACGCCCCTTGTTGTTTCAATTCCGTTGCTCGTCTTCACATTAGTCGGTTTGTCAGCCTTCCTTCACTGGCGTGTTCATTATAAAAAAGTGCTTGCCAGTGCAAAAAAGGCATTCAACAACCCTTTAATGGGGTATATATACAGCGGTACCACCGACAGTATTGGACAAGTTAATTTAGCGCTAAATATGCGCAAAGCAGAACTTAATGCAGTCATAGGACGTGTTAGCGATTTAAGCCAAAATGTAAATACTATTGCCCAAGAAACAGCTAACAATGGCAACAATATTTCTAAAATTCTTAATGAACAAGATCTAGAGGTTGAACAAGTTGCTACCGCTATGGAGCAAATGAGCTCTGCTATCAATGAAGTGAGTAGTTCCGTTACCGGTGCTGCCCAAGCCTCACAACAAGGCAAAGAGCTTAGTGGTGAGGGTGTAGTTGCGGTAAATGAAACCGTAGAAGCCGTGCAATCACTTTCGACACAACTTACTAGTGTAGAAACTGTTATCGGAAAATTAGCTGATGGTAGACATGATATAGCCGCTATTTCTGATGAAATAAGTTCAATTGCCGATCAAACTAACTTACTTGCCCTTAATGCCGCTATTGAAGCAGCAAGAGCGGGGGAACAGGGGCGAGGTTTCGCTGTAGTTGCTGAAGAAGTTCGTGCGTTAGCACAAAGAACACAACAATCTACTGAAGAGATTAGTAAAACACTATCTTCCCTTAATCAAGAATCCTTACAAGCTATCGACTCTATAAATGATGGTATCACTCTCGTTGAGCAATGTGTTTCCTTTGCCCAAAATACCGGCGGCAATTTAAAAAACATTGATACTGAGGTAGATAAAATCGCTGCTATTAACTATCAAGTCGCTACTTCTATTGAAGAGCAGTCTGTTGTTGCAGAGCAAGTTACAGGTAACGCTGAGAGTATAAAAACAATCGCAAAATTAGGTGTCCAACAAGGCAATGAAACTAAAAAACTAAGCCAAAGCCTGTTAGCCGAATTAACCACACTTCATGACTTAATCCGTCAATTTAACATCAAGTAAGACTTAACCGTTAAACGGTATAGCTAATTATTTATGAGAAGTAATTTCCTATACCGTGTTCTGCTCCATAAATCTTATTGAATTATGAGTCGCTTTACTTCATAGTGGTCTGACTTGTTATTCGCTTATACCTTTAAGGCTCACTAATGAACAATTTTGACTTTATTATAATTGGCGCTGGCTCTGCTGGCTGTGTACTTGCCGATAAATTATCAGCAAGTGGTGAATATCAAGTTTGTTTATTAGAAGCAGGACCTAAAGATAGCCACTGGAGCATTCATATGCCGTTAGGGGTTATTGAATTAATGCGAGATAAAGTCAGAAATTGGCAGTACCATTCTAGCCCAGAAATCAGCCAAAACAATCGTGAAATATTTAACCCGCGAGGTAAAACACTCGGTGGTAGTAGTTCAATAAATGCCATGCTTTATACTAGAGGTCAAAAAGAAGATTATGATCACTGGCGTGATCTTGGTAATAAAGGATGGGGCTTTGATGATGTTTTACCCTACTTTAAAAGGACACAACACCAAGAAAGGGGTGAGTGTGAGTTTCATGGGATCAATGGCCCGTTAAATGTTGCAGATTCACGAGCTAAACCTCCTGTACATGATGATTTTATGCTTTCTGCACAACAGGCAGGCTTTCCATTAAATGATGATTTTAATGGTGACAGCCAAGAAGGTATTGGTTATTACCAAATGACGCAAATAAATGGTCAGCGATGTAGTGCCGCTAAAGCGTTTCTAACCCCTAACTTAGGCAGAAGTAATTTAACGGTTATTACCGGCGCTCATGTGCAAAACATTCTTATAGATAAAAACAAAAAAGCGACAGGTGTGTGTTATAAAGCTAATGGTAAGAAACAGAATATTTTTGCCAAAAAAGAAGTGTTATTAAGTGCTGGTGCGTTTAACTCACCACAAATATTAATGTTATCGGGTATTGGTCCAAAAGAAGAGTTGATGAAACATAATATTCCATTAAAGCATGAACTTTCTGGCGTTGGAGAAAACCTTCAGGATCACCCTGACACTATCGTAGTGACTCACCATAACCGCACAGATATCTTTGCATTGAGACCAAAATCGATATGGTGGACAGCTAAGCAGGCATTAAAATACTTTTCAACTGATAAAAAGCTGCGTTCGGGTATTTTCACCTCTGCGGTTGCAGAGTCTGGCGGCTTTATTAAATCTAAACCTAATTTATCTCGACCCGATATACAATTGCATTTTATTCCTGCAGCTTTTGATGATCATGGTAGAAACTTCAAAATGTTAATGAACTACGGCATATCGGTACATGCTTGCTTACTACGTCCTAAAAGCCGCGGCAGCGTTACATTATATGGTGGTGAGCCAAGCCTTCATCCAAAAATCACCTTAAATATGCTGCAAGATGAAGACGATCAAAAGGATATGATTCAAGCGGTTAAAATAGCGCGTTCAATATTAGCGCAACCGCCATTAAGTGATCATAACGGCAAAGAAATTTTTCCTGGTGAAGAAACGCAAAGCGATGAGGAAATTTTAGAGTTTTTAAAAAATAAAACCAATACGATTTACCATCCTGTTGGTACCTGCAAAATGGGCAGTGACGATTTAGCCGTCGTTGATAGCGAGCTAAAAGTACACGGAATAAAAAGCTTACGGGTTATTGATGCCTCTATTATGCCAACATTAATTAGCGGTAACACCAATGCGCCAACTATCATGATTGCCGCCAAAATTGCCGATAATATCTTGGCTCAACATGCCTAAAATCACTAATTGATAATAGCTAGGCACCAGTAAATTACACTTTTCTGGCACAAAAAAGGGAGCACTTAGCCCCCTTTAGTCTAATAACTTAGCAAGTTACTAGAAAGAAAAATCATCTTCGGCAAGTTCCATCATTGAAACTGCACCATTTTCAACACAAGCAGCATGACCACTTGCTCTTGGCAAGATTCGTTGGAAATAAAAGCGCGCTGTTTTGATTTTAGCTTCATAAAAAGCCGAATCACCTTCACCTGCTGCAAGTTTATCTTGCGCAACTTTAACCATTTTTGCCCAGAAGTAAGCCAAAGTTAAATAGCCAGAATACATTAAATAATCAACGGAAGCAGCGCCAATTTCATCTGGATTTTGCATTGCCTTCATGCCAATGCGCTCAGTCATTTTCTGTAAATCACCACCAAAGGTCATGATAGGTTGAATGAACTCTTGCATCGCTTCGTTACCCGCATTTGCTACACAAAAAGCAGTTACTTCTGCGCCAAATGGTTTTAAAATTTCACCTTTCGAGCCCAGAATTTTACGGGCTAATAAATCAAGAGCTTGAATACCTGTAGTACCTTCATATAAGCAGCTGATCTTAGTATCACGCATTAGCTGCTCCATACCCCACTCTTTGATAAAGCCGTGCCCACCAAAGACTTGAATACCATGACTAGTACACTCAAGACCTACTTCAGTTAAGAAAGCTTTAGCGATAGGTGTTAATAACGCAAGCTTAGCTTCAGTAGCCGCTTTTTCTGCTTCATCTTTACTTGCATGGCCAATATCAACTAACTGAGCTAAATAAGCAACTAAGGCACGACCCCCTTCAGCAATAGATTTTTGAGTTAATAGCATACGACGCACATCTGGGTGTACAATAATGGCATCAGCGGGCCCATCAGGATTTTTAACACCCGTTAAAGAACGCATTTGTAATCGGTCTTTTGCATAAGCAAGTGCTCCTTGAAAAGATGCTTCAGCAGCAGCAACACCTTCAGTTGCAACACCTAAACGGGCGGCATTCATAAAAGTAAACATACAATTTAAGCCACGGTTTACTTCGCCAATTAAGTAACCCTTTGCGCCGTCAAAGTTGATTACACAAGTTGCGTTCGCATTAATACCCATTTTATGCTCAATTGAGCCACAGCTTACCGCATTTTTATCGGCAACTTCACCATTTTCAGTGACATTAAATTTAGGTACGATAAATAAAGAAATACCTTTACTGCCTTCTGGAGAACCAGGAATGCGTGCAATGACAATATGAACAATATTATCTGACAAGTCATGTTCGCCGGCAGAAATGAAAATTTTAGTCCCTGTTAATGAGTAGCTACCGTCTTCATTAAGCTCTGCTTTCGTACGAAGCATACCTAAATCTGTACCACAATGTGGTTCAGTTAAACACATAGTACCTGTCCATACCCCTTCAACTAACTTAGGCATGAAGGTGTTTTTTTGAAAATCACTACCGTGCTCTTCAATCGTTGCTAAAGCACCATGGCTTAAGCCTGGGTACATAGCAAAACTATGGTTAGCCCCTGAAAACAACTCTGAAATAGCTGTATTTAATGAGTGCGGTAAGCCCTGCCCGCCAAAGTCAATGCTTTGTGCTAGTGTTGGCCAACCACCTTCAACATATTGCTGATAAGCTTCTTTAAAGCCATCAGGCGTGGTTACTTCACCATTATTCCAAGTACAACCTTGCTCGTCACCAATTTGATTAATTGGCGCAATAACTTGTTCGGTAAATTTAGCAGCTTCACCAATGATAGCATCAACCATATCGATAGTTGCATCTTCATAACCAAGCTTTTGATAATGAGTTTCACAATCAAGCAACTCTTGCATTACAAACTTAATGTCTCTAACTGGTGATTTATATTCTGGCATAGGTTCTCTCCAATAATTTTTTCAGCGGCTTTTTCAAAAATAGCAAGCAACTGGTCGGATGTTCAAACATGCGTTTGATTTAACCATGTTATTGGCCTTTTTAAAAGGTCTTTTTGAATCAATTAGCGATTAGTTTAAGGATTACTATTGATTAAAAAACTAAAAAAGGAGCTTAAAAGCTCCTTTGAAATTCTGTTAATCAATTGTATTTAATACGATTAACCTTACAAAGAGATCAGCTCAATTTGAGAGTCAACGTCTAAGTTATTTGATCTATCAACATTGATAATTAAGCGCTGATCATCTCCAGAAAGTTTAAGACTACTCGGTTGGCTACCTTGAGTGAGAACCGTTGAAGTTAAATTTTGCTCGTTATCATAGATATCTAAATAAAAACCCAGAGGACTAGAAGTATTAATTCTTAAATAATTTGGTTGGCTATCATTATTTTTTGCTAGCAATAATGTCACTACATTTTCATTAATTTCTAATAATCCATTATCAGTAAACGCTTCACCATCAAAGCTGATCCACTCGCTAGTGCTACTAACCGCATAAATATGAGCCTCGTCATTGCTGACAATAAAATCATAGATAGGCTCTCCATCGGGTAATGATTCGGGATGATACTCGTGTGTTAGCGTTGTCATCACTTTATCATCACCAAAATCATTCACCTGTGGTAAATAACGTTTAATACTTACCGAGTTATTATCTAAAGCAAATAGTGTATTAGCTTGAGCTGCAAGATCAATTTTTGTGGCAAAGTAGGCATTTTCGGGATCCCAAAATAAAACCTTAAGATTTTCATCTGCAAATTCTAGCGTTTGGGTGACCACAAAATAACGTCCTGACAAGTGCACTATATTGGTTGGCTCATAGGCAATATCAAAATCAACAATTTCAATAAAGGTATTATCTGTTGGGTCAATTTTATAACGATGGATAACCGTTGTGCTTACATCGCCTTCCATCACCGTCTCGATCGCTTTAGCCAATATATAGTCACCTTCTGGGTGCAATATAAGTTGCTCTAAATCGCTATTTTCTGGAGAAACGGTCAAGCTTGAAAGAGGTTCACCTGTATATTGATGATAAGTGATAAATTTATTCGCTACAGCGACATAAAACTGAGGTTTTAGCGGCGAGGTTAACATTTCATTATCGTTAATCTCTAACGGTGACAACACTTTATTTTCAACCATTAAATCACTATTATAAAAATTAACATGAATAATTTCACTAATAGCATGCGAACTCAAATCAGCAGTAACAAGAACCTGAGCAGATGAATTCTGATGTAGAGGAGCAATATTGGGATCGGCTGTAATGTGAAGTTTATTATCACCAACAGAACTAACAGTTAACCAATCAGCTTCTGTGGATGCTTGCCAACTAATTGCCTTGCCATTGTTATTGATGGCAACGGTTGTTGCTAATGCTGATTTAGCCGCTGTTGACATTAAGGAAACGGCTGACCGTTCAGCGTATAAATAAACATTATCAAGTGCCAACTCAACGGGGATAGACTTACTATCACCCGAGGTTGACTCTGTTAAAATAATATTGCCTTGCTGTAAGCCTGGTGCTGCTAATGAACCTATATCGGGTGTTACCACAATTGTGGCGTCACCTGTTCCAGAAGTTACATCTAAAGATAACCAATCAACATCAACACTTGCTGTCCATGCATTTTTTTCACTGGTTATAGTAAAAGTTTGCTCTACTATGCTATCGTCACCAAAGGTGCCATTGTATTTAATTTTTTGCGTATCGACCGCTAAGTTCCAGATTAATAATGAAACATCAATATCATGATAAGCAAAGTTACTAGCATCATCATTACTGACCGCCAAACGTATTTTTGTTAAATAAGTATCAGCAAGAAGAAATTCTCCATTAATGACATCAAGATAAATAGTGGCAGAATTAGCAGTAACATTTTCAGAACGATACTTTAACCAAGCAACAGGGGTAACTTCTGGCGCGTAACCAACCAATAAACCATCACCAGTAAAATTTACCTGTATGGCAATAGTCTCTGATGATGCTTGCGAAAATTCATTGCTGAAGCTGACCTTACTCGTATTCGCAGAAACAGAAAAATTAGTTTCATTATCTGAACCACATGCTTGCAGCATAATAATGGTAATAAAGACGATGACTTTAGAAATGTGCCCCACTTGTTCCTTCATAAGAATTCCTAACCCTAAATCGTTAACTAAGTTATTTAATTATTCTTGTGTAGGCCCAAGTTAGCACAATCTAAAAGCTGATAAAACTAGTGGCTTTCTAAATAAGCAAAAACAGTGCTAAAAGCTTGCTCTTGGTATTGTTTTAAACCAGTATCGCGAAAGTCGATATCGATTTGGCTTTTTGCTAATTCTTTTTTAATGAAACTTGCCGATAATATTCCTACTTGTAGATCAGTAATCAGTTGAATCGCCGCTTCTAACTTGAAGCCTACAGGGCCACCAGCAAATTTACCTTTAAGGGCACGACCTTTTATAAATACATGAGTTACTTGATAATCTTCCATTAACTTAGCAAAGGTAAACTGAAATTTTTGTACTTGTTCAGCATCACCAGCATTATCTAAACTAACTTTTTGAACTCGGGTATGAGGAATATCATACAAATTATTTTCTTTTGACATAATACAAATAATTGCATCGTTGCCTTTTATCTCTACGCCACAGGCTTTCATGGAAAACTCCCTTACAAATTACTTTCGCTATTATATACTTATGCTAATACAAAAGCAGAAATTTTATTTACTGGAGAAACCATGTCACAACGCGTATACGTATTAGCTCAATTTCAAGCAAAACAAGGTAAAGAGCAACAACTTTTTGAGACATTAAAAGCTCTTGAGCCTGACTCTTACCGAGAGCAAGGTTGTATTCAATACACTGTCACACGTCAAATTGACCACGAATGTGCAACCAGAAACAAACACACTATCGTTTTCAATGAAATTTGGGCCACTGCTGAAGATTGGGCTGCCCATGGTCGCCGCAGACAAATAGCTGATTTTTTTGAAAATGAGGTAAAAAACCCTGAAGGTTTAGTTGCTGATGTCAGCGTAACCGCATACAGTGATGAAGGTGTCGATTTTGACGCTCCTGTTTATTTCTAACTGTGTTAAAATCTCACTATTATACATTTTAAAAATTGGAAAGAGAGTTACTATGCCACTATTAGACAGCTTTACCGTAGATCACACCATAATGAATGCACCTGCTGTGCGTGTTGCTAAAGCCATGAGCACACCAAAGGGCGATACCATTACGGTATTTGACCTGCGCTTTACCAAACCTAATATTGATATTATCGGTGACAAAGCCATTCATACCCTTGAACATCTTTTTGCAGGCTTTATGCGTCAACATTTAAATAGTGAAACCGTGGAAATTATTGACTTATCACCTATGGGTTGTCGCACAGGTTTTTATATGAGCCTGCTTGGCAAACCAAGCGAACAACAAGTCGCAGATGCATGGTTAAAATCTATGGAAGATGTACTAAACGTTGTCAGCCAAAATGATATTCCTGAGTTAAATTTATATCAATGTGGTACAGCAGCAATGCACTCTCTTGAACAAGCGAAAGAGACTGCTGCTTCGGTAATAGAGCAAGGAATAGGCATTAACTACAATAAAGATATTGCTTTAAGTAAAACCCAATTAGCTGCATTAAATAAATAATTAGCCTGCCAATAAAACCACAGGTCAACCATAGGGGCTAATATGTGTGTGTTATTTTTTGCCATTAAACAGCACCCTAAGTACCCAGTAATCATTTGTGCTAATCGTGATGAATTTCATCAGCGCCCAACGCAAGCAATGCACTGGTGGCCTGAAAACAATAAGCAAGATGCTATTTTAGCTGGTAAAGACCTACAAGCAGGAGGTTCTTGGCTGGGCTTAACCAAGCAAGGGCGTTTCAGCGCTTTAACCAACTTTCGCCAACCACAAGATTTTGATGAACATAAAAAATCTCGTGGTTGTTTGGTAGTCAATGCTTTAGCGAAACCAGATGTTCAACTCACGACTGAATTAAAAGAGTCATCTAATCATTACAATGGCTTTACCTTAGTTTATGGACAGCTAAATCACTTAATGTGCTTTGACAGTGTTTCACAAAAACAGTGCGTATTAAATGAAGGTTTTCACAGTATGAGTAATGGCGCATTACACGATATATGGCCAAAAATGTCGTTAGGATTAGCGCAACTCTCTAACACTATTTCTAGCGCTAAAATGCAACCGCTCACTATCGAAAAGTTATTTATTTTGATGAAGAATCATCAACAAGCTCAAGTGGAACATTTGCCTCAAACAGGTATACCGACAGACTGGGAGCATTTACTTAGCTCAATATTTATCATTTCTCCAGAATATGGCACACGCACCACAAATATTATTACTCTAGATAATCAAGGGAATATCAATGTTTATGATCGAAGTTATAATGCCCAGGGGGAATATGTTTCAACACAAGAATTTCAATTAACTTAGCTGTTTATTCATGGGTAGTTATAAGCCCTAGCAAAAACAAAACTTAATGAGTGCTAAATATCGACTCACTTATATCACACCTAGCTTCAGTTTAAATCAAAAAAACTAAAAAGTATTACCAAAGGCGATTAACAGCTACTTTTGAATTGAACAAACGTGAGATAAATAACATCTTTACTATTCAACAAAGAGTTAAAGCGCTTTTAGCCGAATCTTTCGGACAGTGTTTGTTCGACATTTTTACGGCGTTATCGCTTTTTTATGTGAAACAACCACATGACAAAAGCTCTGCCTTGTATAAATACCCAAAAAATCGCTGCAAAATCAAGCTCGAAAGATCAACAGACCCTAACATTTAGCTCATTTTGCTAAACTACTTCCCTCACTATAGCGGCCAACAAGATTACAAAAACCAATACCCAACTTATTTTACTAAATTTTGTTTGTTGTTCACTACTCATTGGTTTTCCATACCGTTCACCTAACACAAGCATTATTGCAACGGCACCAAAAACACAGGCTAATATTATTAACAAAGTCATCGCTATACCTCCGTCATCAAAAACTAAGTTTTTCTACCTAGTTTCCCAAAAATCTATTACCATAGCATATGGGCTATAATTTTTTCAAAAGTATACAACTTCTATGTCTCAAGCAAATGATTTTTATCAAAAACGTCGATTTATCATTCGACTCGGTAAAGCATTACACAAACTTGGCTCTACAGCCTATCGCTTAGAAGATAACTTGCTGTCTATCGCTAAATTTCTAGATATTCGTGCTTCATTTATTATTACACCAACGGCATTAACTTTTATCTTGTCCGATGATGAAGACGATCATCAATACAATCACCTAGTGCGAGTCACTCCCGGTGATATTGATTTGGGTTCATTAGCAAGAATAGATGAGCTTGTTGATGAATTAGTCAATGGTGAAAGAACATTATCTCAAGCATTAGAACGTTTAAATGAAGTCAATGCCAAACCATCCCCTTATGGTTTTTTATTAACCTTTTTAGCTTTTGGTTCATCAAGTGGTGCTTTTGCCATGCTGATGCACACAAGTTGGCATGACGTTTTTTGGTCGACCATACTCGGTTTTGTAGTCTTTTTGTTTGTGATTTGGGCTGAACGCTCAAGACGTGTTACTGAAATGCTAGAACCTATGGCGGCTTTAACCACATCTCTACTTGCTTCTTTTATTTCTATTTTTGATCCAAGTATCAATATACCTATGGTTATTCTCTCCAGTATTATTGCCTTTATACCGGGCCTTTCGTTAACCGTTGGTTTATCAGAGCTTGCGGCCAGGCACTTAATGTCAGGAACTGCCCGTATTATGGATGGCGTCATGGTCCTTTTTAAGCTTTATTTTGGCGCAGTATTAGGCATGGCACTGGGTAAGCTAATGTGGGGAGAAGTCACTTTTGTCGCCCCCCAAATAATGCCGGTATGGACATCTTGGTTAGCGGTAACTTGTCTTTCTATCGCCCTAATAATTTTATTTAAAGTTCGGATAAAAGATGCACCTTGGGGGATTGTTGCTGGCTATATTTCTTTTAGTGTCAGTATTTGGGCAAGTACTTATTTAGGAGTTGCTTTAGGCGCTTTTGTTGGCGCATTTGCACTTGGAATTTACAGTAACTTATTTTCGCGTGTTATGAATTTACCTTCTTCTATTGTCAGGTTACTGGGCTTAGTGGTGTTGGTACCCGGAAGTAAAGTTTATATTGGGCTAAATAGTTTAGTTTCAGGACAACAAATGCTAGAAGTGACCGATTTAGGTTCACAAACTTTTTTAATTTTCATGTCGCTAGTCGCAGGAATTATTTTTTCAAATGTTGCTATGCCCCATAGAAAGACACTTTAGCAACCAGCCAAAATGAAGATAACTTAATGTCACAAAGTAAAACTAAAAACCCAAGCTCAAGCTACCATCACGGTGACTTGCGTAGCAGCTTACTTTCTACCGCAACAAGCATGATTAGTGAACAAGGCATTGAAGCACTATCATTAAGAAAACTGGCTGAGTGTATTGGGGTATCTCGCACAGCAGCATATCATCACTTTAAAGACAAGAATGATCTACTCTCTGCTATTGCTGCACAAGGCTTTACAAGGTGGCAAACGCAAGCTGAACAAATTTTTTCCAACGAACAGCTATCTGATGAAGAAAAGTACCAACAGTTTGTTCATTATTATGTTCAGTTTGCCACACAAAATGCCGACATATATAAACTGATGTTTGGTAGCACATTATGGAAAAAGGAAAGCGAAAACCAGCACACTTCACAAAGCTTAATTAATGTCGCTTACCCCAGTTTTCAGTTTCAAGTTGAAATGACTAAAACATGGCAAAGCAAAGGGATACTGCCACAATCAGAGTCTTCTCTACGCCTAGCACAGGTAACTTGGGCTACTTTACATGGCATAGCACAACTCGTCATCGATGGCATTTATGCCGATGCCAGTCAAATTGATGAAATGTGCCAATGTGCGGTAAACCTTTTTATCTCTCACGCTAAAAAATAACAGTTTAGTTGATAAAAAGGTTCCTTTTCCTCAGTTAACATTGTAAATAAATAGTTAATAATTCATATACTTTTAGTTACATTAAATATGTAAATAGATGCGTCATTTACTAGAAATCCCCTTAGATTCCCAGTAATATCGACCTACCGCACTTTTGCTTTATTGTTGGTCAACAATAAAGCGCTAAGATGCACAAATACAATCAAATGAGAACCAAATAATGAAAGCGATTATAACCAGTGCAGTCTGTTCTTCTTTATTACTACTAAGCGCCTGTAGTGATAATGACAATAACACCCCAGCTGCTCAAAGCAGTGTTGAAGCTCCACAAAAAACAGCACTTGCCTCCGGCATTGAAAAAGCAAATATGGACACTAACATTCGTCCACAAGACAACTTTTACCGCTATATTAACGGTGGTTGGATGAATAACCATAAAATACCCGCTGATAAAACCGCTATTGGCTCTTTTTATGACTTACGTGATAAAGCTGACGAAGATGTTAAAATGATTATCGAAGAGCTTGCTGCCACTGAAGGACTAAAAATTGGCACTGACGAGCAAAAAGTAGCTGATATTTTCCGTTCATACATGAACACAAAGCAACGTGATGCTGCAGGTATAACCCCTGTTCAAGATATCTTAACGGCTATTCAAGACATTAAAAGCAAAGATGATTTAGCTAAATTTTTCGGTACCTATTCAACAGCAGGCATTAATAACCCTCTAGCACTATACATTTCTATCGATGCTAAAGATTCTTCTAGCTATGCCATTCATATCTGGCAAAATGGCTTAAACTTACCTGATAAAGATTACTATTTTAATGAAGCTGAACGTTTTGTTAATTTACGTAAAGGCTATGTTACCCATATAGAGAATATGTATAACCTAGCTGGTTTAGAAAGCGGTAAAGATGCCGCACAGAATATTATGGCATTAGAGACCAACCTTGCTACTTATCATTGGACTCGTGTACAAAGTCGCGACAGTGAAAAACGCTATAATAAATTTGCCACCACAGCGCTAAATGAACTTACGGATAAATTCAATTGGCAAGCCTTTTTAGCAGCAGAAAAAGTTACCAACCAAAAAGATATAATTATAAATCAACCTGATTTTATCGAAGGTTTTGGTAAAGTCTTTGACGAAACCCCCATTGACGTTTGGAAACAGTATTTAACATTCAATACATTAAGTGCTTTTTCAAGTTATTTAACCACTGAGCTTGATAACGAAAACTTTGATTTCTTTTCAAAGCAGTTAAATGGTCGTCAAGAGCAACGTCCGCAATGGAAACGTGGTGTTAGTGTTGTCAATGGTAATTTAGGTGAAGTCATTGGTAAGGTATATGTTGCTCGTCACTTTACCCCTGCAGCTAAATCTCGCATGAGTGAGTTAGTTGAAAACTTACGCAACGCCTATGGCTCCAGTATTTCAGACTTAGAATGGATGTCAGAAGATACGAAAAAAGCGGCACATCTAAAACTTGCAGCTTTCACACCTAAAATAGGATACCCGGATAAATGGGAAGACTATGCTGATTTAACTATCAAATCAGATGACTTAGTTGGCAACATCATTCGCTCACGCAAAGTGTCCAGTGATAAAGGATTGGCTAAACTTGGTGGACCTATTCGTAAGTGGGAATGGCACATGACTCCGCAAACAGTGAATGCTTATTACAACCCACCGGCTAACGAAATTGTATTCCCTGCAGCAATCTTACAACCGCCATTCTTCAACATGAAAGCTGACGATGCCGTAAACTACGGTGGTATTGGCGCAGTTATTGGTCATGAGATGGGTCACGGATTTGATGATCAAGGCAGTAAGTACGATGCCCAAGGTAACTTACGTAATTGGTGGACAGAGCAAGATCTTAAAGAGTTTGCTAACCGTACTCAATCCTTAGTGAAGCAATATGCAGGTTATCAAGTTTTTGATGATTTACACGTTAATGGTGAACTGACTTTAGGTGAGAATATTGGTGATTTATCTGGTGTAACAATCGCTTATAAAGCATATAAAGCCTCATTAAAAGGCCAAGAGGCCCCAGTCATCGATGGTTTAACAGGGGATCAACGATTCTTTATGGGGTATGCACAAATTTGGCGCTCTAAAATCGTCGAAAAATCAATGCGCAACCGTGTTGCGACTGACCCTCACTCTCCAGGTGAATTCCGTGCTTTAGGCTCCCTATCTAACATGAATGAATTTTATGATGCCTTCAATGTAAAAGAAGGTGATGCTATGTACATCGCACCTGAAAAACGCGTTAAAATCTGGTAATTATTACCTTGCTAGTAACGTTTTGTTAAAAGCTGTAAAAGTAAATTAACAGCTTAGCGACCCAAATAAAAAACACAAAAAAAGCAGCTTCGGCTGCTTTTTTATATCAACTTCTATTTTTTTAATCGCTATTGATAATCACTCTTGTTTGTATTACAATAGCTATGTTGATTTAAGATTTCCTCCTAGGTAAAACTAATGTACGTTTGTATTTGTCATGGTGTAACTGATTCACAAATTGAAGACGCAGTAGACAATGGTGCTCACACTATGAAGCAGCTAACCCACGAGCTAAAAATAGGCTCACAATGTGGTAAATGTTGCCAGTGCAGCAAGCGCGTATTAAATAACAAGCTCATGAAAATTTCAGAAGCAGAGCCTCGCGTTGCTTAATAACGTCTCATTTAAGTTAATTACACTTTTTACTCCATCATAGATTGTAAATAATTTTCTAATCCTGCGTTAGCAATTAAATATTGTTGTGCTTCTATCCAATCTATCTGCTCCTCTACATTTTCAAGTAGCTCTTCCACACAGTCTCTGCTGATATAATCATGTTGCAATTCACAAGCAGCAATAACTTCTTGTAATACTTCTCGAGATTGATACTCTAACGTCATGTTTGCTTGCAACATTTCTGGTGCATTTTCACCAATTTGTAACCGACCTAAATCCTGCAAATTAGGTAAACCCTCAAGAAAAAGAATACGCTCAATTAAATCATCAGCCTGCTTCATTTTTTCAATAGATATTTTATAATCAGCTTTGTTTAATTTAACCAAACCCCAATTTTTATACATACGGGCATGTAAAAAATACTGGTTAATCGCTACTAACTCCACCGCCAATGCCTTGTTTAACAGTGTTATAATATTGCTCTTGCCTTTCATTACCAAGTTCTCCTATTAAATTAAAATAGAGAGGTTAAGCACCTAAATGGCTGCCCATTTGCGATTGAATGTAATTATTCAAGCCGACCTTATCTATTAACCCCAGTTGCTTTTCAAGCCAGTAAACATGATCTTCTTCAGTATCTTCTAGAAGGGTTGTCAACATTTCTCGGCTTTGATAATCCTGCTCTACTTCACATAACTGGATGCTTGCTTTTAATGCCGCAACAACTTCCATTTCTAAGATCAGATCATTTTTCAACATAGAAGGAACGTCACTACCAATCATTAAATCCCGCCTGTCAGTTAAATTGGGCGTGCCTTCTAGAAATAAAATACGCTTTATTAACGCATCGGCATGGGTAATTTCCTCCTTCATCTCATGATCAAGTTGCTCAAATAACTTATCTAACCCCCAATCTTGATACATACGTGAATGAGTAAAATACTGATCAATAGCTGCCAATTCGTTATGCAACAAACCGTTCAAACTCGCGATCACTTTGCTATTACCTTTCATACTTTTCTCCTTTGTCATAATATCCTTACTAACTATAGTCAGTAATTAAAGAAGTACCTAATAGCAATAAGGCTTTATTTTGGCGCTATCAGGCCGTATTTACACACCACAGCAGTGATTTCCTTATGTATTTTAGCCATCTAAACATCTAAAGCTTGCAGCCTATTTTTATACAAGGTAGAATCTAGATTAATGCTAGGGAATGGGGTGTAATTACATACTGTTGTAATGAGTCCTCAACTGTACCCGCAACTGTAAGTCATGAATAATGATAAGTCAGATACCTAGCCACAAAATACTCTTTTTTAATGCGTGCGGGAAAACACCAATAATTTATGGCAATTCAATTAAAAGTACGCCAGTTATGCTGGCAGGCGAACCATAAAAAAATTTTACACAACATCTGCTTTGACGTTAGTCAAGGTGAGGTTATTGGTATAATAGGGCCTAATGGTGCAGGTAAAACGAGCTTATTACGCTGTCTTACCAATCAAATAAAAAAAACTCAACATTCACAGCTTTCAGGCAGTATTTTTCTAAAAAATAAAGCATTACATCATTACAATGCTAAACAAATAGCTCAATGCTTTGCCTTAGTCGCACAAAAAACTGCCCCAATATTTAGCTTAACAGTGGCTGACATTGTCAAAATGGGGTTAATACCTCACCGAAATTTGTTCTCGATACACAGTGATCATGATAAAGAGCAGGTGCAACTAGCTTTACATAAGGTTGGACTTGGCCATGCTAGTCACCAAATTTTTGACAAACTCTCTGGCGGCGAGCAGCAACGAGTATTGATTGCACGTGCGTTAGTCCAAAAAGCACAAATATTAATTCTGGATGAGCCCACTAATCATCTCGATGTTTATTATCAACATCATATTTTACAATTAGTTAAGCAGTTAAAGATCACTGTGATTATGACAGTTCATGATATTAATTTAGCCAGTCAATATTGCCAACGTTTATTGCTTATGCATCAAGGGCAACTTGTCTGTGATGGTAGCCCAACAGATGTGTTAACTGAGCAGCAACTTAGCCAAGTATTTAACCTACCTTGTTTACTTGAAAAAGACCCGATAACTCATCATCCTAGAGTGTATTTTTCTTTAGCACATCCCAATCAACGTAAGCACATTAAAGGGGATTTCAATGCATAAGTTATCGTTGATAATTCCCCTACTCATTATAGTGACGTTAATATCCTTAACTGCCGGTCTAAGCTTTGGTCCTGCAACCATGACAAATAGCCAAATCTTTAATTGTATTGTGGGACAATGTTCAGACAAGATCACCGATATGGTTATTTGGCAAGTACGAGTCCCTCGAGTGCTAGTTGCCTTAGTAGCAGGTATGGGTTTAGCTATTGCAGGGGCTATATTGCAAAACACAACCCGTAACCCTTTAGCGGATCCTTACCTTTTTGGTATTATTTCTGGGGCTGGTCTTGGGGCAACGCTAGCAAATATAGTGATAACCGATTCACCATTAGGTGAACAACTATACATCGCTCTGCCCTTAGCGGCATTTTTAGGTGCGTTATTTGCTATTGTCATAGTAGTACTTATTGCCAAGTTATTACAGCGCATGGAACAATTATTGCTTGCAGGGATCGCCGTTTCTTTTATGCTAACAGCGCTAACACAATTTATTTTATATTTTGGTGAGCCTTTTGCTACTAACCGTGTCATCTTCTGGCTAATGGGCAGTTTATCTCGTGTTGAAATAAGTAATTTTTACGTCATTGCCACTATTGTGTTGTTAACTCTTAGCATTATTATCGTTCTGCACCGCCAAATCGATGCCTTACTGCTAGGTGATGAAAGTGCCGCAAGTCTAGGGGTTAATGTGGATAAGCTTCGACTTCTGATGCTTGGACTATGTGCTGCCTTAAGCGCCACCATAGTAGCCTATTGTGGCGGTATAGGATTTGTCGGTTTGATGATCCCTCATATAGTACGGCAACTGATTGGCGTTACCACCTTAAAACTTGTCATAGGCAGCGCATTAATTGGCGGTTCTTTTCTTATTTGGGTTGATATTATAGCCCGCTCGGCTCTAGAAAATGCAGAAATACCTATTGGCATAATTACCTCGGCATTAGGTAGTTTATTCTTTTTATTTATTATGGTGAGAACAAGAAACTCTGCTTAACGAAAAAACAAACATTAAGAGAAAGACTACATATGACCAATAACAATGAAGATACCAAAAGTATTCAACACAAAAAAAGAATGCAGGCGGTAAAAGAGAAAGTTGATCAGCGTATTGACAGTGCTCAAGACGAGCGTGGAATAATTATTGTGATCACGGGCAATGGTAAAGGCAAATCTACCTCAGGTTTTGGCACTATTGCCCGCGCAGTAGGTCATGGTCTTAATACCGCAGTTGTTCAATATATAAAAGGTACTTGGGCATGTGGCGAGCGAACCTTACTTGAAAATACGGGTGTTAGT
>JASMAS010000054.1 GCA_030754235.1 Litorilituus sp.
GTGTAGCCTAGTCATTCTAAGCAAATACTACTCAACAAAGAGTTAAAGCGCTTTTAGCCGAATCCTTCAAACAGTGTTTGTTGGACATTTTTACGGCGTTATCGCTTTTTTATGTGAAAAAACCACATGACAAAAGCTCTGCCTTGTATAAATACCCAACAAATCGCTGTAAAATAAAGCTCGAAAGATCAACAGACCCTAATACTATGTGATTATCGGTAATATTATTTTTATTGTTACGCCATCAGGTGAATGATGGTTGTGAGCTGTGATTTCCCCCTGATGAAACTGGCAAATAAGCCTCGCAATATAAAGCCCTAAACCTAGGTGAGGCACTTCTGGTTTATCTACACTGTAATGGGAGCGAAGTGATACCATAGAATCAAATAAGCGCTCACTTAATTGTTCAGGGAGTAATGCTCCATTATTTGCAATGAATAATTCGGCCTTATCGTTATGTTTGGTTAATTCAATGGTAATTAACTTGTCTTGGCTAAACTCTACTGCGTTATTAATAATTTTATCTAACAGCTGCACTATATGTTCGGGTGAACCGTAAAAAGCTAATTTATTTAAGCTAATATTCAACTTAAAGTTAATATTATCATATACTTGTTGGTAGCCAGCGATACATCCGTCAATAACACTTTTTAAGTCAAACGTTATTTTTTCTGTGCTCAAAAGCATTTGTTCAAGTCGGGTCGCCTCACTCATATTAGTGAGGATCAAATTTAAGGTATTAACCCCAGTTTGGGCACGTTGAATATAGGCATTTTTATCATTACTGTCGATTGATAATAATTGCTGATTGTTTTGTATAGCAAGGTTTTCTAATGATGTTTTTACCACGGCAATAGGCGTTCTAAGCTCATGAGATAAGCGTGATGACATGTTTTCTAGATAATGATTATATTCGCTTAAACGATTTACTGCTGTGGTAAAGCTTCGAGATAAATCACC
Organism: Litorilituus sp.; assembly: GCA_030754235.1. GTDB lineage: Bacteria > Pseudomonadota > Gammaproteobacteria > Enterobacterales > Alteromonadaceae > Colwellia. The sequence continues at coordinate 961 of JASMAS010000054.1, forward strand.
TATCTCATCATTACTCTTTGATGGTGACATCTTGCCAATAATGCGCCCTTGATGATCAATAGCGCGCTCAGCTTGATTTGATAATTGCCTAATACGTGATGATATTCGGGTAGCAAAAATAATAAAAGTTAATGCCCCAAAAACCATGATTGTTAATATTACGCTAAAGAGTTTTTCTAAAGCGCGGTTACGTAAGGTGCGAATGCCATTAGTTGTTTCTTCAACAATGACTGCGCCACGCACTTTATGGTTGATATAAATAGGATAGGCGGCCGAGAGTACTAAGGCTTTTTTGTCGGTAGTTAAGCGCCACTGTGATTTACCTTGACCTCTTAAAGCACTGTCAATGTGCCCACCTTTTAGATGTCTTGCATCGTATAGTTTATCAATAAAGTCAGGGGCGGGCTTGGTCAATATTTTGTAATACAGTGGTAACAAAACCGTCTGTTTAAATTGAAACCAAATACTCTTTGTTTCTTCGGGGTTTGGCTGTAGATTTTTTTTATGCCAAACACCACTGGCCGATTTCAGTGAACCAGCACTGGCGAGAACTCTATGATGTTGATCTACTACCCAAATACTCGAGTTGGTATAGTGCATACCTTTAACAATTCGTTCAATCTCGGGTGATGGAACCAATATCGTACCAAGATCTTCAATTTTATTTGGATTTGCAGAGCCTACCGCAGAGTGAACTTTGGCTGACGCTTGGTCTACGTCATATAAAGCAAATGCTATCTTTTCTCCCAGCGATTTTAAAGGGATACGCAACTCAATGTTATAGCCCTGTGGTGTGACCAGCCATTGGCCTTGAATTTTGTGAGCAGGAGAAGGAATGTCTTGTTCATCGTCACTGATACTGTAAGCAGATAACCATCCCGCTTTTTTATTACTAATAATAAAACGATTAAGGTTATTATGTTGATCACTAAAGGATAAGGCTAAATGATCATTATGGCGGATGCTACGGCTGTTTTTGCCACGAAATACAAGGTGATCATCGACAACTTGAAAGAATAAGTACAAGTATTTATCGTACTTACCAACACTGGCTTTAAAGTTTAGACTTAAGGCTTGGTGGGCAAAAAGTTGCTGTTGGTGATTATAAAAGTGGGCCCGCTCGGAAAAGTGAGGCCAGTCTTTAGGTAAACCGTCTAATTGAACAGCTTCAGTTAACTGATAACCATATAAATCTTTTCCTTGCTCTACGCTTGGCAAAAAGCTAGCTTGGTTATTAAATAGATTTTCACGTTCATGCAATGCAGTCGCTAAAGCTCTTGCGGTACCGACTAGCGTTTGCTCTTGCCCGAAACGTAAATATTTTTCCATTTCCCATACATATTGATAGCCAAACCAAGGAATGACAAATAAAAAGCTTGAAAGTAACAACAACTTAGTACGCAAACCAAAGCGCAGATTAATACGTTTTTTATTCATGAGTATTTTGTGGATTGTTCTGGACGCTTAACCATCGATAACCCATGCCGTAAACGGTTTCAATACAGTCAAAGCTCGAATCAAATTTAATAAATTTTTTACGAATTCGTTTTATGTGGGAAGTAATAGTGCTGTCATCGACATAAATTTTAGAGTCAGTCATTAACTGATGGCGATTTTTTACATGGCCTGGGTGTTTAGCTAATGCATGCACTAACCAAAACTCTGTAATGGTTAAATCAATAGCTTGATTTTGCCAAGTAATAGTCATGCGTTGGCTATCAATGGTTAATGAACCCGTTCGGGTGATGTGTGCATTACTTATTGGTTGTTTTAATGCCTCTTGACGGCGAAATAATGCCGAAATACGAGCGGTTAAATGTGGAAGGCTAATGTCTTTGGTTAAGTAATCATCCGCACCAATACGTAAGCCCGAAACGGTATCAAAGTCATTATCGCGTGCAGTAAGGAATATAATAGGTAAACTGGCTGATTGGCTTCGTAATTGCTGACATAATAGGAAACCACCGTCATATTCTTCATTTAAACCAATATCTAAAATAACTAAATTGGGCAAACGTAAATTAAATGCTTGCGTGGCGGTTTCTCTATTAGCATAGGTTTGCACTTGATAACCTTGGCTGCGTAACACATCAGCATAGTTTTCACGTATAGCGGCTTCATCTTCAACAATAGCAATGCGTTTAGACATAGTGATTGTACTTCTTTTAATTATTCAACAGTCTTTCGTTTCCCTGACTATATCTAAATTTTTTCCTAAACGCGCCAATTTTTTTAAATTGCCATATTGTTGCCATATTTGCTCAGCACTTTGCCTTATTTTTAGCATTTTAAAGACTTTTTGTTTTTGTTTAATAGCAGCTGACAACAAAACTGTTTTATAACAAATAGGGTAGAAAAGAGGAATTATGATGAATACAAATACACCGTTAATATTAACAAAAACATTAATAGCTTCAATCGTGATGGCGACATTAGCAACGACTCCCGCGTCAGCAAATGATAGTGTCATTTCAAAAACGCTGTCAGAACAAAAACAGCAAAAAGTGAATAATGAAAATATTGGCTTTGGAACAGGTGCCGTTATTGGTGGTATTGTTGCCGGCCCTTTAGGCGCTTTTGTTGCCGGTATTGGCGGTACTTTTATTGCTAAATTTATTAAGGTAAATGAAGAAAACCAAGCGTTAGCGTTAGCGTTAACTAAAGCTGAGGGTGATTATCAACAAACGAGTAAACAAAGTCACATTCAATATCAAGCTAAGCTAAAGCGCCTAGAATCTTCCTATCAAGAGCAATTAGTTGCTTTAGAGCATCAACAAAAGCAAACAGGACAATTACAAGCTGAAAATTTGTTGATGAGTTTACAGTTCTCTACCGGCTCAAGCGATATTGCGCCCCATTATCAGGAACAAGTAGCGGCTTTGGCGCAAATATTACATAACTCACCTAGCATGAAAGTAGATTTATCTGGTTATACCGATTTAACCGGAGAGGAATCTTTGAATCAAACGTTATCACAAGCAAGAGTTGAATCCGTAAAAAGATTGTTAATAGCGCAAGGGGTTGATGAGCAGCAAATTGCCACTTTTGCTTTTGGAGAAGGATCGCCTGTGGTGGCAAATAAGACACGTGAAGTGAGCTTTTATGATCGCCGAGTGGTTTTGAAATTACATAATCCGAACAAATTACAACATCATCAAGTAGCGAAAAACCAGTAAATAAAGCGATCAATGAGTGGTTGTGTTGTTTATAACATAAGAAGAAGTTAACAAGTGCCTGCTAAGTTATTTTTGCTAAAAATATCAAGGGTTGGCATTACTTGACACAACTAAAGGGCTTAGTTTTCGAACAAAATTTACCGCAAAAAGATCAATCACCCTACAAAAACAACAACAAAGGAGGTGTTCTAGATCAAAGCTGAGGGTAAGTCTACTTTACGCCTCAGCTTTGTTTATATGGGCAAAAAAAAATTATCCGGTAACCTTTCTTACCAAGGCTCTGCCAACCATACGAACCTTGGTGGGTAATGGCATGCGCTTTAAGTTGGTTTTAACCGCACCTTGGGTAAAGGCGGTAGCTTTTGAATAATCAATATTAATATCTAAAATGACAGTTTTATTTGCTTGGGCAAGCTCACGTGCTGTTTTTATGCCCGTTTTTATTGCTTGATTATTTTCTATACGAACATACTCAGCGCCTGTAGCCATAGCTAAACCTTTGAGTTTAGTCTGGGGCAGTACCGAGCAGGTTTTACGGTTATAGGGAATTTGTTGCGCTTGAGCAATTTGTGATAATTCGCCGTCATTAAACACACCAATAACTAATCCTAAGTTCTCACTCACCGCTGTTGAAAGTTCGGTGGCGGTCATCATAAAGGCACCATCACCGACAATGGCATGCACTTCGTGATCAGGCTTGGCCATTTTAACGGCAATGGCGGCAGGGGTTGCATAGCCCATACAATTAAAGTCAGTGGGGGAGATAAAACCATAGGCTTGATGTATTGGCATTAGCTCTGCGGTTAAAAAGGTGTGATTGCCATCATCAACCACAAGATGGGCATCATCACTTAATTGTGCTCTTAATTCATCAAAATACAGGACAGGGTTCACTCTATCTTTTGAATCATGCTGGTACCAAGTTTGACGATAAGATTTTTTATCGATAGCGATTTTTTGAATTGTTTTTGTGGCATCTTTGGCGGTATCAATAGCTGCTAGCGCCTTCATTAAATGCTGACAAATTTGTTTTGAATCCCCTTCAATAGCGATGGCTGTTTTAAAATTGATATCAAAGACTTGTGGGTTAATATCAATATGAATAAGGTTTGCTGGTAATTTACCGCCAAAACTGCCTGTGGCTATTTCACCAAAGCGTGTACCAATAGCAAGTACACAATCTGCATCGGCAAAGGCATGTTGTACTGAGGGTACAGCCGCAGAGCCTAGACAAAATCCTGCATGTAACGGGTGGTTTGCAGGAAAAGTACTAAGGCCTTGCAAGGTTGTTGATACCGGCGCGCCAATATGCTCACTAATAGTAATGAGTTCATCACTGGCATGTACTGCTCCCCAACCCGCAAAAATAGCAGGCTTTTTAGCTTGCATTAACATTGTTGCTGCTTGGTCTATTTGCGCCATAAGTGGTGTTGATAACGGGGGTTGATTTGGTTTTTTATAGGCAGGCAAGTCAGAGATATTTGCTTTATCAAGCTGTAAATTAACAGGTAACTCAATAAATACTGGTCCAGGTTCGCCAGAGGTGGCAATATCATAAGCCTTATAAATAGTGTTTATTACTTCTTCATGAGTATTTATTTTAAACGCGGCTTTGGTAAAACCTTCGACAAGCTTAAGTTGATCTATTTCATGCAGTTGGTAATCAAAGTGCGAGTCATTGCGAATACCACCACTAATAACTAACATAGCAATGCCATCAAGAAATGCTTCAGCAATACCACTGGCGGCATGTGTAACACCTGCCGCAGGCACGATAACCATGGTTCCAATTGAATTGGTAACGCGACTAATAGCGTCAGCCATAAAGCCACCGTGACCTTCGTGCATAACTAAATTAGGGGTAATGTGCTCAGAGTTATTCAGTTCGTCATAAAGCTCAGTATTATGTACGCCGGGAATACCAAAGGTATGTTTTACGCCAATTTGTTCTAGAGCGTATCTTGTTAACCATGCGGCTGTTTTTTTCATTATTTAGTTTCCTGTTTTTCGGTATCTATATTATTTTTATTGTTGATATGTTTTGCTGCTTGTTGTGCTGTTAATAAACAGCCAGATAAAAATGTCCCCTCTAGTGACTTTTCACCATTTGATCCACCCCCACCAAAACCAGATGCTTCACCTATAGCATATAAGCCACTGATTGGCTCTGCATTAGGGCTAAGTACTTGTGAATTTAGGTTGGTTTGAATACCACCTAAACTTTTTCGGCTAATAAGAGATATTTTGATTGCGATCAGTGGGCCATGTTTTTTATCTTGAATGGGGTGTGGTTTGCAGGTTCTTAATTTATCAGCCCCCCATTTACGTGCATGCTCTATGCGCCTTATTTGATCGTCATTCCATTGTGAAGGTGGTCTTGACAGTACGGTGTCGTAATCATCCAATGTTTGTTGTAATACCTGTTTAGTTAATAATTCATTATCGGTGAGTGCATTCATTTTTGTTGTGAGTTCTTCAACTGAGTCAGCAACAATAAAATGATCGCTTTCCTTTTGCATTTGCTTAACTAACCTATGATTGCCAAGTAGCGTTTCTTTTAGCATAGTTAACAACTTTTTATCGCGGATCATCTGGTTGTGTTCAGCACCAGATACCGCAAATTCTTTACTGGCTATTTTCCAATTAAGCACTTGCCATGCATAACCTGACTTTTGTTGACTCATGCGTTTACATAATTCATGGGTATCAAAACCGGTAATTAGGGGCTGTGGACCTATGCGTTTACCTTTGCTATCGAGCCAAAGGGCTGACTTACAAGGAATTAAACTCAAACCTTGATGTTGAAATGTTGCTTTAGGGTGAGGAATGCCAGCGGCATAATTCCACATTTTATCAAGGTGTGTAATATTACCACCAATATCAGAAACCACATCATGCATAGTGCCATCACAACTGGGATGTGTACCGTTTAACATCGCTTTTGGAGCAGGGGAGAAGTGTTCAGGCCAGTGAGCTTTAACTTTTGCTAAATTACCGGTGAAACCGCCCGAAGCAACAATAGTATGACTAGCAATGTATTGATTTTGTTCGGTATCTTGGCAACCTATGATAGTGTTTTTTGAGCTAAGTAACTGGTTTATTTTGCAGTTAAAGATAAAATGAATATTTTTGTGCTTAAAGGGGGTAATCGCGTCAAGTACTTTGTTAACCAGCTCTAATGAGGTGCCCCACATCACATGATAACGTGGCACCGAGTTACCGCCAGTATATAAACCACGCTCTACCCAGTTAACCGCAGGTAAAAATTTAACGCCGAGTTTTTTGACATATAAATAAATATCTTGGTAACTACGTTCTACGTATAGTTTTGCCCATTGTTTGGGAAATACATCATCATCAGAAAAATTGGCAAAACTATACCAGTCTTTTAAGGCAATGATAGGGGAATCTTTAATATTGTTGCGTTTTTGCTCAGGCGTGCCAATAAGTGCCATACCGCCAAAAGCGCTTCTTGCTAAACCACCGACATGTTCTTCTTTTTGTGCGTCAAGTATTAATACCTGTTTATTGCTTTTTGCTAATTCAAGTGCAGCGATTAAGCCGGCAATACCTGCACCAATGACGATGGCATCATAGTGCCTTTTATTGTTGTTATGAGTATTTTTTGTCGTTAATTGAGACATTCAACTTGCATCATATTGGTTGACATAGCATTATCATAGCTCGACAATTTTTTAATGCTATAGTAAAAATTACCCAATGCTTCATGCTTCTTTGTCAAACACCTCACCTGAGCAGAAAAAAAAATTACATCAATTTATTGGTGAACTTTATTTATCAACCAGTAAAATTGATTTGGCTGAATACAGGCAATGGGCGCTAGCTAAGTTACAAGGCTTAATTGACTTTGATGGTGCCATTTGGAGTAATGGTCATCAACAAACAGCCAAGTTTCATAATCATACCTTAGTGAATGTGCCTGAATCGTTAACCCAAAGTTTATTAGATAATCTTGCCATCAACCCACTTGCGGATAAGCTTTTTGATAATTTAGGCTCCCCTATAGATATGCAAGATTTAATTGCCGATCAAGACTTTTATCAATCCCCAATTTACTTGAAATGTTTTAAGCCCAACGGTATTGAGCGAATATTGTCTTCGGTGCATCTTGATGATAGAACTGGCTTATTTACCTTATTGACCTTATACCGTTTTGAGCGAGAACACTCCTTTTCTGAACAAGATAAAGACAACCAAAAGCAGGCGTTATATCACTTGTTAACAGCAGCTAAGCATGCATTGTTTTTACAATTAGCGCATTCAGCTGATAGTAATACTCATAAAAATAATCATAAGGCTATTTGTGATCGCCAAGGTTACTTTCATCAGGTGCAGACGAGTTTTATCGATTTATTAGAGAGCACTTATGGCAATGAAAAAACAACGTTACTGAAATTGCCCTTTGCTTTAGATATGATGAAGAAAAACTATGAAGTAGACGGTTTACAAGTAGCCCTTAAACCTTTTAATGATTTAGTGATTGTTGAAATTTGGCCACAAGGACCGCTTGATAGCTTATCAATGCGCGAGCGAGAAGTAGTGCAAGTATTAGCAACCGGTTTAACCTTCAAAGAAGCCGCTCGTGAGTTAGACTTATCGCCTTCTACGGTTTCAAACCATTTATATCGTATTTATCAAAAACTCAATATTGGCAGTAAAAGTGAGTTATTTAAGATGATGTCTACAACTGAATAAAAGTGCTTGCTTACATACCAATTACATGAATTAATTGTTCGCTTAGTGTGCGTCAAATGTGGGTAGGCGAAGAGAACGGTTATTTCCTTGTCAAAATAAATAAAGAAGCCTATAAGCCTTTTAAGCTAGCCCCTTGGGAATTCATTGTCGAACTGATAACTGCTCAAAATAGATGAAATTATAGTTATATTCTGTTTAAGTCATTTGTTTTGTCTTAATCTCACTAATATAACGTTAAGCAGGCACACATTATTAATGTCATTAATGGTATAACTTTAATCTATTCAAAAACACGCTCAAACGGTGGTAAAGCGTCTAGTAATTGTTTGCCATAGCGTTTAGTGACCACGCGTTTGTCCATTAAGGTAATTACTCCTTCATCTTGCTCGTTTCGCAATAATCGACCACAGGCTTGTACTAATTTTTTCGAGGTTTCGGGTACTGATAAGTTCATAAAGGGGTTGCCACCTCTGGCGGTTACATATTCTGCTTGCGCTTGTTCAACTGGAGAGGTTGGCACAGAAAAGGGCAGTTTGGTGATGATCAAGTTATTTAAATAATTCCCCGGTAAATCTAATCCTTCAGAAAAGCTTTGCGTACCAAAAATAATACTTGTTTTATTGTTATCACAGCACTTTTTGTGGTTTTCAATGATATGTTGGCGAGAATGTTCGCCCTGTACTCCAATGCTCAATTTGTGTTTATCTCTTAATGCTTGTGCCACTTTTTCCATTTGCCAGTAGGAAGAAAATAGCACTAGTGTCGCATTGCCTTGATCTAAGTATTTAGGCAGTTTGTCAATTAATTCGTCAGTAAATTGGTTAGCGCTAGGCTCATTGGTCATTTTCGCAATTACAAGTTGAGCATTGTTTTGATAATCAAACGGTGAACAAACTTGTTGGTACTGACTACCATCGTTGTTTTTTAAACCGGCTTGAAAACGAAAATGTTCAAATGAATTAAGAGCGAGTAAAGTGGCAGAGCATAAAACTGCGCCTTCGCATTGGCTCCATAATTTATCTTCTAGAGTAAAGCCTACTTCAATAGGAGAGGCACTGAGTAAATAGTCTGGTCTTTTTAAGTTAATCTGTTCAATCCATCTAGCCATAGGTGCGGCTTTATCGCTATCTGTTTTAGCGTACATCTGCCAAAGTGCTTGCAAATTTTCTAAGCGTTGCAGCATAAAACCTGCTTCACTTAACACCGGTTCAGCAGCGTACATTTTAGTGTCACCCTCTTTAACAGACTCAATCAGTGCGCTGTAAAGTTTGTTTAAATGACTTAAAGATTTTTTACTTAATTCATGACAATCTTCAGCCCAGTTTTTTAATGTTTTAGGAATAATACCATTTTCAAAGCGATATATTTGTTGATCTTTTTGCTTGTTTATCGACTCATTTTTATTGTGTGCTTCTGCAAAATAGATACCGGTGTTGCTTTCTATAAAGCTAAGTACTTTTTGCATTTCTATCAATAAATCTTGGCAGTCATCACTCAGTTTTAAAGCCGGTGAAATAGCACGTTGTGATTTGATCAATTTTGCCATCTTATCACCCGTATCTCTGAGCTTAGTTAACCAATCTATAGCACCACGTAAGGTGATGCTAGCACTTGAATGATCACGGGTTATTTTGGGTAAGTGGTGGGCTTCGTCAATAATGTAAAAGGTTTCATCGGGAGCGGATAGAATTCGACCGCCACCTAGCTCAAGATCGGCTAATAACAAGCTATGATTGACCACCAAAACTTGCGCTTTGTCCATAGTGTCACGGGCTTTATGAAAAGGACAGTGTTGATGATCACTTAAGGTTTTTAAACAGCTATGTTTATCACTTTGTATTTGCGACCAAATATGATGAGGTACTGTGCTTTTCCAAGAGTCGATATCCCCTTGCCAAGAGCCATCAGTTAATGCTTTGTACATGGCGTTTAATGTGCGGATATCACCGGCTTTTGGTTTTTCGGCGAACGTAAAGCCCGCTTGGGGGGAGTCGGTGGCGATGGCTTGGCTGAGTTTTTGTCGGCAAACATAGCGTTGTCTACCCTTGGCTAAAGTAAAAGTAAACTTTAATCGAGCATGTTCTTGTAAAAACGGTAGGTCTTTATCAATAAGTTGCTCTTGCAGTGCAACCGTCGCAGTAGAAATACAGACTTTTTTATCTTGTGCTATAGCTAAGGGGATTGCGCCTAAACTATAAGCTAGCGATTTGCCTGTACCTGTGCCAGCCTCAATAGTAATAATTTTTCTTTCTTTATCGTATTCTCCAGCCAATGTTTTTGCAATTTCAGCGATCAAAAAAGTTTGCTGTTTACGCGGATTAAAATTATTCAAGTTTTCGCCAATGGCTTTGTATGCTTGGCGGATCACTTGTTTTAATTTGTCTGTTAACATTGAGTAGCAGTTTCCACAGGTTAAATAATAAAGTACACTGCTGTATATAATAACAGGTTTGATGATTTTCTCCTTATAATTTTTAAAGTATTTCAACGTATGATTAGCCAATTACCACAAAATATTCATCAAGGTTTTTTACTTAGTCGACACGTGAAAGATTGGACTAATGCATTGCACATTATTTTGTGGGTAAAAACACAAGCGGGAGTGAAAAAGTTAGTGATTAAGAACGAGCTTGCTGTATTTTTTGTAGAATCAAAACAGGCCGAGCAAGCTCAGTTAGTATTGAAAGAACAAGGGGTTTCATTTGTTAAACGTCAGGCTCTATCACTGAAAACCTTTTCACAATGTCGTGTTGATGGTTTTTATTTTGCCAATTTATCTCAGTTTTATCGTGGCCGTGACTGTCTTAGATCACAGCAAATAAAATGTTATGAAGATGATATTCGCCCTGATGATAGGTATTTAATGGAGCGTTTTATTACTGCTGATATTGATTTTATTACTCAAGGTTCTGTGAAGTGTAAAAAATCTGATCAACAATTATCAATAAAGTTAACCATGTTGTCAGTTGATATTGAATGTTCAAGGTCAGGAGAGTTATATTCCATAGGCTTGTACGCTAATAATGAAAAGGTTGAATTTAAACGTGTGTTGATGATTGGTAAGCCACAAAGTGACGCGGCTGACTATATTGTTTGGCTTGACAATGAAATGCAATTATTGCTAGAGCTAATTAGGCAAGTTGAAATCCTCGATGTGGATATATTTATTGGCTGGAATGTTATCAATTTTGATTTTAACTTGTTGCAAAAACGTATGGACTTACACGGGGTAAAATTTGCCATTGGCCGTGATGGTAGTGCGCCTCGCTGGCGAAAAAATAGCAATAATACGGAGCAGCAATTCATAGAAATAGCAGGGAGGGTAGTACTTGATGGTATTGATTTACTAAAAACCGCGACGTATAACTTTGCTAGTTTTTCGTTAGAGAATGTTGCCAATACTTTACTGGGGATTGGCAAAAAAGTTACCGATGTAGATAATCGTGTTGCTGAGATCACACATAACTTCTTACACGATAAATTAGCCTTGGCCGCTTATAACCTTGAAGATTGTCGTTTAGTTTGGTTAATTTTTAAAAAAACACAGTTGTTAGCCTTTGCTCAACTTAGGGCAAAACTTACGGGGCTTAGTATTGACAGAGTCGGTGGCTCGGTGGCTGCCTTTACAAACCTTTATTTGCCAAAGTTGCACCGAAGTGGTTATGTTGCGCCTAATATGGGCGATGGCGTCTCGGATTTAATTTCACCGGGCGGCTATGTAATGGACTCTATCCCAGGTCTTTATGATAATGTGCTAGTACTTGATTTTAAATCATTGTATCCAAGTATTATTCGTACTTTTAAAATTGATCCTATGGGGCTAATTGAAGGGTTAATTGAGCAACAATTTCTAGAAAAAAGGCATAATAAAAATCCTATTCAGGGGTTTGATGGAGCTTACTTTTCACGAAACAAACATTTTTTACCTGACATTATCACTTCCCTTTGGCAAGAGCGTGATAAAGCCAAGCAACAAAAAAATGCCGCCTTATCACAAGCCATTAAAATTATTATGAACAGCTTTTATGGCGTATTAGGCTCAACGGGCTGTCGATTTTTTGATCCACGTCTTTCTGGCTCTATCACTAAACGTAGCCATGAAATATTAAAAACCACTAAAGCTTGGATTGAAAAAAAGGGCTATCAAGTTATTTATGGCGATACAGATTCTATCTTTGTTCATATTGATACAGAGTCATCTTTATTACAAAGTCGAAATATAGGTGTTGAGTTACAAAATTTTATTAATAGTAAATGGCAGCAACATCTACTGGAATCATTTGATCTTAGTTGTGAGTTGGAAATAGAGTTTGAAACCCATTTTAGTAAATTTTTAATGCCCACAGTTCGTGGTAGAGATGTAGGAACAAAAAAGCGCTATGCTGGTCTTATTGTCTCTGTAGATGAATCATCAAAGGAGCAACAAACGTTAGTTTTTAAAGGCTTGGAAAGTGTTAGAACTGATTGGACACAACTAGCGAAAGACTTTCAACAGCACTTATATATGAAAGTATTTAATCAACAAGATGTTGATGAGTATATTAAAGAGATGGTGGCCAAAACCTTAAAAGGTGATTTTGATGATAAATTGGTTTACCGCAAACGCATCAGACGACAGCTAAAAGACTATGTTAAAAATGTGCCGCCTCATGTTAAAGCGGCTCGTTTAGCTGATGATCTAAATAAAAAACAAGGTAAACCTCTCAGATATCAACAACGTGGTTGGATTGAATATTACATTACGGTTAATGGCCCACAAGCGGTAGAGCATTTATCTGCGCCTCTTGACTATCAGTTTTATATTGACAGGCAATTGTGCGCTGTTGCTGATGCTATTTTACCTTTTGTTGATACCAGCTTTGAGCAAATTACTGATGCTCAATTAGGTTTGTTTTAAACAGGCGTTAAAAATGATCCAAGATAGATTGATTATTTATCAAAACATAAAAGATAACAGGTGCAACTTGCTTTAGTTCAGGTTATAAATAGAGATAAGTTTTAGATGGCTAGATAGCCACTGTAAAGTTAAATTGAAAGGTTAAGTTGTAATGAAGCAAGATACTAAAATTGTTACCGCAGGTCGCAAAGATAAATGGACCAATGGCGTTGTAAATCCCAGTGTTACTCGTGCATCAACCGTTGTTTTTAATACCGTTGCTGAAATGAATCATGCGTTAAAAAACCGACATGAGCCAACCATGCTTTATGGTAGACGAGGCACAACAACCTCTTTTGCCTTTAGTGATGCCATGACTGAGCTTGAAGGTGGAGCAGGTTGTGCCTTATACCCCTGTGGCACCGCTGCAATTACTAACGCCATCATCTCTTTTGTTGAAAGTGGTGATCATCTCTTAATGGTGGATAGTGTTTATGAGCCTACCCGTGATTATTGCGATAAGATTTTGGCAAAAATGGGTGTTGAAACAACCTATTATGACCCATTAATTGGTGCTGATATTGAAGCCTTAATTAAACCTAATACCCGTATTGTTTTTTTAGAATCTCCCGGTTCAATCACCATGGAAGTACAAGATGTGCCTACTATTAGTGAAATAGCCCATCAACATGACTGTATTGTGATGTTAGATAATACTTGGGGGGCAGGCATTAACTTTAAACCGTTTGATTATGGTGTAGACATTAGTGTGCAAGCCGCCACTAAGTATATTGTGGGTCATTCTGATGTGATGCTTGGTACAGCAACGGCTGTGGATAAATACTGGCCGCAATTACGCGATAATAGCTACTTAATGGGGCAATGCACATCGCCCGATGATCTTTATCTTGCTTTACGAGGTATTCGAACCCTTGGTGTGCGTTTAAAACAGCACCAAGAAAGTGCACTTAAAGTCGCTAACTGGTTAAAAACAAGGCCTGAAGTTGACACGGTTTTACATCCCGCCTTTGATTCTTGTCCTGGACACGAGTTCTTTAAACGAGATTTTAAAGGTTCAAATGGTTTGTTTTCATTTACGCTAAATTGCGGTAATAAAACTGCGCTTACAGCGTTTCTTGATGGTTTAGCACATTTTAAAATGGGCTATTCATGGGGTGGGTTTGAATCTCTTATTCTTGGCATCACTAGTGTCGACTCTATTCGAAGCGCAACAAAATGGACGGCGGAATATCCATTAATTCGTTTACATATAGGTTTGGAAGATGTTGATGATTTAATCGCTGATCTTGAACAAGGATTTGTTCGTTTTAATGAGAGTCTCTAGCGAGTATTTTTGAGTAGATTATATGATGGAGTAAAAGCAGTTTATTGATTAAACTTGCTACGGGTAAATATGCTACTAATGAGTTGTGTGGCTAATGAGCAAATATTGAAATATTTACAAATCACCTTAACAAACAACTTAAAGGAAATATTACGATGACAAAACGATTACTGGCTAATACTCTGTTACTTTCTTCGTCCTTAATTATTTTGACAGCTAATGCTGTTGATGCTCCCGCTGCAGAAAACTTAGTTGGCAACCTTTATGGTGGTTTGCATGCACTGCGTATGGATATTGATGGTGATAGATTGATAACTGCCTCCCCTAACTCTGAACTTGACCATGCTAATGGTTTTGGTCTTGAATTGGCTTATCGATTTACTGAATCTGCAGAATTTAGGTTATCCCATAGCCTACTTAATTTGGTTAAAAAAAATCCGGTTTTTAAAGCGCCAGATGGCTCTTCTACCACATTAGATGTATTGTATTTTCCAACTCAACAAAACTTTTATTTAGTCGGTGGTGTTGATCATTTAGTTATGGTTGAATCTAAGCCATCATTAAATATTGGTGCTGGTTATCGTCATTACCTTAGCGAACGAGCAGCATTATACTTTGAAGGCAAGGGTGATTATCAATTTGATAACAGCCATAAAGACTGGACGGCAAAAATAGGTTTGATTTACTTTTTTGGTGAAACGAAAAAGCCCGTTAAAAAAGCAATACCAGTAATTAAGTCTGTCTCAGCAAAGCCTGCTGATCATGTTGCTAATATTGCTGAAAAAGATAGTGATAAAGATGGCATTGTTGATAAACTTGATCACTGCATGAATACACCAATGTCAGACAAAGTAGACCCAATTGGCTGTACTATTTTCGAAGAAGAAAAACTTTCAATGGAATTAGTTGTTAATTTTGATAACAATAAAGCCATTGTAAAAGATCAGTATTTACCTGAAATTAGGAGGGTAGCGAGTTTCTTATCTATTTACCCTCATACAAATATAGTGATTGAAGGTCATACCTCAAAACTTGGCTCTGAAACTTATAACAAAAAAATATCTCAACAACGTGCAGATGCTGTTGCGGCAATTTTAGTTGAGCAATATGATATTGATCAACGTAGAGTAGACGCTGTCGGCTATGGTGAAGAACGTTTAATTAAGCAAGGAGACTCTAGTGCTGCTCATGCTGCTAACCGAAGAATTGAAGCAAAAGTTGACGTTGTAAAAAGAAAAGCGACGCTACGTTAATCACTCATTTAAACTTAGGGTCTGTTGATCTTTCGAGCTTGATTTTGCAGCGATTTGTTGGGTATTTATACAAGGCAGAGCTTTTGTCATGGGGTGTTTCACCTAAAAAAGCGATAACGCCGTAAAAATGTCCAACAAACACTGTTTGAAGGATTCGGCTAAAAGCGCTTTAACTCTTTGTTGAGTAGTATTTGCTTAGAATGACTAGCCTACACACTACTTGCCGCGATTAAAACGCTTTTATCTCGAACAAAATTTAACCGTCAAAGATCAACAGACCCTACTATTAATAGCATTAAAAAAACCTGATAACACGTTACATGTTAGCAGGTTTTTTATATTCGCAATATTAGCTAACCCCATAGGCTTAACAAATAATTCAATTTATTTACCTAACAGCGTAAATATTTTGTCTGCTATATCAGTATTATCTTGTAAACCTTTAAATTGCTCACTTTGTTTACCAAAAGCAAATACTGGCACATCAATCGCCGTGTGCCCACCTGACGTCCAACCACTATTACTACGTTTATCCATAATACTTTTAACAGCCTTGAGTAGCGCTTTTTTTACTGCTGAGGCGCTTTTGTCTTGATAAATATTGCTGCTTTGGCTTACTACTGGTGTTTGTTTGGTTAAAATCAGTAGTGCTAACTCTTGCGGTGTTAATTCAAAATTAAAGAGCGTATTGGCTGTTTGATTGTTAATCTCATTATTAGTTAACATTGCCGCAATATAATTTGCAGAATGTTTCATGGTACGAAGATATTTAGCATTCCATTCATATTTGCCATTGGCCGCTACAGTAAAACCACCAGTACTATGATCAGCGGTCACTATCACCAAAGTATCTGGGTTATGTTGTACAAAATGCTCTAAATACTCTAACGTTTTTGCTAAATCATCCATTTCTGCCATGGCATCGCTGACAGAATTACCGTGTCCCGCCCAGTCAATTTGACTGGCTTCAATTAACATGAAAAATCCTTTATCTTCAGATTTATCATTACGTTGTAAATCGATAAGGTGATGAGCAGCTGCTTTGGTCATTGTTGACAGACGATACTGATTAGTATCATCTAATGCCCAAGGTAGACCGACTTGAGCAAAAAGACCTAAAACGGGCTTATCTTTTGGTAAGTTAGCCAGGCCTTGATAAGTGTCTATATAATGAAAACCAGCAAACTTAAATTCTTCAACTAAATTTCTATCTTCGCGAATAAAATATTTCCAACCACCACCAAGGTATAAATCAGCTTTGATACCATTATCAAGATAACTGTCAGCGATGGCATTATAATTTTTACGACTTTCATTATGGGTTAGGTATGAGGCTGGTGTTGCATGATTAATTTGTGAGGTAACCACTACACCTGTTTTTTTACCCTGTAATTTTGCCCATTCTAAAACGGTTTCTACGGGTTGCTTATTGACATCAACACCAATCGCATTATTGTAGCTTTTTACCCCTGTAGCTAATGCGGTAGCACTGGCTGCAGAGTCTGTAACCACACCTGAAACGGGGGCAGGGTAAGTACTTGACATGCCTTTTAAATGGCGATCAAAAACAGTTTCCTCTAATACTTGTGTGTTAGGGTTATCTCGAAAGTATCGATAAGCCGTGGTGTAGGCAGGTCCCATGCCGTCACCAATGACCATAATGATATTTTTTGGAGCAACACTTTGATTATCTGTTAAATCTGTACTTGTGCAAGACACTGTAAGTAGTGAAAGTGCCAATGCGGATAAAATAAATTTCATGATATATTCCAGTGTGTCTATTATTGTGTTATTTCAACATCAACCCAAACTAAACGATGATCGGATGAGGCTTGTCTATCTTTAATTAAACGATAATTTTGATCTTTGTTTTCAGGCCAAAACACACCTGAATCTAATAAAGTAAAACCTTGTGTTGAAGGCAGTACATAGTCAGCTCTCATGCCCCAATGGGCGGTATGGTATTTACCGTGTTTTTTATCGGGTGCATGTGATTTAGCCCCTAGGCTCATAGGCATGGGATCTTGAATTTTATCACTGTTAAGTAATGCAGTAATACCCTTGCTATTTAGATCAGTAATAGCATCACCATCAAGCGTTGAAGCATTTTGATCACCTAAAATAACAAAAGGTTTGTGTGGCGCTAACGATCCTTTAACGCCCGCATCATCATAAATATATTGGCCTTGTTCACCATTAATGTAGTCAAACCAAAAACGTATCTCATCGTGGTTTCGTTTACCATTACGATCTTCTGGTCCATCGAAAACAGGTGGTGTTGGGTGGCTAGCTAATACATGAATAGTACTATTATTAATTGTTATAGGGATGTCCCAATGAGATTTTGATGACAATCTTAACGCCTGCCAAACCTTTTTTCGGTACCAAGGTTGCTTCGTTGTTGGATTAACAGGCTGCAAAGCATTGGGCATATCATGCCATTTAAAGTGTTGAAAGCTTCTGATCTGTTTCTTATTGATAGGGTATTTAGATAAAAGCACCATAGCAAAGTGACCTTTAAAGTGACCAAAACCATGAGTGTCACTTGGTTGTTGATTTACTTTACCATCATGGTTTAAATCTCCGTCAACTTTAACTCCTGTATTGACCGGGCCTTGGTAAAAATAAGGATATTTGATACCTGCTTGCCCCTGTTGACTTTTGGCTAAATAGTGTTCAAGAAAGTAACTAATATTGTTATCATTTACATAATCAAATTCATTAAGCAAAATAATATCTGGGTTAACGCGTTGAATAATTTCAGCGATATTCTTAATCTGTTGATTATTTTGATGTAATACTTGGCTTAATTCGTTGCCTGTAACTTTTGTGCCTTTATCAACATAATTTAATGCCTCCATGCTGACATTAAAGGTCGCAATACGAACTTTATTGGGTAATTGTGTATCTGCTGCAGCTAATGTAGACATAGTAATCATTGCAACTAATAAAAGAGAAGTTAATAAAGAGTGTCGGTACATTTTATTGTTAAGTGTAAACTTAGTCATTATTTAATTCGCAACCAGTTAATATAAAATCAGTTAAAAAACGCGTGACGTGATTAATGTCGTCTTGCTCATAATCAGCACGATTCATGATGGTTAATATTTGATTATCAAAATCAGCATAATGCTGGGTAGATGACCAAATAAGAAAAATTAAATTAACAGGATCAACATCTTTCATTTCACCGTTATCAATCCAGTGCTGAAATACTTTTGCTTTATCTCTAACCCACTGGCGTAAATAAGTACGGGTGAAATCTTTTAGATGTTGAGCCCCTTGAATAATTTCCATCGCGTATATTTTAGAAGCTTGGGGGTGTTTAAACGACATTGTTACTTTTGCACGAATAAATTTTTCAATAGCGAGTTTAGGACCATCTTCAGGAATAATATCTCCAATGCCTTTATCCCACATATCTAAAGTATGCTCTAAAACAGCGTGATAAATATTTTCTTTATTTTTAAAGTAGTAAAGTACGTTAGCTTTAGGCAGTTTAGCTTTATCTGCTATTGATTGTACCGTTGCCCCTTTATAGCCTTGCAATACAAATTCTTCTTGGGCAGCGAAGAGAATTGTTTTTAAGCTTTTTTCTCTAATGGACTTTGGTTGGTTTGTTTGCATGTGAATGTGCTTATGATTTTAGGAATTTAAAGCTCAGATTATTTCTTATTTATTATAAAAATTATACTTATTTTTTATAATTTTATTGCTTTACACTAAGTATAAAAAACAACCTTGTTATTAACTTGTCCAGTTGGTGTGTTTATGTTTTTTGTACATTACAATATAAGCCTGTACATGTCCAAGGGTGTTAAGTTAAAATCTGACCCAATGGTAAGTTTATTTGATTTATGATGAATTTTTCATTAAATTGTAGCAAAACTGTGCGATCTTAAATAAAAACAGTAGGCCGCTAATTTTTAATTCATTACATTAATTAAAAATTAGGCTATAAAAATTCAATTTAAAATACTTTAAAACACTAAAGGAAATTACACATGAAAACCCACTCTCTTTCACGCATAGCTGGCGCGTTAGTTGTTGCGCTAGGTTTATCAACGTCTGCTATGGCTAATGAAACGTCTTCAGGTATTTCAGGCCAAATTATGAACCCTAAAGGCAATGCAGCTATTAACACTACGATTACGGTGACTCATATTCCCACTGGAATTACAAAAACCGTTAAAACAAATGAATCGGGACATTATAATTTAAGAGGGTTAAAAGTAGGTGGTCCTTATAAAATAGTTATTGACTCTGAAACATTCAAAGATCAAGAACATAATAATATTTACCTTACTGTTGGTAAGCCGCTTCGTTTTTCTACAGACCTTGAGGTAGATGACGTTGAGCGTATTCAAGTAACAGGAAGCAAAATCGTTGGCTTTACTAATAAAGGCTCTTCAGGTTCTTGGGGGGCAGAAGAAATTATTAATGCTCCAGGTGGAAGTCGTGATTTAAAAGATGTTTTACGTTCAAACCCATTAGTAACCGTTAGCACTGACAGTGATTCATCAATGTCAATTGCAGGTTCAAACCCTCGATATAATAGCTTTACAGTAGATGGTGTTAAGCAAAATGATGATTTTGGATTAAATGGTAATGGCTATCCAACACAACGCTCACCTATCTCTATAGATGCTATAGCACAGGTTAGTGTAGAGACAACACCATTTTCAGCTCGTAATGGCGGGTTTTCTGGTGGTCAGGTTAACGCGGTCACAAAATCTGGTACAAATGAATTTCATGGTTCATTATCATATGAAAAAGATTCATCTGATTGGGCGGGTGATTTTGAAAGCATTGATGGTAAAGAAATTGACTTAGAATTTGAATCAACGAATTATGCATTCACTTTAGGTGGTCCAATCATTGAAGATGAATTATTCTTCTTTCTTTCTTACGACAAATATGATGCGCCTACCACCGTTGAGTATGGTCCAAAAAACTCAAATGCAGCAAATCCAACAGGCGTATCATTAGCTGATTATGAGCGTGTACGTAATATTGCGCAATCTGTTTACGGTGTTGATGCGGGAACTTGGGATGCACAACCTGAAGAGCAAGATGAAAAGCTGCTGGTAAAAATTGATTGGAATATTAATGATGACCACCGTGCAGCATTTACTTACCAAAATACAGAAGGTAATGTCACACGTAATATGACTAGCAGTGAAAATGAATTAAAACTTTCTACGCATTGGTATAATAAAAATGAAAAATTAGAAACTCTTGCTGCTCATTTATATTCAACATGGTCTGATGATTTTTCTTCAGAAATCAAGTTGGCATGGAAAGATGTTGATACTGAACAAGCACCAAATAGTAAGGCTATGGGTGATGTTACTATTGAAACTGAAAGTGGTAATATAGCATTAGGTCCAGATAAATACCGTCACGGTAATGCTTTAACAAATACAACTATTTCATTCCGTGCATTAGGTGAATACTTATACAACGACCATGAAATAAGCTTTGGCTTAGAATATGACACGGTTGATGTAATGAACTTATTTGCGCCAGATTCTTTAGGTGTTTTTACTTTTTACGGTATAGATGATTTTGAAGCGCGAAACGCCGATTATATGTCGTATAAAAATGCTTATACAAATAATGTAGCCGATGCTGAAGCTAATTTTAAGTTTACAACCACCGCATTATTTGTTGAAGATTTATTCTATATAACAGATGATATTATACTTACCGCAGGTTTGCGCTATG
>JASMAS010000055.1 GCA_030754235.1 Litorilituus sp.
CACTTCTAGAAGATAATACAACTCACATACTGGCAGCAGATTTTGATAAACAAGATTGGATTGAATCAGTCCATGCTTTCTCTGAAGCTTGTGAGTTTTATCAGGTACACCATATCGTTGAAAAATCTAGAAGTGGTAATGGCGGCCATGTATGGATTTTCTTTGCTCAATCTGTTGAAGCATCAAAAGCAAGAAAGCTAGGTAACGCCTTATTAACTAAAGCAATGGAAATGTATCCTGCTTTGTCGTTCACCTGTTTTGATCGTTTATTTCCAAATCAAGATGTGATGCCAGAAGGTGGTTTTGGTAATTTGATTGCTTTACCGTTGCAACTAACACCAAGAAAGCAAGGGAATAGTATTTTCATTGATAGCTCAGGAACAGCGTATAAAGATCAATGGGCAAAGCTTGCTTCAATAAAGAAAATCGATAACAAACAATTAGATGACTTACTTGATAAAGTGTCATTGTTTGATGACAAAATAAGCGACGAATTAACAGACGCACCATGGAAGAAACTGTCTCATATTAATAGTGACTCTATTACTAATTGCCCTGAAGAAATAACACTAGTCATTGCTGATCAACTTTATATCCCAATTGACAAACTTCCTGGAAAATTAACATCAAGATTGAAACATTTAGCTGTATTTTCTAACCCCGAATTTTTCAAACGACAAGCGTTAAGATTATCAACGATTGGCATACCTAGGTATATCTGTGCGGCTCACATTGAAGGGAAGTACTTAATTCTTCCTCGTGGTTGCTTGCAAGATGTGGAATCTAAATTGTCAGAACAAAATATCTTAGTAACTCAAGATGATAAACGTTTTGTCGGTGACAAACTGATCAAGGTCAAATTTACAGGTAAGTTAAAGAGCCAGCAAAATAAAGCTGTTAATGCATTATTGGGTTCAACGGTCGGTATTCTTGAAGCGTCTACTGGATTTGGAAAAACTGTAACCGCACTCGCGGTGATTGCTAAACGCAAAGTTAATACACTAATTTTGGTGCATAGTCGCCAGTTGGCAGAACAATGGCTAGAGCGTATCAAAGTGTTTATAAAAGATGTTGAAGTTGGTTCGTTACTCGGTGGTAAAGAGAAACTAACTTATCAGATTGATGTTGCTACTTATCAAAGCATGGTTAGCCGTAATGGCATAGATATCAAGCCATATATTGAAAAATACGGTCAGATCATTATTGATGAATGTCACCATTTACCAGCATCAAATTATGAAAGCTTAATCAAATCTTGTCATGCTAAGTTTATTCACGGGTTTACCGCGACACCAAAACGACAAGATGGCTTAGAAAAGTTGATGATGTTTCAATTAGGTAACATTGTATATAAAGGCATTAAATCTACGGTAATGTTAAACCAGCAAGTTATCGTTACTGAAACATCAACAAACTTTCCTGAAAAATGGCTAGAACCTGAATCTAAACCTCATATTTCTCAGGTTTATAAACACTTAGTACAATGCCAAGAACGAAATCAGAATATAGTAAATGATATAATTGCTGCTGTAACAGACAAACGCGCAGTGATGGTTTTGACTGAAAGAAAAGAACATATTGAATTGTTATCAGAAATGCTTACGCAGGCTGGTTTGTCAGTTGTAGAACTACATGGCTCCATATCTACTAAACAGCGTAAAGAACGCATAGCAAAACTTGAAGATAACAAAGACCTAGCAAATGATAAGCAAGTTATTTTGGCTACTGGTAAATATGTTGGTGAAGGCTTTGATATGCCTTATTTAGATACTTTGTTTATTACTTTACCTATTGCGTGGAAAGGAATACTTGCTCAATATGCTGGTCGTATCGGGCGAGAATGGAGCAATAAGCACTCTGTTCAAGTTTATGATTATCTAGATAACTTTCCAACACTTAAACGCATGTTTTCAAAAAGAGAAAAGGGTTATAAAGCTCTGGGCTATGAAGTCACCTTTCGATAACCTTTAACTAATTTCCCCTTTCTAACTTAGCAATTTAACCTAGACATTATTAGCATTTGTATATATTGTATTTGTATACCTGCGATTTATCGCAGCCCTTGCTATGCATGGATTTCTTAGTCTGGCGTTGAAGATCTAGTCGTTAGCTTGCAAACGCTATGAAGATCTATCTGTTAGTTTGGAAATAGTAGAAAAAGATCTTTGCAAAATCCTCGTAAGTTCTTGAAACTAAATAGCACAAGATCTAGTTCTTAACTTGGATTAACAGTATTAATATATCGTTTAAAACGTGGTTTACAACGCAACGTTAAATCTAACGATGCTTTACCTATAAACGTATTAATTTTTTACGTACAGTAAGCTAGTGATTTAATTAGAGAGACTAGATATGACAAAAAGTTATTCACAACAACAGTCTGCATCAGACGTTTACATATTGTCATTACAGTCAAAACAAAGTCGTGTCACCATGACATCTATGCTTAATGTGATTACCCATAAACTAGCAAAGAAAAAATATCACCACGACATGGACTGGTCAATTTTACATTATGAAAAAATATTGATGTTACTGGCTGAACTCTCAAGTGAAGGCAAATCTCCTGCCACCATTAATGTTTATTTATCAGCATTAAAAGGAGTTGCTAAAGAATCTTGGCGCAAAGGGTTAATTACTGTTGAAGCTTACCAGCATATCAAAGAAGTAAAACGCATTAAAGGCACAAGAAGCATTAAAGGACGCGCACTTGAGTTGAAAGAATTAAACACCCTTATAGACTATTGCATGGCACAAGATGGTGTTATTGCTATGCGAGATGCTGCGGTAATTTCTTTAGTGTACGGTGCAGGGTTACGACGACATGAAGCTGCAGGTCTTATGTTATCAGATTTAGATGTTAATGAAGGTACGCTGAAAGTTTTGGGTAAAGGTAACAAAGAACGTGTTAACGCCCTCCATAATCGAAATTTAGATATTATTCATACCTGGTTAGATGAACGAGGTTTAACACCTGGTCCCTTATTTTTAAGGGCGAGAAAGGGTAATAAATTAGTTAATGAGCCTATTTCAGGGCAAACAATTTATGACATTATCATTAGACGCTATAAAGAAGCGGGTTTGAAACGTTTGACTCCACATGATTTAAGAAGAACGTTTGCAACGAAACTTTTAGAAAACGGAGAAGACGTTTTTCTAGTCCAAGACTTAATGGGACACTCGTCTGTAGAAACCACTAAAAACTATGATAGACGTGCAGACAGTGCCAAGAAAAAAGCAGCCAAAGCACTACCTTTTTAAAAAGATAAGTTGATTGTAATTATTTAGACTTAGACCAATTTTGAATTATATCAGCCATTTCACCATTCTTTTGCAGAGCTAAAATGGCCTCATTAATTTTAGCTAAATCATCAACAGTACATGTTTTTTTGCTAAGCATTATAAATATGTCGCTTTTATAAACAGGTAAAGGGTGAATTTCAAATTCATTTTGAAGTTTATTTTTTTTAACAAAAGATTGCATGGTTATTGGATCAGCTAAAAAACCGTCAATATGTCCTTTCATTAACATTTTTACATTTTGCTTAATATCAAGAACACCATTAATACTAGAGATAAACTCAGGTATCGTTTCTAACTTTTGATATTCTTCACCATAGTAATAACCATTTTCCACGCCAATAAGATACTTGCTACCAATTAAGTCAGAGAGTTTAGTCAAATGGATAGTTTGCTTAGTGCCCTTTTTTACAAACAAATTAACAATCTCCTCACGGTAAGGTAATGAAAAATAAGCGGTTTCCCCTCTGCTTTCGGTAAAGGACGCACCGAAAGCTATGTCTGTCATACCACTTTTTATATACATTAAATGACGTTGCCAAGGTAACTCAAAATATGAAATAGACATGTTAGCTTTCTTAGAAATCAAATTAAAAACTTCTATGTCTAAACCCGTAAGTACATTATTTTTATTAGTAAATTGATAGGGATACCAAAGCTCCCAGCCAACTGAAAACTCTTTACTATGTAAAGGAAAAATTAAAAGAAAACTAAGGCCAATAATTTTAATCGACATTTTAATTTTAGTTAAATTCATCAATGACCTTTTATTTATTATAAAGCGTTTATTTTAAGTACTAATGCGGGATCAATCTTTACGTTAAACCAGTTTATACGCCAATCTAAATGTGGTCCTGTTACTCTACCGCTATTACCAACAGCCGCAACAACATCACCTTGCTTGACATTATCTCCTTGTTTTACATAAGATTTACTTAAGTGTAAAAATGTTGAGCTGACTCCTTGCCCGTGATCTATGATCATGGTACCACCAGAATAAAACATATCAGGAACCCATAAGAGTACCTTGCCTGATGCAGGGGCTTTTACTGGATCACCTATTTTACCAGCATAGTCTAAACCAAAGTGCGGCCTTTTAGGAACACCGTTGTATATTCGTTGACTACCGTAAACCCCAGTTATAGTGCCTTTTATTGGTGCGATAAAACCGTTAGCAAAGCTAGTGATATCACTAGAAATTTTACGAGCTGCTTTTATTTGTTTATTGTCTTGTTTTGATCTAGCTAGAGCTTCGAGATTTGGCTGCATTATACTTTTTTTAATCCCTTTAATATGTTGTAACTTATACTCACGCATTTTAGGGATTAAAGTTTTAGTTGATTTACTACCATCAGAAGCCGTAATCACGAGTTGATAATGTGTTTTATCATCACGTGAAAAACCAAAAACATAGTCCCCTTGGTTAGAAACGGTTAATTGTTTACTGTTCAAAGTCACTTTATTTTCAGGTTTTGTTTTTCCAAGCATTAAACCGCCCTGCTTTATTTCGCCGGATAATGTAATACTTGGTATTGTTTTAGCCAGGCATATACTTGAATTTAGGCTTATTAAGCTGATTAATCCAATGTGTAGCAATGATTTTTTAAACACTGACAATAGCTCCTTTAGCAACACCTTCGTAGGCAATAACTTTTAGAGTAGAATTTGGAAGCTCTTTTTTCAATTGGCGGCCAATATAATCAGCGAGTAACTCAACAGTTGAATCGCAATCTACTACTTCTAGTACTTTATTTACAACGGCTATATCAAAGCGCCCCTGCGGTGCTTGATAAGCAAAAAATTGGTGATCGGGTGTCATATATTGCTTAGCTTGAGTAGATAATTGAATATCCGCGGCACTAATACGATCATCTTCGCTGGCAATATAAATATCTTTCCAACGTTGACACCATTTTCTCTCAAGTTCAGTACTCTTTTTGTCATCAATAAAGAGTTGAATTTTAGATCTATGCCCATGGGCGATACGTTGACAGTTGCCATCATGAAGCTTTAGTCCATGGGTATAATGATAAAAGTCACCAGCGATGTGTTCAGGTCTAAGGGTTAAACGTAAACCCTGAACATTTTCTGGCAGTTGCGCTAGAATGATGTGGTGCAAATAGTCTGTTACGCTATTAATAGAAATAGTTAAACAGTCTATTTGAGCAAAGGCACAACTTGGCGACTGTAAATGATAGCTTGCTCGTTCACTTAAAAAATCGATTGTTTGGTGATTTTCATGATGTGAAGAGCTTTGCAAAACCAAAGACTTTTCTTGCATCGGAAGTAACAGTTTATGATCAACCGCATCATCAATAATCGCCTTAATTTGCTTTTTAACAATAGCAAAATCAAGCACCATAGATTGATCATTCAAACTACCATCAAGTAATACATCTACAATCCAACTTTCGCCAACTATACCGCGATGCTTACAAAGATATGAAAAATCAATTACGGTGAGGTCATCTACAAATAATTGCATCATCAATACTCTTATTTCACAGTCCAAGCAATGGTTTCATCGGCGCGAATAGGCACAACTACATCATGACCAAATTTCAATGTTGCTGGTACAGGCCATTCACGTTTGACTAAAATAATTTTGTCGGTATTGACAGGTAATTGATAAAACTGAGGACCATTTAAACTGGCAAAAGCTTCTAGCTTATCTAAAGCATTTTCTTGTTCAAACACTTCAGCATATAACTCAATTGCTGCATGAGCTGTATATGAACCAGCACAACCACAAGCAGACTCTTTAGCGTGTTTAGCATGGGGTGCAGAGTCGGTCCCTAAGAAAAATTTTGCGTCACCACTGGTGGCAGCTTCAATTAACGCTTGCTGATGGATGTTGCGCTTTAATATAGGCAAACAAAAGTAATGGGGGCGAATGCCGCCAACTAACATATGATTTCGGTTATATAATAAATGATGAACAGTAATGGTTGCTGCAACGTTACTTGAAGCGGCTTTAACAAAATCAACAGCATTTTTAGTAGTAATATGTTCAAGAACAACCTTTAAATCTGGGTAATTGGCTGTTAACGGTGCCAATATGGTATCGATAAATACCTGTTCTCTGTCGAAAATATCAATGTCATCACTGGTCACTTCGCCGTGTATAAGTAATGGCATTTCAACTCGTTGCATTGCTGAAAAAACATCTTTTAAGTTGGCTACATCCGTAACACCAGAAGATGAGTTAGTAGTGGCACCAGCTGGATATAATTTAGCAGCATAAACTAAACCGGAAGCTTTTGCTTCTTCAATGTCTTTCGCGCGTGTATTGTCTGTTAAATAAAGAACCATCAGAGGCTTAAAGTGAGCGCTTGGTGCTGAAGCCATTATTCTGTTGTAGTAGCTTGTTGCTAATGCAGTATTTGTGACCGGTGGAACCAAATTTGGCATAACAACAGCGCGGCCAAAATAACGACTAATATCTTTAACGGTATTGGCTAGCACTTCACCATCACGTAAGTGTACATGCCAGTCATCGGGGCGAATAATAGTCAGTGATTGTTCAGTGGTATTTGCCGTTTCTTGGATCATAATGCTTCCAGTTTTATCCTTTATCTAGTTAAGTTAGATTTACTGTTAAGTATTTAACTTATTGATTTTTATATGTGTACGTGGTTACGTGTTACTATTTTTATGTGTAAAGCCACTTATGATATGCTAATTAATACTGTCATCACTTTGTTCTGTTGCTAACAGCGCTAATAGTTGTTCTTTTAAATTGGGTGGCACTTTAAAAATGGTAATTGAGTCATTATGACTATTATAAACCACATCTTGACCAAAGTGACTACGTTCAAAACTTAAACTTATGCCATTGCCATAACCTGAATATTTGGTGATTTTATTAACAACGGTTTGATCATGAGGAAAAGATTCCTCAAGAGGATAAGATTGCTGTTGGCAAAATTGATAGAAGTCTTGCTCATTACCATTGACATCTGTGGTTGTGTGGCCAATAACTGCGCCAACTTCTTGCATTGAGACATCTTGAGCGTTGATTTTTTGCTCTTTACAATAATTGAGTAACTCTTTGCGAGTCTGCTGTTTTTCACCAGCATCAAGTTGGTTTACCGCAACATAGTCTTCTACTGCTTGTACTAAGGTTTGTGTTTGCTCTTTTGCATCTAAGCCTTCTTCGCAACCTAAAAAATCTAAAAAGAAGTCAGATACTTTTCGACCTGCTCGCCCTTTAATAAATGAGATATAGCGATTACCACTTGCATTTTGTTGATAATCAAATAAATCGATGCGTGCGGCTAACTGTAATTTGTTGGTATCAAGGTGTTGATCTGCAGAAATATTAAGTTCGCCATCGACACTGTAATGCTCAGATACAGGGATCACGGCAACGAGAATGTACCTTCCCCCCATGTACTCATAATGACATACAACAAGATAGCCACTTTCCTCAATATCATATTTTTCAATCTCATTTTTTAAGGTATTAGCTGCTTGAATGCTAAATTGATAGAAACTTTGGCTTTCACCTAAATAACTTTCCATTAAATCAACAAAGCGCGCTGCATTAGTCCCATCCATTGAAGGATCAGGTGTAGGTAAATCGCCAAAGCTGCCATAAGCTTTAGCCCCTTTGCCGTTATAAATTGTATGTAGGCCATCTACAAAGGCGGTAATTTTTGCATCTTTGTCTATTTCTTCAGGGCCAAGGCGTAAATTAATTTCCCCCGATGTGTCTTTATTAGAAATAAAATGTAATGCGATATTCGAAATGATTAAACTCATAGTTATGCTGCTATCTAATAGTATATTGTTCAGGCATTTGATAAACTAGGAAAATTATATTTATCATCAGCAATTAAGTGTCATTATGCCTATTGTATCTAAATACTCCAACGAACGTGTTGAAAAAATTATTCAAGAATTAATGGATGTACTTGTAAAAGAGTCTGCTTCTCCAGATTTAGCCTTAATGTGTTTAGGAAACACAATTACCAATGTAATCAGTCAAATTCCTGAAAGCAAACAAACTACTATTGTAGACAATTTTACTACTGCTTTAAAACAATCTATTGTAAAAACTCACTAATTCCTCAAATATTTTATAATTTACTTAACAAAGAAGAATAAAAATTAATGGTTTCGTTTGATTCAAAAAGCTATAGCAATAAACTTTTACATTTAATCAGCTGGAGCCATTGGTTCACTTTTTTCAATATTATTGCCGCTATCGCCCTGTCCTCTTATTACTTATTTAGTGAAACATCACCTGATACATTACTTGGTCAGGCTTACTTAGTAACAACGTGGTTAAGTCATATTGCATTTTTGACCTTTATGAGTTTTGTGCTGATATTATTTCCATTGACTATTCTTTGGCCAAATACCAAAGTTATTCGTACTAGCGGCTCAATAATTTTTACCTTTGGCTTATTACTATTATTGCTTGACGGCTTCATTTATAGCCGTTTGGGGTATCATCTTAATGCGTCATCAAGTGGACAGATAATAAATTTAATCAAAGATATAGCTCAAGAAAGCGGTGTTTTTTACCTTGTTAGTGGCACATTAGCTATTGTTATTTTAGGCTTTGAATTTACTGTCAGCAATTATGCTTGGAAACATTTAAAACAATTGCAAAGAACTATGCTTGGTAAATATATTACCTTTACTTTGGTCGTGGCATTCTTTTTTAGTCACTTAACACATATTTGGGCTGATGCTAATTTAGATTACGACATACTTCGCCAAGATACGGTATTACCACTATCTTATCCTGCTACAGCACAAACCTTATTAACTAAATACGGTTTGTTTGATATTGAAGACTACTTAAAGCGAAAAACGAGCCCTCTATCATTTAGCCAAGCCATTCCCAGTTACCCAAAGTTGTCGCCTTTACAATGTCAAAGCACATCTGAGATTAATCAATCTGCTTTTATTATTGTGATAGATGAGCAACTAAATGAACAGCAATTATCAGAATTCACACGTCGGGCAAGCGGCAATACATTACAATTAAAAAACCATATCGATACTGCCTCAACTGATGATGCATGGTTTAATTTATTCTATTCGCTACCGAGTATTTATCAACAAGATATCTTGTCTCAGCAAACTAAACCTCTACTATTTCAACAACTAGAACATCAAGGTTTAATTGCTAGTTATACCGCTATCGGTGATAACGAAACGAGCAATTATTGGTTTGAAAAACTCTTTAATGAGCAAACTCAATTAGCGGACATTTCCAGCTTAATCTTTGCAGAGCTTTTAAATAACAAGCCTGCAGGTTTACATTTAATTCACTTTAAAAGCAGTGTAAACAATCAAGTTGATAATAAACACCGTTATCAATTTGAGTTATTTATTGATGCCCTCCTTTTAGCGCAAAAACAAAAATCTGAGAAAGACTTTATCTGGATAAGTAGTATTGGCAATCAAAGCAAAAATACGCAATTATCAAGTAAACCCGCTTTGCTTATAGCCCCTAATAACCGTAAATCTAAAGAATTAACACGGTTAACTAGTCATATGGATTTACAACCAACACTGATAACAAATTGGTTAAATTGCTCAATGCAGAGCACGAGCATTACTAATGGCGATAATTTACTCACTTTAAAGAAAGATCGTGTGTTAGCAAATACTACAACAGACGGTATTGTGGTATTTAATAAAGATAAGTCTGTACTTATTGATCAAAATGGCAACTTTCAAAGTTATTCAAGCCAATTAGCTGCCCCGATCACCATAAACAAGGATTTTCCGTTAATGATAGATGGCGTGCATTTTATTAAACGTTTTTCTGAGCAAGTAAATTCTGCACAATAACTGTCCAGTTAACTAAAAATAAGGCCATAATAAGTGGATTGTCGTTGCATTCAGTTGATAAATCGTTAATATACACAACGCAAGAGTAAAGCACCCCACTTTACTATTTATTGCCATCGGGGTATAGCGCAGCTTGGTAGCGCGTGCGTCTGGGGGACGTGAGGTCGCAAGTTCGAATCTTGCTACTCCGACCATATTTAATAAAAAGTAAAAGCTCGCGTCATGCGGGCTTTTACTTTTTATAATACTTAATAAAACCTTCCTCTTTTACGTTCTCTCGCAGATATATCGCATACAGGTAAATCGATATCAATCAAGCATGCAGATAACGGCGACAAATAACCGACCAAGAAAAATTAATTAATCTCTAATAATTCAACTTCAAAAATAAGCAATGAACCCGGCATAATTCTACCGGCAGACCTGTTGCCGTAGGCTAAATAAGATGGAATAAAAAATTTAAATTTATCACCCTTTGCCATCAGCTGTAGACCTTCAGTCCAACCTTTAATGACTTGGTTTAAGCCAAATTGAATGGGTTGCCCACGCTCTACTGAGCTATCAAATACGGTGCCATCTAATAAATAGCCATGATAATGCACTTTTACTTTAGCGCTAGCCCTTGGCTGTATAGTACCTTCGCCTTTTTGTAGTATTTGATATTGCAAACCAGAACTCGTTTCAATAATTCCATTAACGGTTTTATTTTTGGCTAAAAATTCGCTGCCAATGGCAATATTGTTAGCCGCGGCTTTTTTGTTGTTGGTGCTTCTATTAAAGTAAAATACAACCAAGCCAATAATGATGGCTAAAAAAATAAATTTCATAATACATCTCGTTTGTTATTTAATGTTAACTATTTTAGCACTCAGCTGTTTTCTTGATAAAGCAAAATTATTCACTTCACAATACCGAGTTACAAAGATCAGTGTTAAATTTATTTGGAAAATACCGTTCAACAGCCTAGACTAGAAACATTAGTTTTTATTGATAATGCTGAGATACCTAATTGAAGTTAAAAACAAAGATTGAATATTACCTCGACTATTTCATGACCGTAATCTTATTACCTTTGTTATTTTTTCAAGCTGTTTGGTTGAAAATCAAGGTGTTGGTTTTACCTGAGCCAAATGGTAAACGTTCTGGAAGCCTTGGTGATAAAGGTAATAAACTAAACTTATTAGTGATAGGTGACTCTGCAGCAGCAGGTGTTGGTGTTAATGAACAATCAGATGCTTTAGCTTGGCAATTGGCACAAAACCTTGGGCGAAAATATCAAGTAAATTGGCAACTTGTCGCTAAAACTGGCTTTACATCAAAAGATATTATTAAAGAGTTAAATGGCTTGCCAAATAAAGCTTTTGATTATGTGTTGGTTTCCGTTGGTGTTAATGATGTGACACACTTAACATCAATTAAACAGTGGTATGGCAACATAAATGCCATTGCTAATTTGATAGAAAGGAAGTTTGACTCCCCGACACTACTATTAACCTGTGTGCCGCCAATGCAACTTTTTAAAGCGATCCCTTTTCCACTAAATTGGTGGTTTGGAACACGAGCAAAAAGATTCAATAGCATTATGACAAAAGTGGCGGATAGCAAACCGTATTGCACACTTCTTAGATTTGACACACCCTTTGAACCTAAGTTTTTAGCTCAAGATGGTATTCATCCATCAAGTATTGCTTATCGTCTATGGGCAACTCAAGCCACTAACCAAATAGACAGCTCTACAGATTAAAGCCTTGGTTAATTCAGCTGGGTAAACAGCTCAACATGTAACGCGTTATCGTTATCACCTTGTTTTAATGTGACTTTATAGATAGTGATAAGATTTACAAAATATACTCTGGTATAAAAAAGGCTACTACCGTGCTGTTTAAAGCACTTTACTAACACCCCTTCCCAGCTTTTCTATATTTAAATATAGGGCTATTTACACTATACAAAAAATACCTACCATTTCTATTCGGCTTAGCCATAGTGTTATATTGAGCCCTTTAACGATTAGGTGCTGATATTTTATTGGCCATTAGTTTACGTGTTATAGCCGGAATATCGGTATAATCTTGCTCTGATTGTAGATCTGAATCATTTTCTGCAAAGACTAAATCATCATCATTATGAATTGGTAATTTATAAGTTTTCTGTTGTTTATGTTCATGTGTTGGCGTAATGCCAGAAGCAATAATTAGCACTTCTATCTCTGATGATAAGTTAGGATCAAGGGTGATACCAGGAACAATTAATACCGACTTATTAGATATTTTTTCTCTAATATGATCGATTAAACCATTATATGTGCTTAATTTAGGTTCAGACTTGCAAAATAGCTGAAAGATAATACCTTTAGCGGTGTCAATATTAGCAATTGAAACAAGCGGATTATTTATTGCTTGTTCGAGAGCCTCAAATGCTTGTTCTTCATTATCAGCCTTACCAACGCCTAAAATTGACTCCCCTTCAAAAGAGAGAATACTTGAGAAATCATTCTTATCAACATTAACATAGCCTGTTTCAGTTAACATTTGTACTAAAGACACTAAAAGGTTTTTTAAGACCTCATTGCTTTGATTAAATGCAGAAAACACCCCGACACTCTCACG
Organism: Litorilituus sp.; assembly: GCA_030754235.1. Taxonomy (GTDB): domain Bacteria; phylum Pseudomonadota; class Gammaproteobacteria; order Enterobacterales; family Alteromonadaceae; genus Colwellia. The sequence goes on from JASMAS010000055.1 coordinate 12,723, forward strand.
TAATCCTTCTAATAACAAATCGTTTGATAGCGTTATATAAGCATGAATTGGTTCTTTAATTTCGTTCACGCCTTGAAGAGCATAATCCATTTTCAATTGTCCCTCTGAGGCAAATGGTATTGTCGCTATAGCTAAGCAGTTAATATTTAACTCTCGGGCAATACGTGCAATTAAAGGGCTTGCCCCTGTACCAGTGCCGCCACCAAAACCAGCAGTGATAATAATAATATCACTGTCCTTGACAGCATTAGTTAACACCTCTTCGCTTTCTTGCGCTGCTTGTAGCCCAATTGATGGATTTGAGCCTGCGCCATAACCATTAGTAAGGCTTTCACCAATAAGTATTTTATTCTCTACGTCTACTTTACTTAGGGCTGCAAGATCGGTGTTAACCGCAATAAGATTTACACGTTGGGATAAATTGTTTTGATGTAACATATTCACCGTATTGCAACCACAGCCACCAATACCAAGCACAGTAATTATTAATTCAGGGTTGGTATGAAGGAGTTCTTTCATGAGTTTTCCTTATGTAATTATTTATATAATTTAAAATTTTTAACACCCTTAACCAACAATAATATCGATTGTAGCGATAAATTAACTTTCATTTATCAAATCTTTTATGGGCTAATTTTATAAAATCATCCTCGAACTAACCTCATTATAATGTTCAATGTTTAAATCTTCCAACATAAAAGATAACTCTAGCAGTACAAATATTCACTTTTTTACTTCTCATTAATTCTGTGTAGTAGAGGGTTCACCTTTATAACAGAAAAACTTTCTGCCCTCTAACTTTAAGGGCTTTAAAAGAAAGTAAACATTTACTTATATGACCTACAGGGTTATCAGGGTTGCTACCAAGCGCCATCTTGGGGTTGCCGGGGTTATAGTGGCATTCATTGTTAGGGGTATCAGGGTTAGGCTTGGCTTTTCTTTTAGGGTTCGCGGGGTTATAATGTTTTGGCGATAAAAATGACATTAAAGGAACATATGAAATATTCAATTGTATTTAATAAAGAAAGTAGTGATAGCTGTTATCAAGTAAGTGTCCCTGACCTACCAGGATGTGCACTAACGGCCGAGACTATTGATTTTGGATTAGATAAAGTAAGGGAAGAAATTAAATCTCATTTAGCTATATTGGCAGAATACGGAGAACACATACCGTCAGCATCCTCAATAGATAAGCAAAGGAAAAGCTACGAATTAGCGCACCCAAATAATTACCATCAAGCATTTTGGGCAATTGTTGAGATAGATATAACGGCGTATTTAGGCAGAAGTCACAAAATTAATGTCACTTTGCCTGAACTATTGATTAAACAAATTGATCAAAAAGTTAGCAAAAGCTCTGCCTACAAAACTAGATCTGGATTTATTGCGACTGCATGTTTAGTCGAATTAAAAAATAAATAAAGTCGAATTATTGGGGATATAACACTTAGAGTAGATTGAACTTTGAGGATTACATTTTTTCGTGTTAGTTGTTGTAAAATCGCGGTACTTGCAATGAAACATAGTTTTCTAGGTAAATGATTTGCTACGAAGCGCAATAAGTATTTTAGCGGTTCTACAAGACCGCGTTTATTAACGAACGGGTAAGGGCTTAAATTCATTAATTTATAAAATTAATGAATTTATAAAATTAATGATATAACGAGGGCTGTTGATCTTTCAGGGTTAAATTTTATTCGAGATAAAAGTATTTTAGTCTCGGCGCGTAGTGTTTAGCGTAGTCATTATAAGCACATACATACTCTGTTTTATCTATAAGAAAAGAAACTCCTCGAAACATAATCCCTAAAATTTTGTGACTCCAATGCCTTTGTTAAGAGATTAGGGGTTCAATATTAATTTTTTTTGCCGCTGAGATTATTTTAGCAGAGAGCGTTTGCTTGGTATCATCAAATGTAAGAACAGCTAATTTAGGCATAGGTAATAGTTGCTCTAATGAAGTAATATTCTGTGTTAAATTGGCCATTGTGCTGACTGAAGCTTGATTAGCAACCCAACCAACACAGGATAGGCCATCGGCCTTTATTGCTTCGTAAGTTAACAGGGCATGGTTTAAGCAACCGAGCTTCATATTAACAACTAAAATTACCTGTTGTTTTGTTGTTACAGCAAAGTCTGATAGAAAAGTTTTCTTTTCTATTGATAAAGGTAAACGCCATCCCCCTGCACCTTCGGTGAGGTTTATGTCTGCGCTAAGTGAAACAACACTAGCAAAATAATGATTTATGTCTGCCAGTGAAATTTCTTGGTTTGTTTGCTTTGCAGCAATATGTGGTGCAATAGAATCAACAAAAGCGATGGGGTTAATTTCTTTGATTGTTTGTTTAGCATTGGCAAACCGACACAAAAGTTCAGCATCCTCGTTAATTAACCCTTCTACTGTTTGTTGGCAACCAGCTGAAATAGGTTTATAGGTGGCAACTTTTTTACCTGCACTTTTGAGTGCTTGTGCTAATGCACAGGTAACAAAGGTTTTTCCTGCATCGGTATCTGTGGCAGTAATAAATAAATTCTTCATAAAATCACGTTAAATAAAAGTTCACTTAGCTATTAACTTTTACAACTAACCCAGAATATAAACGGTAAGTTGCAGGGTATATACCGCTGGGCTCTAAAAAGTCTTGGTAATGCTTTATCATAGCAAACCATTTGTCTTTCCCTGACAAGCCACGGTTACGTTTTTGTGGTAGATGGTTGGCACCAAGTCCTTTTAATTCTCGAGCTAAATGTATAACATTTTGGTACTCAAGAACAATATCCTGACATTTGTGCTCGATTACTCGCGCCCCGTCATGATTAAATAACTGAGCGAGTTCTTCTTCGGTTTTAAAATCTATTACGTGTTGATCATCATCAACTTGTTTCCATGAAGACTTTAGTTCATGTAAAGTACCATCCATTAACGTGGTGAAAATAATCAAGCCGCCCGGCTTTAATACACGTAACATTTCGTTAATCGCAACATCTAAAGGCTCACACCACTGGATAACCAAATTTGAATAAATAAAATCTATGCTGTTATCTTGAAGGGGGATTTTATGGGCATCAGCTTCAATCCAATGAATAGACTTATCTCTTGTTGCTTGTGCAAAAGAGAGCATATCTTTAGAAAAATCTAAACCAATAACTTGTGTATATGAACTTGCTAATAAGTCAGTAAAGAAACCGGTACCAGCGCCAAGATCTAACACGGTTAGGTCGTTTTGTTTAGGTAACCAAGGCATTAAGTGTTTTCCAGAAAAACGTTGTAATCTTGCTGAAACGTCATAGGATTGGCTAGCTAAACCAAAAGATTTTGCAATTTTTTCTCTATCAAGTGTCTGTTGTTCTTTATAGGACATTAAAAACCTTTACTAAACTCTAATCGAGTGCTTTATTTAAACAGCTTGCTAGCTGATTGATTTGTTTATGATTATGGTTTGCGCACACGGTTACGCGTAACCTTGATGAGCCGACCGCTACTGTTGGCGGACGTATAGCAGTGAGCCAAAGCCCCTGTTTTTTTAGTGTCTCGCTAATTTGAATCGTCTTTTTTTCATCACCGACAATAATCGATTGAATAGCTGATTGAGAGGCTATGATATTTATTTTAGGATCTAATAACTCAGTTAACAAATGAGTGAGCTCGGATATTTTATCACGTCGCCATTGTGCTTGTTGTATAAGCTCAATACTTCGCTTCGTTGCCCAAGCTAATGCAGGTGAGATCGCTGTAGAATAAATATAATGGCGAGCAAAATTAATTAAGTAGTCATGTAATGGCGCGTCACATGCTAAAAAAGCACCACTAGTGGCTATTGCTTTACCAAAAGTAGCCATGGTAATGTTACTGGCAATTTTACTGGCACTACCTTGCCCTTTTTCGCCAATAACACCAACACTATGAGCATCGTCAAGATATAACCAAGCATTATGTTTTTTGGATAACTGTGCAAGTGCTAAAAGTTTAGCTTGATCACCATCCATACTAAAAACACCTTCAGATGCAATTAACAGGTTTTGTGCCGTGTTTTTTTTCATTAACTGACTAAGGTGTGTTAAATCATTGTGCGCAAATCGTTTAACAGTAGCTTTACTGGCATAAGCCCCATCGAGCATAGAGGCATGAGATAATTTATCGAGAAAAAAATTTGTCGATTGATCTTGCCCAAGCGCTTGAAATGCTGCCATGTTAGCGCTAAAACCACTGGAAAATAATAAACAATTAGGTTTATTTAACCACTGACAGATAACCTCTTCGAGTGCTTGATGAGCATAATTAAAACCAGTGATTAAACTAGATGAGCTAGCACTTAAACCAAACTTATCTATGCCCTCTTGCATGGCTTGATTAATGTTGGGGTGATGATTTAATCCCAAATAATCATTTGAAGAGAAGTTTAGGTACTGCTTACCGGCAACGTCAATATATGGCTCGCTTGTTGTATCATTGTTATCTGTGCTAGATCTGTTATTGGTTTTGATACAAACACGTTCTCTATAGCGAAAAAGAGAACGCTGGTTTTTCAGTTGTTCTGTAATAAAATCAAAAGCCATCAGTATCTCTTAACATGTGGCATCGTAGAACAAGTCTTTATGCTGCTCATTAACTAATGATGTTTTGATCGCTTTTTCTTGCTGGAGACTGTTGTCTACAACTGTTTCAGTATTAATACCAAGTTTTTCAAATAGTTGATTGTCATTATCTGTTTCTGGGTTTTCAGCTGTTAATAATTTACAACCATAAAAGATAGAGTTTGCCCCCGCCAAAAAACATAACGATTGCATTTGTTCATTCATTGCAGAACGGCCAGCTGATAGGCGCACATGAGATTTTGGCATCATTATACGGGCAACGGCAATACAGCGAATAAAGTCAAAACTTTCTAGGTCTTCTACTTCAGCTAAAGGGGTTCCTTCAACTTTAACCAACATATTTATAGGGACACTTTCTGGTTGTTTTGGTAAATTGGCCAGCTGTACCAATAACGATGCTCTATCTACGGCTTTTTCACCCAAACCCACAATACCACCGCTACATACCTTCATTCCGGCACTTCGAACATGATCTAACGTGTCAAGTCTGTCTTGATAAGTTCGTGTGGTAATGATTTGGTTGTAGTGCTCGGGAGAAGTATCTAGATTATGATTGTAATAATCTAAACCAGCCGCTTGTAATTGCTCTGCTTGATGTTCAGATAGCATGCCTAGTGTCATGCAAGACTCCATACCAAGTGCTTTAACGCCCTTAATCATATCTAATACAACTGGCATATCACGCTCTTTAGGATTACGCCAAGCAGCGCCCATACAAAAACGGGTCGATCCCATTGATTTTGCTTTTTGAGCAGCCTGTAAAACTTTTTCTACCTCTAATAATCTTTCTTTTTCTAAATCGGTTTTATTTCTTGCACTTTGTGAGCAATATTTACAGTCTTCTGGACAAGCACCCGTTTTAATAGAAAGTAATGTGCTTACTTGCACTTCATTGGCATTAAAATGTTGTCTGTGAACGCTTTGTGCTTTAAACATAAGATCATTAAAAGACATAGCAAATAAAGCTTCTACCTCTGTTAATGTCCAATTATGTCGCACAGATGATGTGGTTGTTGCAGCATTGCTGGCAGATGATTTTTTTACAGATAATGACATGGGGACTCGTTGCATCTAACTAAATTAACGGGTAGTCTAGCCGTCACAATGACATTGTCAACATTATTACCAAATTTAAGTTTACAAATGAACAAAAAACACGCAAAACTGCTCGAGTACGACAAAAGCCACATCTGGCACCCTTATACCTCAATGTCAAACCCTTTGCCTTCATATTTGGTTGAAAGTGCAGAAGGTGTTTACATAAAACTGGCTAGTGGTGAAAAGCTTATTGATGGTATGTCTTCGTGGTGGTCAGTATTACATGGCTATAATCACCCTAAGCTAAATGCAGCATTGCTTGAACAGTCTCAAAAAATGTCTCATGTTATGTTTGGGGGCTTAACCCATCAAAGTGCAATTGATTTATGTGAAAAACTTATTAACTTAACACCGTCAGGGTTAGATAAAGTGTTTTTATCTGATTCTGGCTCTGTTGCCGTTGAAGTTGCGATGAAAATGGCGCTGCAATATCACCATGCAAAAGATAATCGTGATAAAAGTAAAATATTAACGGTTAAAAACGGCTATCATGGTGATACTTTTGCTGCGATGTCGGTATGCGACCCCGTTACCGGTATGCATCAACTATTTGAACAAGTATTGATGAAAAATTATTTTGCTCCTGCCCCCGCTGTTTCTTTTGAACAACCATGGCAAAAAGATGATATTTTACAACTGAGTCAATTATTTGCTAAACACCACCATGAGTTAGCCGCTTTTATTATAGAGCCGATAGTGCAAGGCACTGGGGGAATGCGCTTTTACCACCCTGAATATTTAACGGCCTGTAAAAAATTATGTCAGCAATATGATGTACTGCTTATTGTTGATGAAATAGCTACAGGCTTTGGCCGAACAGGAAAGTTATTCGCTTGTGAATGGGCTAACATTAGCCCTGATATTATGTGTTTAGGTAAAACATTAACGGGTGGCTATATTACCCTCGCCGCAACTTTATGTACTGATGATATCGCTGAAACTATCAGCAATGGCGAAGCGGGTTGTTTTATGCATGGGCCAACCTTTATGGGCAATGCGTTAGCCTGTGCTGTTGCGAATGCTAATATAGATTTATTATTTGAAAACGACTGGTCGTCACAAGTCAACGCCATTGAAAGCATCTTAAAAGATTTTTTATTACCATTAAGTGCTCATGAACGCGTTAAAGAGACACGAGTACTTGGCACTATAGGTGCTGTTGAGTGTGTTCAAGCGGTCAATGTTGCCAATATTCAAAAACGCTTTGTTGAACTAGGAGTATGGATCCGTCCTTTTGGCAAACTTATTTATATTATTCCGCCGCTTATTACAGAAAAAAAACAACTTAAAACCCTGATTAATGCCATTAATACCGTCTTAGATGAAGAAGCTTGTTTTATTTAGCAAACGGCCTTAGCTAAGTACATATTGTCATATAATGTAAGCCTCGCCAGATTAATGATTAGTAGAAAATATAGATGATAACAAGGTTTATCATTCTACCTTCTGTTATGGTACTTAATTATTTATAAGCAAGCATGACTGCCTAAAATAATAAACCATATAATTAAGTACAAATAACCCGTCAGTGGTGTTAACCAACAGCGCCGGATTTCATTGTGATACTTATATTTATCGATTTATTCTTACTTTTTTCATAATTGTAGGCTTATTTGGCAAATTTTACTTGTTAAACCATACAGTCGCGGTAACATATCCCCCCATTTTCGATGCAATAGCAATTAGATATTATATTAAGAGGTCATTAAATGTCAGTTATAGCAATTACTGATGTATTAGCAGGAAAATATCCTGTTGATGAAACTATAACCCTACATGGTTGGATTAGAACACGCCGAGACTCAAAAGCAGGCATTTCTTTTTTAGCCATTCACGATGGCTCATGCTTTGATGCCATTCAAGCTATCGTTCCAAGTGATCTTAATAATTATCAACAAGATGTTCTTAATCTAACGACAGGCTGCTCTGTCAAAGTTTCTGGTATTTTAGTGGAATCTCCTGGTAAAGGTCAGTCTTTTGAAATTCAAGCGACTGCGGTCGAAGTACTTGGTTTTGTTGAAGACCCTGATACATACCCTATGGCTGCTAAACGCCATAGCATTGAGTTTTTACGTGAACAAGCGCATTTACGTGCCCGCACTAACATTGGAGGCGCAGTTACTCGTGTTCGCAACTGTTTAGCACAAGCTATTCACAGATTCTTGCATAGTAAAGGTTATTTTTGGATCAGCACACCGCTAATTACAGGCAGTGACTGTGAAGGTGCTGGTGAGATGTTCCGAGTTAGTACTTTAGACATGGAAAACTTACCTCGCGATGACAGTGGTAAAGTTGACTACAATAAAGACTTTTTTGGCAAAGAAACCTTTTTAACGGTATCTGGCCAATTAAACGTTGAAACATACTGTAACGCGTTATCAAAAGTATACACTTTTGGCCCAACCTTTAGAGCCGAAAATTCTAATACTTCTCGTCACTTAGCAGAGTTTTGGATGGTAGAGCCAGAGATTGCTTTTGCTGACTTAGCCGATGCTGCGGATTTAGCAGAAGAAATGCTGAAATATGTGCTTAAAGCGGTATTAGAAGAAAGAGCCGACGATATGGCTTTCTTTCAACAACGTGTAGATAAAACCGTTGTTGAGCGTTTAACGTCAGTAATAGAAAGTGACTTTGTGCGTTTAGATTACACTGACGCTATTACTATTTTAGAAAATTGTGGTAAGAAGTTTGAAAACCCTGTCGCTTGGGGCGTAGATTTAAACTCTGAGCATGAACGTTACTTAGCAGAAGAGCATTTTAATGGCCCTGTTGTTCTGCAAAACTACCCAAAAGATATTAAATCTTTTTATATGCGTTTAAATGACGATGGTAAAACGGTTGCGGCAATGGACATCTTAGCACCGGGTATTGGTGAGATTATTGGTGGTAGCCAACGTGAAGAGCGCCTCGATGTGCTTGATTCTCGCCTAGAGGAGATGGGCTTAGATATTGCTGATTACAGCTGGTATCGTGATTTACGCCGTTACGGTACCGTGCCTCACTCAGGTTTTGGTTTAGGTTTTGAACGTTTAGTTGCTTACGCAACTGGTATGCAAAATGTTCGTGATGTTATTCCATTCCCTAGAACGCCAAATAACGCAGCGTTTTAATTAGCAGCTCATGTTAATGTAGGTTGTACTCTAGTACGACCTACATTTAGTTTTATTACCTTTGTTTTATCAACTAGTTCCAAAAAGTCACCTTTCTTGCGTAATCTTTTGCAGGCTTTATTGGCAATGTTTTACATCGACTGCCAACATATAAAAAACCAATAATTTCATTATCTTCACTCACTCCTAGACCTGTTTTAACGCCATTATTATAGGCAAGTGAGCCTGTACGCCAGATTGCCCCAAACCCCAGTGCTGCAGCTGCCATTTGCATAGCATGGGCAGAGCAGCCCGCGGTAATGAGTTGTTCTTGAACGGGAACTTTTTCATGTTTGCTAAATTGGGTGCTAATAACAATAATCATGGGCGCTCGAAATGGCATCTTGGCTATTTTTTCAAGGTTATCAACTTCTTTACCACTATTATTAACAAATAGATCACTTAACTTTTGTAAACCACTTTTACTGATCACAGTAAAGTGCCACGGCTGTAAACCTGCATGATCAGGCACCCTCATACCCGCGGCTAAGATCTGCGCTAAGGCGTTAGCACTCGGTGCAGGGCTAGTTAATAATGGGGAAGACTGGCGAGTTAATAAAAATTCTATCGGTGTCATGCTTACGGACTTTTTAGGGATAATTTTGTTTAGTTTATACATTTTCTAAAAAAAGTGTAATGTTAATCATTATAATTATTGCGACGAAAGTTACTTAAATTTGTTCTTTTGGTATAATATCTTTAAAATATCTTACGATAAAGTTTCCCCCTTTTTTTATCGCTATTATTTAATCCCTACCAAGCTTTGTTGGTTTAACTTAAACGACGTAAAAGAGAATATACTCACATGCAAGTATCCATAGCCTATTTGGCTGTGCTATTAATCTGGTCTACCACACCGTTAGGTATTGTTTGGAGTAGTGAATCTATTAGCCCAAGCATGGCGGTATTATTACGCATGGTCATTGCACTTATACTAGGTGGTGCAATCATTTTTATAAAGCGCATTTCATTACCATGGCATAAACAAGCAATTCGGCTGTACAGTTACTCTGCCCTTGGCGTTTTTGGTGGGATGACATTTTCTTATTTAGCTGCACAATATATATCTTCAGGCGTCTTATCATTAACCTTTGGTTTAGCGCCAGTATTATCAGCTATTTTTGCACAGCGAATATTAGCAGAACCTACGATTTCGACTTTAAGAAAATTGGCAATGTTATTATCTTTTTCTGGTTTAGCCATTGTTTGCTCAGATAATTTTTCACTACAGGCAAACAGCTATCTTGGCTTGCTGTATGTTTTAATTGCAGTGTCATTATTTAGTTTAAGTGGGGTATTGGTTAAAAGTATTTCTTTGGTTATTCATCCAATGGCTACTACCGTAGGTGCGTTGTCAATCGCAACACCACTATTTTTTATTACCTGGTTATTGCTTGATGGTTCTTTACCTGTTGAACAATGGCAATTAAGGTCTATTTGGGCAACTTTGTATTTAGGGGTTTTTGGTTCTTTGATAGGATTCTTTGCTTATTTTTATGTATTGCAAAAACTTAGTGCAAGTACAGTGGCATTGATCACCTTGATAACACCAGTTGTTGCTTTAACGCTTGGCACAGTTTTTAATGACGAGATGTTGAACAATAAAATCATTTTTGGTGCTTTCTTGGTCATAGCAGGGTTAGCTTTTTATTACTGGGGCGAACAACTGATAAACAAGCGCCTTAACACAACATCCTTTGTTGATGAGTAACGATATAAAAGCAAACAGTTAGTTTTGTCAGCAAACTAACTGTTTGCTAACCTCACTTAAGGGTTAAAATATCTCACTGTCTCATTTTTTTTACTCAAAAAATAATCAATGCTGGTATAACGCCCTGCTCCAATAAAAAAGAGGGCGAGTAACATAATAAAATAGGTTACTGAAAACTCGATGCCATTGTTCAGAACAACAATATTACCATTGCCGTAAAGCCAGTCGGTATTACCATTTTCGTTTAAAATTTCACGCATCACCTCAATTTTTCGTGCAGTTTCTTTGCTATTTTCTAAACTTGCTTGTGCCTGCTCAATACCAACCCAATCAAGTACTTTAGCTGCACTAGTATCAGGATTAGTTGGCGTTATAGCAAACCAACCATTTTCGGCGTGAACTGTGGTTGCTGCAACAATCATTGTAAACATCAGTGGAATGGATACCAGTCTTGTTAAAGCGCCCACTAATAATAACCAACCACCAAAAAACTCAACTAGGATAACTAAGTTGGCTAATAACGCTGGAAATGGTAAACCTAAGCCCCAGTCACTATTACCAAACCAAGCGATAATATTTGGATCAGCCATCAAAGCAGCAAAACCAGTAGCATCATCATTTAATAACTGCGTTTTACTAAAACCTGCCATAATAAAAACAGGTGCTAGATAGAGTCGAATTAACAGCGCCGGAATTCCATCAAAGTTTGGCAGTTTATTAAAAAAATTTTGGTAGATAGTTAATAACGTAGTCATAGTAATAGGCTTCTGATTAAAATAGTTTAATTATTATTAATTAGAACTTAAAAAGAGCTAAATGCTTTCAATTTTTATCAAGCTTCTAAAAAATTCTTATTTATTTACAAAGTAATAATAATACCTTTATTATTTTAAGGTAATATAGCCACTATTCGAGCTTAGGGTCTGTTGTCCTTCGGATTTGTTTAAATGCTTCTTGCTCTTCGTTGCGAGGAATTTACATAGAGTGACTATGCTACATTCCTCGCGCCGCGATCAAAAGCATTTAATTCGAACAAAATTTAAACATAAAAGTTCAAAAGACCCTATTATTAACTTAACTTATAGATATTATTTATGACTGTTTTAGCAAATTTTTTTAAACACATTTTAGCTGGTGGTTGGTGGCTTTATACCTTGGTTAGATCTGTGGTATTAAACCTACTTTTTGTCATTTTGTTCATTAGCTTTATTGTCGTTTCATGCAGTGACAAAGCAAAGATAGAGGTTCCTAAAAAAACAGCGTTAGTAGTAAATCTGGTGGGTGACTTAGTTGAGCAAAAGCAAGAAATCAACCCTATGGATTCGCTAGTTAATGATTTCTTTGATCAAAAAGATGACAAACCTGAAGTTTTAATAAGTAATGTAGTTGATGTTATAGCTCGTGCTAAAAATGATGATCGGGTTCAATTATTAGTATTACAACTTCAGGGCTTAAATAATTCGGGTTTGAGTAAATTACAAGATGTTGGCAAAGCCCTTGTTGATTATAAGTCTTCAGGAAAAAGAATTATCGCTTTAGGTGACCAATATACCCAAGATCAATATTATTTGGCCAGTTACGCTGATGATGTTTGGCTAAACCCACAAGGCTTTATGCTGTTAGATGGCTATGGCCGCTATAACATGTATTTTAAATCAGCATTAGAAAAATTAGCCATAAACCAGCATATTTTCCGTGTTGGTACATTTAAATCAGCAGTCGAGCCTTTTTTACGTAATGATATGTCTGAAGAAGCTAAAGAAGCCAACAAACTTTGGCTTGGTGATCTATGGGAACAATATAAACAAGATGTTGCGCGCCAGCGTGGTTTTGATACAGATAATTTTGATGAGAGCATTGAAAATTTGTTAACTAAATTCAGTCAATCTGATAGCAGTTTCGCTCAGTATGCACTTGCTAATAATTGGGTTGATCAATTAAAAAGTCGTGATCAAATGCGAAGTCAATTAACAGAATTAGTTGGTGAGAATAAAAAAGGCACGAGTTATAGCCAAATTGGCTTTAAAGATTATTTAAAAGCAAGTACTGCCAATAGAGCTTTTGAAAACCAATCAACCGATAAAGTTGCGGTTATTGTTGCTAAGGGCACTATCTTAAATGGCACGCAAAAACCTGGCTTAATTGGCGGCGACTCAACGGCTAAGTTATTACGTAAAGCGCGTATGGATAAGAAAGTAAAAGCAGTTGTATTACGTGTTGATAGCCCTGGTGGTAGTGCTTTTGCTTCTGAAATTATTCGTCAAGAAATCGAATTAATCAAAGCTGCAGGAAAGCCAGTTGTTGCCTCTATGGGTACTTATGCTGCATCAGGTGGTTATTGGATATCTGCCCCTGCGGATAAAATTTATGCTGCACCTTCCACTATTACGGGATCTATTGGCATATTTGGCATGATGATGACCTTTGAAGATTCATTAAGCAAATTAGGTATTCATACCGATGGTGTTGGCACTACCGATATTTCAAGTTTTGGGCCTACCCAGCCACTTACTGACGGTATGTCACAATTGTTCCAATTAAGTATCAATAAAGGCTACCAGGATTTTATTTCATTAGTGGCCACTAATAGAGGCATGACCTTAGAGCAAGTTGACGCCGTTGCACAAGGGAGAGTTTGGTCGGGTAAAAAAGCCAAAGAACTCGGTTTAGTTGATAAACTAGGCAATTTGACCGATGCAGTTATTGCTGCGGCTGAATTAGCAAAACTTGAACAATATGACACTTTGCTTATTGAGAAAGAACCCTCTTCTCGTCATAAATTAATACAACAACTAATAGGAAATACTTCAGGCATATTTTCCCTTGGCACTGCAAATTCTGTTGACTTATTATCAGCCAGTTCTGTAACCAATGAACCAGTTAATATAGTGATAAAACAGTTACACACTCAGCTTGAAACCATGAAAAAATTTAATGACCCTCAAGGAAAATATACCTTATGTTTAGTATGTAGCGGACAGTAATCATGGTTAACAGAAAAAATATCTATGTCGCTTATACCGGTGGAACCATTGGTATGAAGAAAAGCCAAGAAGGTTATGTACCTGATAAAGGGCACTTAACTTCTTCTATCAATGCATTACCAGAATTTCATCGCGAAGAAATGCCTTACTTTACTATTAATGAATATCAACCGTTAATAGATTCTTCGAATATGACCCCTGCAGATTGGCAGCGGATCGCTGATGATATTAAAGCACATTATGATGATTACGATGGCTTTGTAGTACTACATGGTACTGATACCATGGCCTTTACTAGTTCAGCCTTATCGTTCATGTTTGAAAATTTAAGCAAGCCAATTATTGTCACTGGCTCCCAAATTCCGTTAAGTCAACTCCGCTCTGACGGTCAAGTCAATGTACTTAACGCTTTATATGTTGCAGCAAATTATCCTATTACTGAAGTTGGCCTTTTTTTTAATAACCGGCTTTACCGAGGTAATCGTTCAATTAAAGCTTATGCCGATGGTTTTGATGCCTTTGATTCTCCCAATATGCCACCACTACTTGAAGCGGGTATCAACATCAATTTGCTTTCGGGTGTTGTTAAAGGTGAAGTAACTTCACAGAAAGAGAAAAGCGTTATTGTCAGAGAAATAACGCCACAACCTATTGGGGTTGTGCATTTGTATCCCGGCATTAGTGCTGATGTGATAGAAAATGTTATTAGACAACCTGTTAAAGCACTGATACTTCGCAGTTATGGCGTAGGAAATGCACCACAAGATACCGCCCTGCTCACTTGCTTAAACAAAGCAAAGCAGCAAGGTATTATCGTGGTTAATTGTAGTCAGTGTATTAAAGGCACGGTAAATATGTCAGGTTATGCGACTGGAAACGCCCTTAGCCAAGCAGGTGTTATTAGTGGTCACGATATGACGTTAGAAGCCACATTAACTAAATTGCACTATCTGCTCAGTCAACACCTTGGTTATGAAGAGGTATGTAAATTAATGCAGTTAAGTTTACGCGGGGAGTTAACTAACCATGAAAAATAATATTATTTGTTATGTAACAGTGTCATTTGTAATTCAGTTAATTCAATCGCAACAGGTTATCTCATTTTGCTGTCTGAATGAGAAATGAGATAACTCGGCTTGATAGTTTTTAGACAAATATTTTTTCTAAACGTGTTAACTGTTTTGCATCAGCTTCGCTAAGTTTTCCTAGCATTAACCAATCAATTAACTGCGCGGTTAAGTCAATAGTTGCCCCCGACTGCATTTGCTCTTGCATCAACTTTACTTGCACAACCATACGTTGTTGTGCGTATTCACTTGGAGAATCAACCTGTGCTAAAACTTCTATCGATAGTGTTTTAGTTAAACGTGCGTTGCTATCTGCCTCACGGCTTTGTTGTGTTACATCAATTAGACGTTTTTGCCAAAAATGATTAAGTCGTGCAAACATTGACTCTTGAGATATATCATCAATAGTTTGTTGGTTATGAATGATTTTTTTCAACAAACAAAATAAGCTAACCCAATTATCATGGGCTTGTGCTGATGCTATAGCGTTAATTCTTTCTTCGACTTGTTTGATAAATGCTTCTATGGCTTTCGCCATCGTTTTGAGAATAGGCTTATTCGCTAAAACATTTGAATGTAACTGTTGAGCTTGCTCTAGAGCTTGAGTTAATAAATTTTTATCACTGTCTGTAGTTACGGTTGATTGAATGCTTTGTAGATCTTGATGAAACTGTTCCGCAAGTTTATTTTGAGCCACTTGCTGTTGAGTTTTAATCTGATCACGACAGGCAAAGATTTCATCATTAATTTTTCTAAATATTTGCCAAAGTTTATTTTCTTGATGTGAGCCGGCAAAACCGATATTTCGCCATTGTTGTTGTAACTGTTTAATATTTTCAATGGCTTGTAAAATGTCTTTACTGTTCAACTCTTGCTCTGCTTTTGTGATTAACGCAAGCTTTTTGTTGGTGTTATTTTCATGGTAGGTTTTGATTGACTGCTTCAGTGGTGCAATAGCTTGCTTAAATTGTTGTGATAAACTTTGATAAGATTTTCTATCAACTTCTCCTGCCTGCTCCCAAGCTTGTTGAAGTTTATGTAATTGACCATCAAGTTTTTTAAAGTGAGTCACTAATTCTTGTTCACTGTATTGTAGTACTTGTTTTGTGTCAACACTTTGAACCAAGGCTACAACCTGTTCGATAACTTGTTTACGGGCAACTAAATGTTGTGCCCTTAATGTTTCCTGTTCTGCATAAAATAAACGACATGGTGCAAATGCCTGCTCACAAGCTTGATTAAAATCCTCATTTAACGCTTTTTCTAGTGATTCGTCAGCATGTCCTAAGCTATTCCAAGCTTTTCTATATTGCTTCACTTTGTTTGCTTGATCATTAGGGTTGTCTAAAGGATTGTTAACTAAATCAGTAATGTTACGAAGTAACGCTTGTTTACGGGGAGTGGCAATATAATGCTCCCAGTCAGAGAGTTCTTTAATTTTTTCATCAACCTGTTGATATTCATGATTTAAGTTGTGTTGTTGCCCTTCAGATAGTAAGTTCCAAGATTGATTGATACCTTTAAATAAACCAAAACACACCTTGTACTTTCCATTATTTAAAAGACGTTTGATATCAATAAGTTTTTTCTTAGTTTGATGAAATACTTGCTTTTGTTTCTGTTGCAAGGGAGTCACTGCCGATTTCCAATCAGCTGATATTTCATTATAAGCCTCTATGATTGACTGAGGTAAAAAGCCTTCCGCAGTATTTTCTACTGCACTCCATTGAGTTAACCAGTGTTGATAAATAGTATTACGCTCGTTAAGTTGAGCTAAATCTTGCGGAGGCGCTAATTGTGACATTTTAGAAATAAGGTGTGTTGCTTGGCTGACAGATTTAGCAATCTCAGGCAATTTTGTCAATCGCTTAGATAACCCTGAAAATTGCTTAGTGAATATTTCTTGCTCTTGGGTATTTAAAACACTGCTATCTATTTCTTCGGTTAATTGAGTAAGCTGTTGGTTAATGCTTTGTTCATCCAATACTTTATCTTCAAAAACAGCCGTAGTGATCACTTGATTAATACTCTTGATCTTATCAGCAAATATTTCCTGAGCGGCTTGTTTATTATCTATTAATTGCTGAGCAATTATATCTTGTTGATAGGCTTCGGCTTTTGTTGCAAATATTTTATTAAGTTGCTCAATAATATCTGTATATTTACGAATTAAAGTTTCTTGAATTTCAGCGCTAAGACAACTTATAGCTTCAACACCTGATTGCCATTCTTGTGTTAATTCTTGGCGCTTAGCCATATAAACGCTGTAGTTTACAACCTCTTTGAGTGCTAAAAGCTTTGACAGTATTAATTTTAATTGTTTATGTAGTTTTTTGGGCTGTTCTACTAGCAGCTGTAATTGTTTAATTTTACTTTCAATTAAGATTTTCACACTCTCGGAAGCTGATTTTTTACTGAGCTTAGTCAGAAAGTTGATATCGTTCAGTTCCCCCAAGTCTTGCGCTAATACTTGTGCTTGTATTTGACTATTTTGTTTTTGGCTAAATACCTTTAGTAGTAAACTAGTGACATGCTTTTTCTTAGCAAGTTGTTTAAATAACGCAATAACTATAGTTGGGTTTTCTTCCTGCTCTAACCAATGATTAATAAAGTCATGGCTGGAGTTTTGTTGTAAAAAATGTAACTTTTGTTCGTCAGAAAGGGATAGTTCATGATCATTTGCCAAAATGGCACTGACTTGTGTAGACGCAAATTTTTTAATTGCGTCATTATTATTTTCTTGGCTGGCTAACAGGTATGTATCAAAACTATTTAATTTAAGTAATGCTGCACGGCGGACCAACTCACTGTCATCAGCACCTACTAAAGAAACTAAAATATCTTTTTTATTGGGAGACCCACTGTCAAGCTGCTCATTAATTGCTGCTATACGTACATTAATGTTTTTAGCTTGCCATGGGGCTTTTTTGTTAAATAAACGGGAAAAAATCATAATAAATTTGTGCCAGTACTCTTAAAATGTGAATGAAAAAACAATGCCTATTTGCGGTATAAGAAACACATACTAAATATCAGTAAAGTGAGCAATATTTGGCTTTACACAAGGTGTTATTGGCTCGTCTTTTGCTGCGTTGTTAAATTCTGCCTTTAGTTGACGTTTGTTTTTATTGACTATTTGACCATCGCTGCCAATAGATAGCATTTCATCACTATTGAGATGTTTAGCTTGGTAAGCCATAATCAGTTGTAGCGCAGTATTTCGCTGTGCTTTATCTACAACGGTTCCTTCTGGCCATTTACCTGTTTCTGCGGCACATTTTAACCGTAAATACATCGTTTCAGGCATGTGTTCAATCGTACTTGCTAAATCCATAATTTTCTCTTTAATGATACAACTTTTTTACGTAATAATGTGTTTGTGGCTTGACTACTTTTCACGCTTAAAAAATAGTAACTTAACTCGAATAATAATATATATTATAAACCCCATAGCACTTGATAGCATGGCTAAAGTATGCTGCCATGAACCTGGCTCAACGTTATCCCAATACATAAATAAAAAACCACCGCAAAATAGCAGCATTGCAACAAAAGAATAATTCATTAATCTTTGGCCTTTATTGATACGGTTTATACGTTCTATGCTTGCCACTTTTTCACTATCTAATTCAGTTAAATCAACAGAGCAAAAGCCGCACAGCTTTGCTTTATCTGATATTTTTTTACGACAACTTGGGCAATTGATGACGGCCATTTTTCTGCTCTTTATTTAATAACAATTACCTTAATAAATGAGTCAACTTAGCGTTACATTAACGAGCTTACAACAAACAACATTACTTAAACATAGTATTTAATATATTAATATTGCGCGGTGATTCGTTCGTTCTTGATTTTGACAAGGACACTACACGGATGTAGCTTATTAGAGAATGCAGGAGTATATTCTCCTGAATAGCCATTCGCTTTAATCAATGCCTTACCGTTAAGCCTTGTAATTCTCGCTAAGTGAACAATTAATTAATGTACTTGGTATAAGTTTACTTCAGGTAATTATTCTACCTAATTTCGGTCTAAAAAAAACGTCCCTGAGGACGTTTTTATTGTTTATTTTTGCAAATAGGCAAGTTTTCACCCGATAATGACTACTCTATATCTTTTTGCTTATTTGTTTCATTTACTAATCGTTGCTCCCAGAAAGTCGCCCCTTCAATCCCAAGTTTTTTAGGGTCAAACGTGTACTTGGTTACGCCCGCTTTTTGCTGTGCTTCATAATCCTTTAAAGCTTTTATTGCCGGCTTAGAAAGGAAGAAAATAATAATAATACCAATGATGTTTAACCAAGCCATCAAACCAACACCAATATCTCCAAGCCCCCAAGCTATACTTGCTGCTTTTACGGTACCATAAAATGTTGCCACTAAAATAACCGCTTTTAGCATAAACACTGCACCCGGTATATTTAATGTACGTTTGATATAATAAATATTATTTTCAGCAATAAAGTAGTATGCCAATATAGTTGTAAAAGCAAAAAAGAATAATGCTAAAGCAACAAATGGCTTGCCAACACCAACAAATACGCTTTCTACTGCCAGTTGAGTAAATTGTGGACCACTAGCTACCACATCACTTGCAACATTTTGTATGATAAAAGCATCTCCTATACCATGCACATTATATGTGCCGGTGATAATAATCATAAAGGCAGTCGCAGAGCAAACAAATAAGGTGTCAATATAAACAGAAAACGCTTGTACCAAGCCTTGCTGCGCTGGGTGTTCAACTTCAGCTGCCGCGGCGGCATGAGGCCCCGTACCTTGCCCTGCTTCATTGGAATAAACCCCTCGTTTGACACCCCAACCAATTGCTGCACCAAAACCAGCCATGGGGGTAAATGCATCGCTTATGATCAACATAAATGCGTTAGGTAATTGACTTATATTTAAAGTAATAATGATTAGCGATATTAAAATATAGGCTAAAGCCATAAAAGGGACTACGACCTGAGTAAAATGTGCGATACGTTTAATACCACCAAAAATGATAAAACCGAGTAATAAAACAATAGCTGTTGCGGTATAAATTTTAGCGTAACTAATTACACCAATGACGGTTTCAATACTGCCAGTATTAGAAAACACTTGCTCTATCGCTGTACCAATAGTGTTTGATTGTACTGTTGGTAACAAAACACCTGTCGCAAGAATTGTCGCGATGGCAAAAGTCCATGCATACCATTTTTGCCCCATTGCTTTTTCTATGTAATAGGCAGGACCACCATGATACTTACCGTCATGTTCTTCTTTGTATATTTGTGCATTAGCTGATTCGATATATGCGGTTGCAGCACCAAAAAAGGCTACCACCCACATCCAAAACACAGCTCCAGGCCCACCAAAGCCGATAGCGGCAGCAACACCCGCAATATTACCAGCACCGACACGCCCAGAAAGCGAAACGGCTAATGCCTGAAAGGATGAAATCCCCTGCTCAGAACTTTTACCTGACATTAATAAACGCCACATTTCAGAAAACTGGCGTAGCTGCACAAAACGGGTTACTACTGTGAAAAATAATCCTGCGCCTAAGCACAAATAAATTAACGCTGAGCTCCATATATAGCCATTAATAACATTAACAAGTTCTTGCACTTTACTTTCCTCTTATGTTTTATAATTTTTTTTGGTTTTTTATTAAAGCGTAATTAAATTTATTACTTATCTAAGATCGTCAATCATATGATAAATGGCAGTTAAAAAACTTCGACCAAATAAGCTACTGCGCATATCAGACCAGCCAACACTGTTATCAGGCAATAATTCATTGTCTTTAAATGGCATCTCTACCGTATATGCTAGACATTTAAATTGATTACCTACCCAATTTGTGCCAACGGTTGGATTTGCTTTGCCCGGTTCATCTTTTTCATAACCACGATCATCCTGGAACTCTGGTGTGATTGACAATAAAATTTCTTTAAATTTTTCTTCTAATGCTTGATGACGTGCATCGTAGTTTACTACACCTTCACATCCGGCAAGAAAGTTTACAGGTAACGCTTCATCACCATGAATATCTAGAAACATATCTATGCCTGTCTCAAGCATTTTTTCACGTACTAAGTAAACTTCTGGGCTACGCTCCATACAGGGCTCTAGCCACTCACGATTTAAATTAGCTCCCACCGCATTAGTGCGTAAATGACCTCGAACACTGCCGTCGGGATTCATGTTAGGAACAATGTAAAAAACAGCTTTATTAAGTAATGCGCGCCCAACTCCGTCATCTTCATCAAGTAAACGATCAACAAAACCTTCAGTGAACCATTCTGCCATGGTTTCGCCGGGGTGTTGACGAGATGTCATCCAAATAACACGTTTGCCCTCACCTTCTTCGCCTATTTTAAGTAAGCTGATATCGCGTCCATCTAGCGTCTGGCCTAACACTTGTAGTTGGCAGTCTAATTTCATTTGCGCGTTATGAAGTAAGTCTTGGTGACGTTCATAGCTATAAGGAGTAAAATAAGCGAAGTAAACAGAATCGTATTCTGGTGTTAAAGTTATTTTAAGTTTTTCACCATCATAACTGGTCGGTACTCTAAACCAGTGATCTCGGTCATAGGAAGCTACAGCTTGGTAGTCTTTCCACCCTTCGACATAAGCCGATTTACCTGCATTTATCAAGTAAATAACATGTTCTTGTCTTTCATTCGTTGGGCTAACGTTAGTCTGAAGTTTGAAGTGAAACCACTGATAAAAATCAGATTGGTTATCTTGTTTAATCTCACATTGGATATTGCCTGGGTCAGTCGCATTAATTAGGCGGATATTTCCACTATCAAAATTATCAGTAATTTGCATAATGTTCTCTTTATTTTCGGCTGAAATTATAGTGTACACAAAGCGGATTGAGATAACTACAAAGATCTTAAGTAAAGCCCAAGCTCTGAAGAATATCCCATAGATTTAGAGATAATAAAATTATCTCCATTGATTACGTAATAACTGGGATAACCACTAACAGAAAATGATTTTTTGATCTTTTCATTACCTAAAGCTATAGGAAAAGTTAACTGGTGTTGTTTGGTAAAGTTTATAACCTCGTCAACACTACTATAATCAAGTGCGACAGCAACTACGTCAAGCATTTCGTTTTTTTCATAAACAGACTGTAAATTTTCAATACTCAAATGGCAGACTTGGCACCAAGGAGCAAAAAAATAGACAATGGTCGTTTTTCCTTGTGATTGCAGTGTTACCTTCTCTCCCACTATTGTGGGCACATGCTGTTCGACAAGACGAATCTCTTTGGTTAAGTAGGTATCCGTAGGTAACATACTCATTTCACGGAGCCATGAGATCCCTTGAAAAGCAGTAAAAAAAATAATAGTTTGAATAAGTATAGTACGAAACAATGTTTATATCCCAGAGTATATCTATATGAAAAAATGTCATTAACCCTAGGGTCGGCTGACCTTTTAGTTTTAAATTTTGTTCGAGATAAAAGCGTTTTAATTGAGCCAAGTAGTGTGTAGCTTAGTCACTAAGCAAATACTCTTCAACAAAACGTGAAACGCTTTTAGCCGAATCCTTAGGACAGCGTTTGTTAGTCATTTTCCACGTTATTGCTTTTTTATGTGGAATAACCACATGACAAAAGTTCTACCTTGTCTATATACCTAACAAACTGCTGCAAAAAAATATAAAACTTCAATAGAGCCTAACTTTTTTCAACTAATTTAATTGCTATTAAATGACCCGAATACCGGTAATTTATATTCAATAAAAACAAAAAAGCGTGGAAAGTACCACGCTTAGATATAGTTAAAAAATAATAGCTATGATGAAATATTGGTTAAACCATTCATATATGGTTGTAAAACGCTTGGGATATCTATACTACCGTCAGCTTGTTGATAGTTTTCTAAAATAGCAACCAAGGTACGTCCTACTGCTAAACCTGAACCGTTTAAGCTGTGTAATAATTCAGGTTTGTTTGTTTCACTATTACGGTAACGTGCTTGCATCCGGCGAGCTTGAAATGCGCCCATATTTGAACACGACGATATTTCACGATACGTATTTTGTGCAGGTAACCAAACTTCTAAATCAAATGTTTTAGTGGCACTAAAACCAACATCACCACTACAAAGTGCCATGGTTCGGTATGGCAGCTCCAGTTTTTCTAAAATAACTTCGGCATGGCGGGTTAACTCATCTAATGCATCGAATGAGGTTTCAGGTTTAACAAGTTGAACCATTTCCACTTTATCAAATTGATGCTGGCGAATAAGACCACGAATATCACGTCCTCCTGAACCCGCTTCACTACGAAAACAAGGGGTATGTGCTGCCATTTTAATGGGAAGTTCGGCTTCATCAACTATTTCATCACGTACTAAATTAGTCAGAGGTACTTCTGATGTAGGGATTAATGAGAACTGTTTGTTAGATAAGTCGGTATGAAATAAGTCTTCACCAAACTTAGGTAATTGACCAGTACCATATAAAGAATTGGCATTGACTAAATAAGGCACGTACATTTCTTGATAACCGTGTTCTTCGGTATGTATATCCAACATAAATTGAGCTATGGCGCGATGTAATTTGGCAATTTTTCCACGCATAACCACAAAGCGAGTACCCGCAAGTTTAGCACCACTTTCAAAGTCTAAGCCTTTGTTGATGGCTAAACCTAAATCCACATGATCTTTGACTAGAAAGTCAAATTCACGAGGTGTTCCCCAGCGTTTTATTTCAACGTTATCATCTTCATCTTCGCCAACAGGGACAGACTCGTCAAGCAAGTTAGGAATTGCGCTAGCAATATCATTGATTTTAGCTAACACTTCATCTTGTTCAGCTTTTGCTGCATCAAGATCTGTACCTAATTGACTAACAGCAGCGAGTAAGGGGGCAATATCTTCACCGCGTGACTTTGCTTGCCCAATGGATTTTGAACGGGTATTACGCTCATTTTGTAGCTCTTGGGTTTTGACTTGAATGGCTTTACGTTGCTCTTCAAGTGCAGTGAGTGATTGAGTATCTAATGTGTAGCCTCTTTTAGCTAATTGTGTTGCAATATTATCTAAATCTGTTCTAAGTAGTTTTGCGTCAAGCATAATTGTTCACGTATCTGTTTGTTAATTAAAATCTATTAGCTAAAGCTGAAACTAGGTATAAACCTAGGCCTGCAGCAGCGATGCAAAGGGAGACATTTAATAATATATTAATGCCCGCTTTAAGCACATCACCCTGTTGTAATAGCAACAGAGTGTCTAATGAAAATGTTGAAAACGTTGTAAAAGCACCTAAAAACCCGATACCGATTAACGTTCGATGAACATGAATATTTAACATTTCATGTTCAATTAATTGATATAGTACACCCATAACAAATGAGCCGGTGATATTAACCATCAATGTCGCAAAAGGGAACCCTTTTCCTAGCCAATTTAACACTAATTGTGAAATATAAAAACGCAAACTTGCACCAAAAGCACCACCAAGTGCGACAAATAGATATAAAGTGAAATTGTTAATACCATTACTCATAGCGTTGCTCATTACTGCTTTTATTTAATTTTTTTAAATAATTCAATTTGTCTTGTAATTTTTTTTCTAAACCACGATCACTGGGTTGATAAAATTCGGTATCATAGTTAGGCGCTTGAGCTAACGATTGAGGAAAATAGTTTTCTCCTGCCGCAAAAGCATTTTGTTCATTGTGTGCGTAACGGTAACCAACACCATGACCTAAGTTTTTAGTAAGAGTACTGGTTGCGTTTTTCAAATGATCAGGTACGTCCAGCCCTGCTGTGTGCTGTGCTAATGCCATAGCTTGGTTAAAGGCGGTATACAGTGCATTGCTTTTGGGCGCTAAAGCCATATAAACCGCGGCTTGAGCGATAGCGCGTTCACCTTCACTTGGGCCAACACGGTGAAAAGTGTCCCAAGCATTGATGCCAACTTGCATAGCCCGAGGATCAGCATTGCCAATATCCTCACTGGCAATAGCTAATAAACGCCTAGCGACGTAAAGCGCATCGCCACCGCCAGTTAAAATTCTGGCATACCAATATAAAGCAGCATCAGGACTCGAGCCTCGAACTGATTTATGAAAGGCACTGATCAAGTCGTAAAAAGCATCACCACCTTTATCATAAAGCGCAATTTTACTGCCAGCCACCTGATTAATAAGCGCAACATTGATCACTTTTTCGCTTTGTTCGTTGTTAACGCTATCAAGGCAATTTTCAAATAGGTTCAACAGTCGTCTAGCATCACCATCGGCACGGTTTAGTAAATTTTGCTGAGCATCTGCATCTAATTTAATGGTCAGTGCTTGTTCTTTTTCTTGAGAAACTATCGCTCTGTTTAGCACTTGTTTTAAATTTTTTTCACTAAGCTTGTTAAGGGTATAAACACGAGCTCTTGATAAAAGTGCCTGATTCAGCTCAAAGGCTGGATTCTCAGTAGTTG
The DNA here is from genome assembly GCA_030754235.1 of Litorilituus sp. Classification (GTDB taxonomy): domain Bacteria; phylum Pseudomonadota; class Gammaproteobacteria; order Enterobacterales; family Alteromonadaceae; genus Colwellia. Next base: position 37,773 of record JASMAS010000055.1, read on the forward strand.
CACCAATAAAAATAATTGTGCCATCTTCAATGAAGGGTAAGAAAGCATCTTGCTGAGATTTATTAAAACGGTGTACTTCATCAACAAACAACACTGTTTCATTTTGTTGGCTATGATTTGCAGCGCGAACTTTTGCCTGCTCAATGGCTAGGCGAATCTCTTTAATACCCGAGGTGACCGCTGAAATTCTGATTACCTTCGCGTTAACATGGTTGGCAATTATTTCAGCTAAGGTGGTTTTCCCGCTGCCTGGAGGTCCCCAAAAAATAAGCGAATGGCAATGCCCTTGTTCAATAGCCGCTCGCAATGGTGAGTTAATAGCTAGGATGTGTTCCTGACCTACATAGTCTGAAAGTTTTTGCGGACGCATTTTAGCGGCAAGTGGTGTGATTTTTTTATAATCTGACTCCGCATCACCTTGATTTAGTGATGTCTGAGAATCAAAGTTTAAAAAACTTGTTTGCTGATTATGTTCGTTCAACTTTACTTTGCCTTATTAACGCTATCTGTTATCGTTGATCATCAATTTGAACATCATCTGGAACGTCAAATCTAAAAAAATCTGCCTGAGGTTTTTGTTTATCATCAAATTTTTTTAGTGTTACATGACTCAATTGCCCTGTGGCATCTAAAAATGAGAATTGACTTAATTGCCCACCGTTGACTTGGTTGTTGAAAATAAGCGTTAAACTTTTTATTTGGCTATGTTTATCTTTAGCGCTGATTGTATACGATTCGCTATTGTGCTGAGCAGAATTTGAGTTTTTTGCAACATTGTATTGTTGCCATAAATTTTCATCTTTACTGGTGAGTAAAAGTATTGGTGTTCGTGCTATAGCTGCTGACAATGAATATATGCTAACCTGTTCTATCCAGGGATTGTAAAACCAAACATCTTCACCATCTGAAACAATAGATAGTTCATCTGGACTAAGTACCTGCCAATGAGCTAAATTAGGCTTACTGATAGCGAGTTTTCCAGTGCTTTGTTCAATAATATCTCCCGATTCATTGACAACTTGCTGTGTAAAGTCAGCACTAAAAAAATTGAGGTCGCTCAGTTTTTTCATCAACAATACTTTACTATCAGAAATCTGCTCTTGTTCAGGTAACTTACCTAGAGTTAACTCATGTGTATGAGCGTTAACGTAACTTAGGTAGCTGTTAAACGTAAGTGTCGTAATAACAGCACTTAGTAAAAATTTTTTTTTCATCATAAAATTAGATAATATAGTTAGTCTTTAATAGGAGGTGGAGCTAATACTTCGCGGGCACCATTGTGACCAGCACTTGATACCACACCTTGAATTTCCATTTGCTCAACAATTCTTGCCGCACGGTTATAACCAATTCTAAACTGCCTTTGTACACTTGAAATAGAGACACGGCGCTTTTCGGTAACAAAGTTGACCGCTTCATCATATAAGGCATCTAGTTCTTCGTCACTACCTTCTGGTTGTTCCCCTGGTAATAGTGTGTCCTCGTCACCACTGCCAGTTAAAATTTCTTCAATATAGTTTGGTTCACCGCGCTGTTTCCAATCATTAACTACCGCATGTACTTCATGATCATCAATAAAAGCACCATGCACACGCGTTGGCACACCGGTACCTGGAGGCAAATAAAGCATATCACCCATACCAAGTAATTGCTCTGCTCCTTGTTGATCGAGTATGGTACGAGAGTTTAAGCCAGAAGAAACCTGAAAAGCCATGCGTGTTGGAATATTAGCTTTTATTAAACCGGTGATAACATCAACAGAAGGTCTTTGCGTTGCCAATATTAAGTGGATGCCTGCAGCTCTTGCTTTTTGGGCAATTCGAGCTATTAACTCTTCCACTTTTTTACCAACAATCATCATCATATCGGCAAATTCATCGACAATAACAACAATGCTTGGCAGTTTATCTAATATAGGTGGTGTTTGATCTAAACTATCACTGGGTTGCCATAGAGGGTCAATAATTGGATGACCTGCTTCAATAGCGGCAAGGATTTTTTTGTTATATCCTTTTAAATTTCTAACGCCTAACGCCGACATTAATTTATAACGTCTTTCCATTTCACCAACACACCAACGTAAAGCATTTGCGGCATCTTTCATGTCGGTGACCACTTCAGATAATAAATGCGGGATACCTTCATAGACACTTAATTCAAGCATCTTAGGATCTATCATAATAAGACGTACGTCTTCTGGTGTTGATTTATAAAGTAGACTGATGATCATGGTGTTAACACCGACCGATTTACCTGAACCAGTCGTACCTGCCACTAATAAATGTGGCATTTTAGCTAAATCAACAACAACAGGTTCTCCAGCTATATCTTTACCAAGTACCATGGTTAATGCCGATGAAGAGTCTTCAAAGTCAGCACAAGAAATCACTTCACTTAAATAAACAACTTCCCTGTGTTTATTAGGTAACTCTAAGCCAATAACAGACTTACCTGGAATCACTTCAACAACGCGCACACTAATTGCAGATAATGCTCTGGCTAAATCTTTAGACAAGGAAGTAATTTTACTCACCTTCATGCCCGGCGCTAAATCTAATTCAAAACGTGTTATCACTGGCCCTGGATATACAGCAACAACTTGTGCCTGTACTTTAAAATCCAGTAATTTAGCTTCAACCAAACGACTAACTTGCTCAAGCTCTTCTTTATTAATTGGGTTTTGAGCTTTATCTGGTCTATCTAATAAGTCAATTGACGGCATACCCTCAAAATTATCTTTTTCATTGACCACTAAATTAACTTGACTATCATCACTGCTAGTTATTATTTCACTACTCATAAAATCATCAGAAGCAACATCATCAGCAATGGTAATTTTTTCAACGTCGGCAAACGCCGCAGCAATTTCGGTATCACTGACATGTTCTTGCACATTACCTGCAATAGCACCTGACATGAGATCTTCAATATCAACAAAAGGCTCTTTTACTTCATTTATGGCTTCTGACACAACAATCTTAGGCAATGCAATTTTCGCTTGTGGTTCTGGTTGTTCAATAAGTTCAATAGGATCTAAAGACTCTGCCTGAGTTATATTTTTGGAGGAAGTAGAAGCAACCGTAAACTTATCTTTAATCGACTTGAGTGTGTACTGAACAAACACTGCACAAGCAATGGTATTTCGGCCAATATTATCAATGAATTTCAACCAAGAAAAACCGGTTAATAAGACAAAGCCGGCACAGGTAAACATTAATAAAATAAGTGTTGAACCAACAAAAGAAAAATACGGCAACAAGGTTTTACTCACCACATCACCCAATATTCCCCCAGCAGAAAAATAAAACAAATCATCAAAATTCATACTCGCTAATGAAGTAATACCAAGGTAAAACATCAAAAAGCCTATGAGTTTTAAACCTAAGGTTAAATAATCTAACTGCATTAACTGGTGAAACTTCTGAAATAATAACCACCCCATAATAGCCACGACAAAAGGTAAGGTATAAGCAAGAAAACCAAAAAAGTTTAACAGTAAATCTGAGAGGTACGCCCCTACAGCCCCACCTAAATTTCTTACCGGCATTTGATAACCCGTTTGTGCCCATCCTGGATCGGCAGCATCAAAACTAAATAAAGCCAACATTAAAAACATGGCAAACACACTAAAAAACAGCAGGCCTGTTTCTAATAGCCGTTGTACACCACTTAATTGCTGTTTAGCAGGCTCATTTATAGCTGATTCATCAAGCTGTTGCTCAGTGTTTTTTAAAATTTCGGCTGACAATTAAAGATACCATGGAATATTAAATGATTATAAAGACTAAAATAACAAATTATCGCTTAATAGGTAACATATTAGTGGATTTTATTTCATCCATAACCACATATGTTCGACTTTCACTCACAGCAGGCAGTCTCAGTAAGGTATCTCCTAGCAGTTGCCGATAGGCAAGCATGTCTTTTACGCGTGTTTTTAATAAAAAGTCAAAATCCCCTGAGACTAAATGGCATTCTTGTATAACATCGAGCTCGTGAACGGCACTAGCAAAGTCATCAAAGACATCAGGGCTGGTTTTAGTTAACGTGATTTCAACTAATACTAATAAGGCAACGTCTAATTTTGCCGGATTTAAATTGGCTTGATAGCCAAGAATATAACCTTCTTTTTCAAGACGCTTCACCCGTTCTAAACAGGGAGTTGGGCTTAAACCTATCCTTTTAGATAATTCAACATTTGATAAGCGACCATTTTTTTGTAATTCAACTAAAATATTTTTATCGATGCGATCAATTTTTTTATTATCGGATGAAATCATCTTTTATATAACTCTGTCATTTAATCTATAATCAGCATTATATATTGCTAACCTGATAATTACGACAGGTTAATCTAACAAATTAGCATTATACTAGTTGCATCTAAAATAAAGCGATTTCATGTTAAGAAGCCGCAAAAAACTACAATAAGTTAACTTAAGAGAATATATTATGATTATTGGTGTACCTAAAGAAATTAAAAATCACGAATACCGCGTAGGCATGGTGCCAGCAAGTGTACGAGAATTAATCGAGCACGGTCACAGTGTTGTAGTTGAAAAAAATGCGGGTATTGGCATTGGTTTTACTGATGAAGATTATATTAACGTTGGTGCCTCTATTTTAGCCCAAGCAAGTGATGTATTTGCACAGTCAGAAATGATTGTAAAAGTAAAGGAACCTCAAGCGGTTGAACGTGCTATGTTGCGTGAAGGGCAAGTACTCTTTACTTATTTACACCTTGCTCCAGATCCAGCACAAACAAAAGATCTTGTGAATTCAAAAGCTATTTGTATTGCCTATGAAACCGTTACTGATGACTTAGGTGGTTTACCGCTATTAGCACCTATGTCAGAAGTTGCTGGTCGTATGTCAATTCAAGCAGGGGCACAGGCATTAGAAAAATCAAACGCGGGTTGTGGCATGTTACTTGGTGGTGTTCCGGGTGTTGAGCCAGCAAAAGTAGTTGTTATTGGCGGTGGTATGGTCGGTAATAATGCGGCACAAATGGCAGTAGGTATGGGCGCTGATGTGGTTGTACTTGATAGAAACACACATGTTTTACGTAAATTAGATGCACAATTTGGTAATAAAATTAAAGCAATCTATTCTACTGCTGATGCATTAGAAAAGCATGTACTAGAAGCTGACTTAGTGATTGGTGGGGTATTAATTCCAGGTGCTGCAGCACCTAAACTTGTCACTAAAACACATATTAAAAATATGAAGCCAGGTTCTGCTATAGTAGATGTAGCTATTGACCAAGGCGGTTGTATTGAAACATCACATGCTACCACTCATGCTGAACCAACCTATATAGTTGATGATGTAGTGCATTACTGTGTTGCTAACATGCCCGGTGCTGTACCACGCACTTCAACCTTTGCATTAAACAATGCAACCTTGCCTTATATCATTCAACTGGCGAATAAAGGTTATAAACAAGCCTTAAATGACAACCAACACTTATTGAATGGCTTGAATGTTATCGACGGAAAAGTAACAGTAAAAGAAGTTGCAGAAAATTTAGGTTATGAATTTGTAGCACCAAATAATGCACTTAATGCTTAATTAAAATCTCCAGTTATATTTAAATTTGAAAAAGAGTATGCCCTAAATGGTTATACTCTTTTTTTTATTCCAAATTATAAGTTAATTATTTTTATCACTATACAGTCTTGATATAACCCCTTATCATCCCAATTAATTAACATATTCTGCTATTTATCTATTTTGGAGACTCCATGAGCGACGTTAGACATTGCCCATTACTTATTTTAGGCTCAGGCCCTGCTGGTTACACTGCTGCGGTATATGCTGCACGCGCAAATTTAAAGCCGGTGATGATTACAGGTATGCAACAAGGTGGTCAGCTAACCACAACCACTGAAGTAGAAAACTGGCCTGGTGATGCTGATGATTTAACGGGTCCTGCACTAATGGAACGCATGCAAAAACATGCTGAAAAATTTGAAACTGAAATTATCTTTGATCATATTGAGTCAGTAGACTTTTCATCTAAACCTTACAAACTCATTGGCAGCAGTGAATATACTTGTGATGCGCTAATCATTTGTACCGGCGCTTCGGCACAGTATTTAGGCCTACCTTCTGAAGATGCCTTTATGGGGCGCGGTGTATCAGCTTGTGCAACTTGCGACGGCTTCTTCTATAAAAATCAAAAAGTAGCTGTTGTAGGTGGTGGTAATACCGCTGTTGAAGAAGCGCTTTATTTGTCAAATATTGCCAGTGAAGTTCATTTAATTCACCGTCGTGATTCGTTTAGAAGTGAAAAAATCTTAACTCGCCGTTTAGAAGAAAAAGTAGAGCACGGTAATATTATTTTACACACAGATCGTACTCTCGATGAAGTATTGGGTGATAACATGGGCGTAACGGGTTTACGCTTAAAAGATACTCAATCTAATAGCACTGAAGAAATTGATGTGGCGGGTGTGTTCATCGCCATTGGTCACAAACCAAATACAGATATTTTTAAAGACCAACTAGAGATGCATAATGGTTATTTGAAAATTCAAAGTGGTACCGAAGGTAATGCAACACAAACTAGCATCGAAGGTATTTTTGCTGCCGGTGACGTTGCTGATCATATTTATCGTCAAGCAATTACTTCTGCAGGAGCTGGCTGTATGGCGGCACTTGATGCAGAACGTTTTCTAGACGCTCAGTAACGTAAAATAAAGCAGGCTAAAATGCTATATCAACTTAGTGCGAGTAGTTTAGCCTTTCCACCACTACATTGCGCTTTAGATGAACCCAATGGCCTTTTAGCCATTGGAGGAGATTTATCTGCTGCACGGTTAATTAGCGCCTATCAGCAAGGGATTTTTCCGTGGTTTAGCGATGATGAACCACTCATGTGGTGGTCACCTAATCCACGAGCGATCATTAAACTTACTGAGTTACGTATTAATCGCTCCCTTAGAAAAGCAGTCAACAAGTCTCCATATACCATCACATTAAATACTGATTTTAATAGAGTAATTCAATTTTGTGCTAACGCCCCTTTTCGTACAGAGGCCACATGGATTGTTCCTAAAATGCAAGCAGCCTATGTGCACTTACATCAGTTAGGTTATGCCCACTCCATTGAAGTATGGCAACAAGAAAGTGGTAATAATGTACTTGTTGGCGGTTTATATGGGGTGGCTATTAATGGTTTTTTCTCAGGTGAGTCTATGTTCTATAAAGCAGGTAATGCTTCAAAGTTTGCCCTGTTAGCGCTTGCAAAACTGCTATCAACAATTAAAGTTAATTTTATTGACTGTCAATTGCTTAACCCTTTTTTAAAAGAGATGGGGGCAAGTGAAATATCACGTACTGATTTTATCAACCACAAAGAAACTGCTATAAATAAGATAGTGCCAGAAAATTTCTGGAAAGCCCGTGAATTGTTGATCAACGACTAATGCACATAGTATGAACGATAACAACTTTAAAATTGGTATCACAGAAACCTTCCCTTGTAGTTATCTACCCAATGAGCAGGAACGGCTGCTTATTGCTCTAGATGAACGTTTGCAAAATAATACAAGCTATAGTTTGTTAATGTCTGAGGGGTTTCGTCGCAGCGGTGAGCAAAGTTATCGTCCCTATTGCCTTGAGTGTCATGCGTGTAAATCAATTCGTGTAGTGATCAATCGCTTTAAAGCAAGCAAAAGCCAGAAGAAATCATTAAAAAGAAATGCTCACTTAGTTTTAAAACGCTCTAATGAACTCAAAGCGTGTTATTTTCCATTATATGAAAAGTATATAAACACCTGTCACCGAGAAGGCAGTATGTACCCTGCCAACATTGACCAATTCCAGAGCTTTTTATCGTCTAAGTTAACAGAGCAAATTTTTATTGAAACATGGCACGAAGTTGAAGGAGAGCAACAGCTAATTTGTGTTTCTGTAATCGATGTCTTAATCAATGCTTTATCAGCCGTCTATACTTTTTATCACCCTAACTTTAAAGCATATGGCTTAGGGGTATTTTCAATATTAACTCAAGTTAACCTTTGCAAAGAGCTTGGCTTTCCTTACCTTTACCTCGGATATCAAATAGATGACTGTAAGAAAATGAATTATAAAAATCGTTACTTCCCCTATCAACAATTTATCAATGGTAAATGGAAGTTGGTAGAAAAGACGATTAAAAGCGAAAACCATCAGCAAAAAAAATAAATATGGCGAAGAATAATAAATAAACAGGCGCAAAGCTTTACTTTGGCCGTGCAATTAGGCATCATTCGCGCAGCTTTTTTTATCCGCTACAAAATCTGTCAAGTATTAAGAATTTTTTAGCTTTATTGCAAAACATATAGAGGTTTAGCGCCCCATGGCGAAAGAAGAAAATATTGAAATGCAAGGTACAGTGTTAGACACTTTACCTAACACTATGTTCCGTGTAGAACTTGAGAATGGCCACGTTGTTACGGCTCACATTTCAGGTAAAATGCGTAAAAACTATATTCGTATTTTAACTGGCGATAAAGTAACTGTTGAGTTAACGCCATATGACTTATCGAAAGGTCGCATTATTTTCCGTGCAAGATAATTTTCTACGCAAGTATTATTTGCATAAATCTAAGTATAATTGATTGAATTAATTATTTTAGTTGTAGAAGAGAAAACCAGCTATCTTTTTTAAAAGCGCTGGTTTTTTTATGGCCGTTATTTAATGCTAATTTTCTTAAAATTATTCAGCCATAGCCAAATTAAAAGCATTGAGTTTATTACCGTCAAGATCTCTAAAGTAGCCTGCATAAAACCCAGACATTTCACTTCGCAGACCTGGCTCACCTTCACAAGTTGCCCCAAGAGCTATTGCTTTTTCATAAAAAGCATCAACCTTGTGTGTTGAATCCAGCATTATGGCAACCATAGTACCATTACCTACAGTGGAAGGCATGCCATCAAAAGGAGTAGTTACTGAAATACCCGGCTTATCTGGCGCGGTTGTCCAAGCGACAAACTGTTCCGTTTCTAAAAAACGTGCTGCGCCAATGGTGCTAAATAACGCATCATAAAAAGCCACGGCTCTTGTTAAGTTGTTTGTGCCTAAAGTAACATAACCTATCATTGTAAATTCCTTCTATTGGTTGGTCATAAATTGCAGATATTCAGTGAATAACGGTAAAATCAAGCATACGATGCTAACAAACTTTTATCAAATTGTTCGACACTTAAGACTATATTCTTACTGTTTATTGTTTTATTGACTTCGTTTAGGTCTTTTTCAACCTTAGCTATTGTCAGCGTATTATCATCAAGCAGATAAACTAACTTTAAACTCTGATAATAAAAGAGCAAAATGATCAGCGCACTTTCCTTACCCTCTTTCGCTGATCTTTGAATATTCACAAGTTTTCTAAAAATTTTATTTTGCAGTTGTTTCAAACGCCACACATAGTATATTTCTTTAAAAAATTCGTGTTCTTTTATGCTGTGTAAGATTGCCGCACAAGCAAGTAACGCTAGAAAAACGCCTAATAAATTGTATTTAAAATTGCTCACGCCTTCTTGAGCAAAATTCAAAATAAAAAGTTGTGCAAAAGCCAGTGCTAAAATCGTTAATGTAACGATAAAGCTGGCGATTACTATGTTTAAACGTTTTCGATAAAGTGTTTTATCAATATTGATTAATTGCATTGATGAAGTTCCAATAAATATCTAATTAGTAAGGGCTTATATCAGTTTCAAACCTGAATAGCGCTTTACTGCCTTAGTAACACCTTGCTGCCAAGCATATTGATTGGTCGAAACCGTTAAAAGCTCTTTAGCACGAGTAATGGCAGTATACAGTAATTCACGACTCAATAACGGACTATCGCCTTTAGGTAAAACCATGGCTACATGATCAAATTCACTACCTTGTGTTTTATGTATGGTCATGGCATAAACAGGTTCAAATTTAGGTAAACGCGATGGCAAAAAACTCTTATAGTCAGCCATAGCATGCTTATCTTGACATTGAACTCCAACTTTTGACGCGTTTTTTAGGGAAACACCTTGTTCAAAAAACGCCATTAATTGATTACATTGGTGTTGATCGCTTGTTGATTTTACAGACCAAAGTAAGCCAATATCACCATTAAACAACCCCAAACGATAATCATTTTCACTGATCATTATCGGCATACCATGGTAGTGCTTTCCCGACGAACTCAATGCATTGCTATTAAAGAGTGCTTGAATCCATTGATTTATAGCTATTACACCATACTCACCTTGACGAGTGACACATAAAACGCGAAATTTTGCTAATAATTCAAACGCTTGCTCAAGGCTATTACAGGCTGAAATGCCTTGGTAATACTGTTTCACTAAGGGGGTTAACCAGCTTTTGAGCTCGCCTTTCTCTAAAGATAATTGGCTATGGTTACCGACTAAATTATCTTTCTTTTGGGAAAGTAACAGCCAGCTTTGTTCAACATTTCCTTGTATAACACTGCTTGCGAGTTTACCTATTCCCCCTTGACCATCGAAACGCCGACTTTTGATCAAAAAGCTTAAATGATCACAGCGATGTTCTTCAACATGAGTAAAGCTGTTAATTAATTGAGTTTCATTGACCTGGCATGCTTGAACAAGATATTGATAATTACTTTTGCTATACCCTCTATGTGGGCTAGGAGCAATATCTGCTAACACACTACCAACTGCGACCGAAGGCAATTGGTCTGCATCGCCCAAAAGAATAACTTTTGTTGTCGGCTTAAGGGCCCTGAAAATTCGAGCCATCATTGGTAAGTCGACCATGGAAACTTCATCAACCAGTAATACGTCATAATGAAGTAGGTTCGCTTGATTGTGACGAAAATTTGGACTGTTAGGAATTACCCCTAATAAGCGATGGATGGTTTGTGCATTGGTTGGAATATCTGCCAAGACTTCTTCATCAATAATACCGGCAAAACCAGCAATAGTATTAGTAATTGATTCGGTTAATCGCTGTGCTGCTTTACCGGTTGGCGCTACTAACGCGATTGATAACTTGTCAGCGTGTTGCTCTTTTTTAGCGAGCATAATTAATGCGGCTAAAAGCTTTGTTACTGTATACGTTTTTCCTGTACCTGGACCGCCAGCAATCACACTAAAATTTTTATTCATGGCATTAGCTACCGCTAACTGTTGCCAATCTATTTCTTGATGTAACTTAGCCTGCTGTGGAAATAAAACGTTCATACAATCAACAATATTCCGCATTAAAGCAGGTGCTACAGCGGTAAGCCGTGCATTTATCGAACGCGCTAATTCAGTTTCAAATAGATAATAACGCCGCATATAAAGCTTGTTATGCTCAAAAACTAATATTGCTTGGTCATTAACGTCGATAGCCAAAAGAGAAAGTAATTGCTGTACACTAGCAAAGTTGGAAAAATAAAAGCCTGAATGTGTGGCTTGACCATTCTCGTCTCGTGCACTCCCCCAACACTGCTCTGCGATAGCATGAACAGGCAAGCAACTGTGTCCGGCTCGAACATGGGCACTTAATACCATAAACAGGTAAAATAGTTGTGTTTGTTGCTCATCATTAAGTTGCTCCACTATAAGGGGGGTAACTAAGGCTGAGATGATTTCTTTTGCAAAGAAATAATCTATGGCTTCAATACCACTCAGGTGCTGCTGTACCTCGAGAAAAGAGCATGGCAATGTCAGTGAGTTTTTTAATATCATTAACTTAACACCTCAGCAGTGATTGATTGACCTGCAAATAAAGCATCTAACTCAGCTAGTTCAACAGTGGTAATTTTCCTGTAGTAAACTCCAGCGCCCTGATGTGCTCTATCAGTAGTCATTCCTCGCAAATATAGGTAAAAAACCCCACCAAAATGTTGAGTTACCTGATAACCAGGTAAGTTAAGTTGAAGATAGCGGTGAAGTGCTAAACTGTAGATAAGGTACTGTAGATCATAATAGTTTTTTTCAATATTAGCTTTCATTGCTTCATGGTTATAGTCACAATAATGTTCACCTAAATGGCTCGATTTATAATCACAGACATAATATTTACCCTCATACTCAAATATCAAATCAATAAAACCATGCATCATGCCTTTAAGCGACTGGTAACGTGGAAGCGTTACTGGGCTATTTCGATGATCGGTTAGCAGTTTAGCTAATGCCTCAGAATTGTCTGCTTGCATGGGAAAATAAAACTCACTTTCACGGATAGTTTTTGACAAAACAAGTTTGGCTAAATAAAAAACTGTTGTATCTTTGCTTGTCGAGTTTTCAATAAGTAATGGCGTGAATAACACTTGCTCTAGCCACACAATTAAATCATCTTGAGTGTAAGGTTTGGTTAACTCACCGTACTTCACTAGTGGCCATTTGATCGTCTCCAACCAATTGGGATCAGAAAAATCAGTATGCTCTAATATATCATGTAATAAATTGCCACTATGAGCGCCTTTAGTTAATGTAAACCTAAGTAGACTTGTATCATGGCGACTGAGTGAGTGCGCTAAATGTTCGGGTGTTTCAATCATGTCTCGATCAGGATTTGAAATATCGCCATGGCGTAAATTGCGGGTTAATGCTGAGAAAGAGCTTAACCACCAATCTCTTTCAATATGGGCGGTAAATTGACTTACCGTTAGCGTACCAGCACTATCAACAACAGGTTCCGTTGCTAACCTTGGTGTAATTTCTTCTAAACATTGCTCTTTATAACCAATGGCTTGTTCCGCCCTTACTAATAGGCTTTGAATACCACGTTGTATGTCTTCTTGAGCTTGCCATTGCAATGTTTTACCCAGAGGAGATAAATGATACTTTTCAAAAGGAGCAATGAATATATAGCAATGTTGCACAGCCCGGGTAATGGCAACATAGAGTAAACGAATAGTTTCGGCATAAACTTCATTAGCCATGGCAATTTTTGCTTGCTCATCGCCACCTAAAGATAAACATAAATTTCCCTGTTCATCATGATATTCGAGATAGCTGACATTTTGTCGAGCAAATTTGAGCGGGTCTTTATGCTTACTAGCAAAAGGAATAAAAACAACAGGATATTCTAACCCTTTTGAACCATGTTGGGTAATAATACGTATTAAATTGCCATCATTTTCTAAACGTTGTTCTGCTTCAAGTTCTGCGTTGGCATTTTCTTGGTTACACTGTCGCTCAAACCAGTGGATAAGCTCTTGTGGTTGTAGAAAACGTTGACTAGCACTTTGTAGAATTTCAAATAAATGTAAAATATTAGTTAACGCTCTATCTTTGCCCTCCATAGGCAGTTGAAACTGTTGATGCATTAAGGTGATAGCCATGGCAATAAAGCCTTGATGTTGCCATTGATTCTTATAATCATTAAAGGCCATTTTTAGTTGCTGGTAAGCAATTTCATCGTGTTGAAGCTGGTATAATTTAGTGGCATTATAGCCAAGCAAGCCACAAGTTAAAGCGGCTAAATATTGATGTTCGTCTTCAATAGACAATACACCCTTTAATAAGGTTAATAATTGTTTTGCTTGCTCACTATGAAATAGGTTTGCTCTATCAGACAAAAAAACACTGGCTAAGTTTGCTGCTTGTAGTGCTTGCTTAATATAATTGGCTTCGCGTGTGTCCCTGACTAATATGGCAATATCTTGGGATTTACATCGCTTTTCATCAAGTAAACGTACAATTTCATTGGCGCACCAAGTCGCTATCAACGGACAAGCATAATGTTGGCTTACTTCGTCGCTGGTTGTGTTATCAGCGGTAAAATGAATAAACTGCAATGCTTTATTACTATCACATGTACTCTGCTGTGCCGTGTTATATGCAAGTTCAACGGATTGATTTTTTCCGGCTTTTACTGCTTGATAAGGAATACCATAACCAAAAACAGCATCCTCAGATTGCGCTTTTTTACTTAAAAAAACTTGATTGTAGGCATTAACCATATCTGGTGTTGAACGATAATTGGTATCCATTAACCAATGATGATCACACCCATGACGGGCGGTTAAATAAGCAAAGATATCGCCCCCACGAAAACCATAAATGGCTTGCTTTGGATCACCAATTAAATATAAAGCGGCATCATGTTCTCTTGCTTGCTCACTGTAATAAATGCTCTGTAATATTGAAAATTGCTTGGTGTCTGTGTCTTGAAATTCGTCAACTAAAGCGACAGGGAATTGTTTTAACAGCGTTGTTGATAAAGCTTCATCCTGTTTTTTTGGTTGTAGCGCCAAACTAGTTGCTAATGTTGAGATTAGATCATCAAAATCTAAAAGATTGAGTTGTGCCTTTTTAGCTTTCACTTGCTCTCTTATTTGATAAATAGCGCTGCGTACAATTTGATAAGCATTGGCTTGGTTTATCTGTTTGGCTAGATGATTTTGCTTAACTTTTATGGCTTTGCAACCAGCCAACACGGTAGCTAATTGTGCTTTAAAGGTTTTAGGGTGACGATTTCCATTGAGTAAATAATCAGGGATCGGTGTTGTCGTGACAACAAGCAATGAAGCTGCATCCACACTCAACCCCACCTGCTCTAGCCAGCTTAATAACCGAGTTAACTCTTGTCCACGTAAGGCTTGTTCTTGTGCTTTTTTGTGTGTTATCAAGCCTTCCTGTAGCAAACCTTGATTATCAACAAGCGTTTTGTGTGCTTGTTTAGCTAATTGAATAAAATTATTTACCAGTGCGCCACTATCTATAGTACTTAACTGACTTTGTTGATGAATGGCTTTGTTAAAGCTTAAGATAAATTTATCTGGTGTAGCCCAAAACTTAACAATTAATTCAAAATTTTCACGGCTTTCCTTTGCTAATTGACGATACCAGTCTTGGCAGGCCTCTAAAATAAACTCTGCATTATTCGTGGTTAAATTAGCATTAAATGGTAAACCACTGGCAAAAGCATGTTGAGCAATAGCACGCTGACAAAAGCCATGAATGGTATATATTGCTGCTTCATCTAAAAATAATAGTGCACGTTTTAATAATAATTCAACTTTCTTAAATCCGACTCGCTTATTAATTGCCTGAAAATAAATGTCTTTCTTACATAGTTGATGCCAGTTGCACAGTGCATCACGTATAAAACTGTCGATACGACCACGAAGCTCATAGGTAGCATCTTTGGTAAACGTCATCAATAAAATATCTTCTACTGGTAACTCGCGCTCAAGCAATAAACGTAAATAAATACGTGTAATGTTATAGGTTTTCCCTGTCCCCGCACTTGCTTCAATAAGGTGCTTGCCTGTAAGTGGAATATCCGCAGCATTTAAATTGGCTAAGTTCATTATTACTTGGCTCCACTCGTTTTTCTTATCAATTGATACATATTGTTATAAATACTTTCAATCCTATCGATATGTTCATCAATAGCAGGACATTGAGGCCAAAAGTAATTTAAGTAGGCATCTTGGCAAAAGCCACCGCTTGATTCACTTCCCTGCCAGAGCTGTTCAAAGCGTGCTTGAGTCATTTTTACCGGCTTACCTCTACTGGTTTTGAATACCTCAGCACCAATATTTGCATTGACTAATAAAGGCTGTTGTAGGCCGATATAATAAGTGTCTAATAACTGAACTAACTGTGCAGTAACACTACTTTTTTCAAGGTTAGTCACTTCATCACGTATCTCGATTTGATTATCGATAAAATAAGATTCAGTTTTTTGTGACTTCGTATTAAAGTAAATGCCTCGTGCTGCACTCACTTGGCTAAGTAAATTTTCATGATAAGAAACACAGCCATAGT
This sequence comes from Litorilituus sp., assembly GCA_030754235.1. Classification (GTDB taxonomy): domain Bacteria; phylum Pseudomonadota; class Gammaproteobacteria; order Enterobacterales; family Alteromonadaceae; genus Colwellia. The sequence goes on from JASMAS010000055.1 coordinate 53,493, forward strand.
TTTGTTGCTGCCAAACGCAAACAATTAATTGCTTAACATACAAAGTGAATAGATCTTTGGGTTTTGCCGTTGAGCTTCGATAAAAAGCTAAAAACACGCCGTGCTCGGTCAACTTTATCGGCACTGACGCGCTTAGTTCAACATGAGTTTCGCGGTTTAGTTCAACGGTAACACTACATGTAGTTAGCTCAGGATTATCAAGTTGCTGTGTCATAATTTCATGAGCAAATTGAGCGCTGTCTTCATGCCAAACAGCATAGTTTTCTTCCATGGTCGGTAAGTCTGGAAATTTTCCAGACAATTTAGCGGTTTGTAAAACCTGTTCAACATTAGTGTATTCATTGCGTTGTATATTTGTGGCAAGTAAATCTTCTCTTAATAAATAACTCGCTAAAAAATCGGCTGCAAAAGGTTCAATATCTTCTACTGGCTTAGAATCATCCGTTAAATAGAGATTTAAGGCATGCTGTGCAAAGGTTTTACTCGGATGTTGATAAAATTGAATTAGCGCTTTCGTGGTTAATTCAATGCGTTGCTTTGCGCTTTGCGGTACAGGTAAACCTGATCCAATAATAAGGCATTGTGGCTGTGGCTCAGGTAAGCTTTGAGAAAACTTTAACCAATTAGCATCAAAGCTAGGCTTTATTGTAGACCTTTTACTTAATTGATAGTTTGCTTCACTAAATGGCTGCATGGCGATTTGATGAATGTTATGCTCATTTTGGTTATCGTCAAATTGCCAACCATAGCCATTAGCTAAATAATCCATCAATTCTTTTAATACTAACGAAGGCTGTTTTTCATTATTATTTTTAATATTTCGGCCTTGATAGCTTAAATATAAGGATTGCCTAGCAGAAATAATCGCTTCTAAAAATAAGTACCTATCATCTCCACGGCGAGATCTATCACCAAACTTTGCTTTACTTTGTGCGATCAAGTCAAACGCTAGTGGTTGTCTTTGGCGGGGAAATTCACCATCATTTAAGCCCAACACTGCAATGACTTTAAAAGGAATGCTACGCATAGGTAACATAGAACAAAAAGTAACTTGCCCGACCATGAATTGCCTACTGGTATCTCCTTGACTAAAGTGGTTGTTTAAATAATCAGTAACAATAGCTAATTCAATTTTTTCTGCCAAATGCGCATGTTGGCAAAATTCAACAAAACGACAAATGGCATCTTCAATCATAGTTAAGGCATTATCGATAGCGCTGTTTTCACTAGATAACGTGCTGTGGCGACTAAAAAGTAATTCAAGTTGTGCCAATAAAAATTGCTGCCATTGGGTAGGGGTTCTTGTTTGGCTTAGTTGCTGAGAAAATTGTTGTAACTGTTCAATAAACAGCATTAACTGGCCTAATAAAATAGCATCATCGCCTTCTACATCGGCTAATAACAATTGACCTTGATAAATAGTATCAACATCAGCAAAAGCAAAACCACGCAATAGCCGCGATAAGCCTTGCTGCCAAGTAAAGCTATCATTCACTTTATCGCCAAGTATTTTCTGTTTATGCGCTAGATCAAGTCCCCAATGAACACTGGCTTGCTTTAACCAAACACTGATTTTATCTATATCTTCATCGGTCATTAAAAACTTATTAGCAATGGCCTTTTGACGAATAAAGGCGAGCAAATGAGTGACCTGAAAACGTGACTCAGGTAAGGCAAGTAATTCGGTAAAGGTTGCGATAAGAGGATCACTATCTTTTGCACTACGATCGGCAATAGAACAAGGAAGTGGTGGTAATTCATCAGGAATATTTTGCCAGCCACGACTAAAAACGGCGTTAACATAAGGAGCATACTGCTCAATTTGCGGACACATCACCAAAATATCTTTCGGTGTTAGCGGTTGTTCGGTATATTGAGCATCATTAAATTGGTGTAATAAATAATCATGAAGTGCTTGAACTTCGCGTAACGGGCTATGACAACTTGTTATAGTGATAGAATCATCAATCAAAGTCGTTGTGTCACGAGCTGTTGCATCTTCAAGGTGTAAAATATCATTTTGCACTTGATGCAAAATGGTTAATTTTTTTTGTGCTGACGGCTCATTAAAACCAGACAAATTTGGTTCAACGAATAAATCGACATTGACTGTACTGTAATCTTGCAATAGCGCAAGAAACTCTCTGCCTTGCTGCCCAAAGTTAGCTAACAGTGGATTACCGACAAATAAATGCTCATCATCCGCTCCTGTAGACCACTCTGCTAATTTTTTATGCGCTTGTTTCGCACTGATTATATCGCCCCAGTACGCATAACAAGGGTTTAAGTGAAAAAAGTCTACTTCAATATACTCACTTAGGGCATTAATAAAATTTAACCACATAGGAGGCATCGTATTAATAGCAAAAAAGCTTAAGCGCTTGGGTAATAAATAGGGGTTTTGCTGAATTTTTTGATCTAGATTTTTAATAGCATTATTTAATAATGCTATTGGGTTATATGGCTCTTGGCTGATTAGTAATTGCCACAGCTTACTCTGCCAATTGATTTGAGCAGGTAAAAGCTTGTCAAAGTCTGCTTTTAAATGATGTAAATCACCTTGCTGCCATGCATCAAGCCAATGGGGTCTAAATATTAAATATTGCTCATACAAGTCAGCCAATTGCACAGCTAATTGATATCGCTTTAATGCAGAGGATGAGTGTCCTTGCCAATACTGTGTTGCCGAGATAAAAACCTCATCAGATACAACTTGTTCAGTTGCCAATAGGGCATATATTCGCCAAGTAAGCACCTCTCTTGAGTAAGGAGATTGCTCTAATACTTTTTCTTCGCCAGCTATCGTTCTTATTAGCTTCCATAAATACTGCGACGGTAACGCGTAACGGCAATTCATACTAATGCCGCGCTCTTGAGCTATGGCTAAGTTTAACCAGTGCTGCATACCCGAATTTTGAACAACAATGACTTCTTGCTCAAAAACACCCACGGGTGAAACTTGAGAAATTTTGTTAAGAAGTAACAACAAACTTTCCATTTTGTTGGCGGGGTATAGGTTAATCAATCGGCTTACCTTAACTGATATTATGTGTATTTTTATCTTGCAAATTTAAACATAAGCACAGCAATAACACTAGTTAAATCATAGGGTATAGTGAATTTATATAAAGCAAAATTAAATCTGCAACAGACGCTATATGATGAAATACTTAAATAATTTGGTTAACGCCAATTAATATAATGGTAATGTTCGCGTAAAGTAATTAGGACTAGCCCAAATAAAACTTAAAGCAATTACTGTGAAGTTTATAACCTAGTGATTTTAATCTTATTAGGTGGGCTTATATTATTGAAAGGTGAGTTCCTCGAAGAGGCAAAACTGCACGGTTCGTAATTTTGCATTAAACTTAATGTTACAAAAACTTTACCTTATTCACTCTGGGCGTTTGTTTTTTCAAAAACCACTACTCCTTTGCCTGCTTTTTTAGCCCTATACATTAACTTATCTGCCATGCCGACGATCTCGCAAAGATTTACACTTTGCGACGCACTAGCAAAGATAGCGCCAATACTGGCGTTAATCTCAATCGATTTTCCCTCTATATTACTTCCAGATGAAATCTGACCAAGTAACGCTCAAATAATGGGCTAAAAATAGATAATTGGACTCCCTCACCCTCAATGAGTGAGGTAGTATAAAAGTTACCACACCAATATTTGAAGCCTGTAGCACGTCCAATTACTGGAAACAAAAGGCAATTGAAGCAGGTCATGATACGCGTTTAGTCTCTGCAAAGTTAGTCTCTGTTGTCAGGCAAAATCAAAAAACTGATAAAAATGATGCAATGGCAATTGTTCAAACAACCTTTATGCCCGATGTCACATACATTGGAGGCAAAACCATTGAGCAACAACAATTGCAGTCCATCAAACGTTTTAGAGAATTAGCGGTAAAACATCGTGATGCCGATCAAAAGCAACTCATCGCTTTGCTATTTGAATTAAACATCAAAATAGAAATCGTAGAGGCGGTATAATCTTGGTGATTGAAGGTACTTTAGAAGATGCAAGTAATGGATTATCTACCGAATGTAGACGGGCTATTTACCTGGCTAAAGAGCAGTTGAAAGCATTATTTGAAACCGTTAAACAATATAATGATTGTATCGATAATTCTGCTACTGCTCACCAAGAATGTAAAAAACTCATGCAATTAGAAGGCGTCGGAGCAATGAATGCCATCAACCTTTACATTGCACTCGGATGCTCTGATATTGGCTATTTTAGTAAAGGTAAAGATGCTACCGCCTGTATTGGCTTAACCCCCATACAGCATTCAAGTGGCGGTATGGTCAAACTAGGCTCTATAGGAAAGTTTACCAAGAACAGTAAGCTGAGGAGTCAATTAATATGTGGTGCTAAGGCTGCCGTTCAACACGCAATGAAAAGAAAAGCAAAAACCCAAAAAGACCTTTGGGTGCAAGGCTTAGTGGAACGTCGCGGAAGAAAGTGTGCCGCAGTAGCGCTTGCTAATAAAACAGTTAAGACAGCTTTCGCCATGCTAACACAAGGCACAGAATATAAAGCTGAGTTATTGGCAGCTTAAAAAGAATTGAATAGAAAACTTAGTTCAAAAGCGTTCAAACAACAAAAATGCACTAACGAAGATAAAAATCAGCTGGTTTAGTCAGTAGCCAACTAAGAGCCTAGCGCTCGCTTTATAGATTTGACAACCAGTTCGCGTAAATATCAAAGAGCCAGAGATAGCTTCTCAATGTAGAGCTCGTACATAAGTATGCATTAATTTCTTTGTATTAAAGTTTTTGTTGTTGACAGGAGGGAGTCCACATAAGTTGGCTAAAATGTGTAGCGAAGCGAAACCGAGTAAACTGTTAGCAGTCCCGCTTGAAATTCTTGTTATGTTTACCTTTCCCCACCACTAGAGTGATATCCCATACTGGTAGCATCAGAGTTAGTAATAGATGTTCCATTACCAACTTGGCGATGATGTTTAGCCATAAAATAATCTTCACGATTTATATAAATTGCCATAAAAGCACCAATAATAGGAACAAGCCATATAAATATAGTTTGGTATATTCGTCTTTCCTTAACTTCAAAGTAAGTATTCCAGACAATATAAGTTGCAATACTATTTAAAATTAATAGAACACTAATGATAAATAACAGGTATATCAATGCCATTTCCATGTGCGAACCTCTTGGTAAACATAACGCCTCACTAAGAGGCAAATAACAGTTGGTTAAAATAAGCGACGCAGGAGTAGAAACCAACTGTTATTTGTCCTGCTTGAGTGACTTGTTAGAGCTCAGCTTATACAAACCTTTGCCGTTGACCCAGATTTCAAACTGAACATTTTCATTACTATAAGAATGACTAGCATCAATCACAAAGCTTGCACCATTTTTCAGTGGTTTAGGTAAATGAAAAGAATAGAAATCAGCAACCTCTTTAACTTCCACTGACTCTTCAATTTTTGGATTTGAAGAGTCAGTCTCATAACTTATCCATTGGATAAATAAACGTGACGAGGCATGCTCATACCCACCGGAGGCTACAACAAATCGAAAGATACCTATCGATTGCCCAGAACTATTTTTCCATTCTCCTGCTTCCCAAATACCTTTTACCGCAGCAGGAATTTCATTTACAGCATTAGCTAATGAATCAACATTCGCAGTACTGTTGAAGCTAAAAATTACTAGCAGGATAAGAATATATTTCATATGAGCTCTAACGCCCTATTTTTTGTCCTTGTTTAACAGCTTGTTATAATGATTTCTTTGGTAATTCTCTATTTTCAAAATTGAACATCCCTGAACAACAAGCAAATGTGGCAACTAAACAATTTTCTTGTAGAAACCAATACTCTACTGAAAACACTACAACCACAGATGTGACTATAGCCAGTAAAAACAAAAACAACATAGTAGAGCTAAAATACGCAGACTTATAACTGACTAGTTTTAAATATATTAATGTCAATACACAACCAATACAGGATGAAATTAAATAAGGTAAAAAATCAAATATGGTTACCTCTGCTCCTTCCTTGTACACACCTAACACAAACGAAACTACGGTTATTGTTACAGCTACTATCAAAAAATTTTTAACA
>JASMAS010000056.1 GCA_030754235.1 Litorilituus sp.
AAGCGTTTTTTTGCTACCTAAGTAGCTAGGTAAAAGTACGTTAATGTGAGTATCCACACAAATTGCATGATAACTAATTGTTAAAGAATCTATCCTTTCGGATGGCTAAGCATCTCATTCGTGCTTAACGTTTGCTTTAGGTCTTGCCTTAAGCAGGATGCGTATCATACGCTTCCGAGTTTTGATGTCAACGTTTTTTTTAAATCTTTTTGAAAGTTTTTTTTTAAACATTCAATACTTGATTTTAAAACGTTAAGTTAGCTTATAATGATTAAATCAAATGAGTTAACTTATCAAAACGTCCAGTTGTTAGGCTTTTTGCCTGAACCCCTTGGAACTGGAGCGCATTGTAGAGATCTTTTCTGATAGTGCAAGCTTTATCTTTCAAATATTTAACTTTCTTCACTAAGCGGTCAGTATTTGCACAAGCCTGCAGGGAATTGCTTAAATGTTGGTCATTGCTGATAAATTTACACTACTCAAACGTAAAGCGTTCAATGCCATATCCATAAAATGGCAATTAGTTATAAAAGCCAAGTAATATCCCATTTAATAGTAAATTAGATAGACAAACGATAGTTGGCAGTTAAAGACGAAATGTCTGCTTAACTTGGCATTCAGTACACGAGTCAATCACCAATAAGGTGTTATTGAATAAACGAGTCTTTACAAAAGAATAGGATAGACTGCTCCATATCGGTGACCTACACGTGACAGTTATATGTCAATAGCATTAATTACATAGCTAAGCCACCATCAATTTCTACCACTCTTGCGGTGAAGAAATCATTTTCAAAGATATATTTAGCGGTATGTGCTATTTCTCCGGCCTCACCTAAACGCCCTACTGGTTTCATTTTCTCTAATCTGTCACGCATTTCCGGCTTCATGGCATCGGTCATCGCTGTGCGAATAACACCAGGAGCAATGGCACCAACACGAATGCCGTGACGACCCAGCTCTCTCGCCCAAGTTGTTGTCATAGCAACAACACCAGCTTTTGCAGCAGAATAATTAGTTTGTCCCATGTTACCTCCACGGGCAATTGATGACATATTAACAATAACCCCTTGACGGCCGGACTCTATCATATGCACTGCAGCTTCACGGCCACACAAAAATACGCCAGTAAGGTTAACGTCAATCACTGACTGAAATTGTTCAAGTGACATTTTTTTAGCAACAACACCATCTGTAGCTTTAACAAACATGCCATCACGCAAGATCCCTGCATTATTGATCAAACCATCAATGCCACTAAAGTCATCATTGATTTGCTTAAACGTGCTTTCTACTTGCTCTTCATTTGACACATTAGCTAAGTAATATTTTACCTTTACGCCATGCTCTTTCACTAACGAGGATGTTTCTGCTAATAAGTCTTCATTTAAATCAACTAAGGCGATGTTTGCCCCGCTTTGGGCAAAGCTTATCGCAATAGTACGACCAAGGCCTTGACCACCACCCGTAATAACAATGGTTTTATTTTCTAAATTCATAATTTCTACTCAATAATATTGCTTAATTTATTTTTTATTAAACAAATTAAAAATGCTTGAAAAATCTTTTGCGCCATTACCTGAGCCTGCATGCATAGCATATAGACTTCGAGCTAATGCGCCCATAGGTGTTGATGATTGACTCGCAACAGCGGTATCCATGGCTAAACCTAAATCTTTAGCCATAAGATCAACCATAAAGCCACCTTGATAATCATTAGACGATGGCACATTTCCCATCACATCAGGGCAAGGGTTATAGACATCTAAAGTCCAGTTACTGCCTGAGCTTTTGCTCATAATATTAGAAAGCACTTTGGCGTCTAAACCATTGGCTAACCCAAGCTGTAATGCTTCACTCGTACCAACCATCAATACAGATAACAACATGTTATTACAAACTTTAGCAATTTGTCCTGCGCCGTGATTACCGGCATGAAAAATATTTTTTCCCATGGCATTTAAAATAGGTTCAACTTGGCTAAACTCTTGCTCACTACCACCGACCATAAAGCTTAATGTACCAGCAACCGCGCCACCAACACCACCTGAAACAGGTGCATCAACAAAATTAATGCCCTGCTTGGCTAATGCTTTAGCTACTTTTTGTGAAGTGCCAGCATCAATGGTTGAAGAGTCAATAACAACACTACCTTTTGCAATATGGTTAATTAAGCCCGTTTCGGGTGATAAATAAACACCGTCGACATGTTTGCCCGCGGGTAACATTGAAATAATAAACTCTGCATTTTTTACGCAGTCACTAGCCGTTGTTTTTGTTGTTGCGCCCTGCGCTACCACCTGCTCAACCGCTGATGCTGATAAATCAAATACGCAGACTTGATGTCCTGCTTTAACTAAATTAATGGCCATTGGGCCACCCATATTACCTAAACCTATAAATGCGATATTTGCCATTAATCTTTCCTTCTAATGCTTTTTATAAATAGTTTTACAACATTTGACATGCTATATATTGCTTTACGCTTACTACACTAAATCAACCAGAGGATGTTGCTCTGCTGTCCATTTTGATTCAAAGAACCAATTAATTGTAGCAGTATCAACATCATCTACAGAGGTAAATTGCCACTTAGGTGAGTTATCTTTGTCTATCAATAGTGCTCTTACCCCTTCAGAAAACTCACCATATTGACCCGATTTAACTGATAGGTTTAACTCCATTTTAAAACAATCAGCCAAGGACAGTGTCTGACCATATTGTAATTGTTGATACGTGATTGAAGCGCTTAATGCACTGCCATGCTTAAGCGATTTTTGAGCTTTCAAAATCCATTTATCATCGGATTTTGCAACGACAATAGCATTAATGATCTCTTTTAAGTCATCAAAGCTGGTGACTTGTTCAATGAATGCTTGATGCTCTGTCAATTTTGATTCAGGTAAAAGCGATACTGATTCCTGTTGAAATTGACTCAACAAGTTTGAAAGCATGTCATGGTTTACTGGTACCGTTTCCTGCCAATCTAACTTGGCAAGTTGCTTAATAAACATTTCTTTATTGTCATTTTTCACAAAATAATCTGCTAAGTGGCAATATTTAGCATCGGCTGCATTAATTGAGGCACCGGTAAGCCCTAAAAACAAACCACAATTATCAGGCATGCGATTTAAAAAATAACTACCACCGACATCGGGATAAAGACCAATACTTATTTCAGGCATAGCAATACGAGAGTTTTCAGTGACGATACGGTGGCTAGCACCTACCATCATGCCGAGTCCTCCGCCCATTACAATACCATTACCCCAAACAATAAAAGGCTTGTTAAACGTATGGATTAAATAATCAAGCTGATATTCTTTGGTAAAGTATTCTTCTATTACGGGTGAAAATTCACCTTTATCAGCTGTCATGGCATTATACAGATGGACAATATCACCACCGGCACAAAATGCTTTTTCACCTTCTCCTTGCAAAAATACGGCAGCAACTTTACTGTTTATTTGCCATTGTTTTAATTGTGGGAGAAGCAAATCAATCATTCCTCCCGCTAAAGCGTTTAATGAGCGAGGTGAATTTAAGGTAGCAATACCAATTACCTTACCGTTATCACAGTCAATTTCTTGAAAAGTTACCACTTGAGTCATATAAAATCCCTAATAACATAATAATTAATAAATAATTGTTATGTCTTTTATCTCATTGTTTATTTTGTCGTTATTTATTTAACCAAAGCGGTTTGCGCTTTTCTAAAAATGCTTGCACGCCCTCTTTTTGATCTTGAGAATCAAATAAATCGACAAAGGCTTGTCGTTCTTGTGGTAAGGCTTCATTTACTGGCATGGTACGATTTTTTTGAATCAATGACTTGCACGCGGTTACCGCAACAGGGCTTTGTTTAGCCACCTTTTCCGCAAGGGCAATAGCGGCTGCTTTGCCTTCACCTTTAGTGACGACTTCTTCAACTAAACCTATTTGTAACGCGCGCTGGCTATCTAGTCGCTCACCACATAAAATCATCCGCTTAGACCAGCCCTCACCAACTAAAAGAGCTAAATTTTGTGTACCACCAGCACAAGGCAATAAGCCAACGGTTGCTTCTGGCAAGGCCATCACTGCATGTGCTTCTGCTATACGAATATCACATGCCAAAGCCACTTCAAGTCCTCCGCCCATGGCATAACCATTGATGGCAGAAATAGACACACCTCTAAAATTAGCTAAGGTTTCAAAAGCCTGACCAAAAATATCACTCATATTTTTAGCTATATCTTTACACCCGTCGGCGAAAACATTTAAATCAGCACCTGCTGAAAAGAACTTTTCTCCTCCGCCTGTGAGTACCAGAGCATATATAGCTTTATCTTCATTAAGTTTAATAACAAGCTCACGTAAGTTTGTTAAACTTTGTGCCGTCCACGTATGGGCTGGTGGATTGTTAAAAGTAACCACTGCCGTATGGTCAATCACTTCAACCCGTAGACATTGTGATGAATAATCTGACATTTATTTTCTCTTATTTTGATTTTTCAAAAATTTTCAATGGGCAAATGTTATAGTAACTGCCCTGCACCTTCGGTTAATAATCGACGAGCAATGATAACGCGCATTATTTCATTGGTGCCTTCAAGAATTTGATGTACACGTACATCCCTAAAGTGACGTTCTAGTGGGTACTCCTTGATATAACCATAACCACCATGAATTTGTAATGCAGCATCACAAACCTGAAATCCAATATCAGTAGCGAAACGTTTTGCCATAGCGCAGTATGCTGTTTTTTCAGGATCATTTTTATCGAGTTTATAAGCAGCTAAACGGACTAGTTGCCGAGCAGCAACAAGTTCTGTGGCCATATCCGCTAATTTAAATTGTAAGCCTTGAAAAGCGGCGATAGGTTTACCAAACTGTTGACGATCTTGCATGTACTCCATGGCAGTATTTAATGCTTGCTGCGCAGTGCCAATTGAACAAGTGGCAATGTTAATACGCCCCCCATCAAGCCCCTTCATCGCCATTGAAAAGCCTTCACCTTCATTACCTAGTAAGTTTTCAACAGGCACTTTGACATCTTCAAAGGTTATTTGGCGAGTAGGTTGAGCATTCCAACCAAGCTTTTCTTCCGCTTTACCGTAAATAACACCTTTTAAATCAGCAGGAATAGCAACAGCTGATATACCTTTAGGCCCTGATTCACCGGTACGAACCATAACTACAAGCACATCGGTTTCACCCGCACCAGAAATAAACATTTTTGAACCATTAATAATATAGTGATCACCCTCTTTTTTAGCGCTGGTTCTTAGGGAGGCAGCATCTGAACCGGCTCCTGGTTCAGTTAAACAATAAGAGGCAAGTTTTTCACCCGTAACTAACGATGGGCACCACGCTTCTTTAAATGATTCTTTACCCCAAGTAGCTATCATCCATGTGGCCATATTATGAATAGTCATCATGGCAGTGGTGGCTGTACAGCCCATAGCTAATTGTTCAAAAATAATAGATGAATCTAAACGGCTTAGGTTTAAACCACCTGCCTCTTCTGGTGTGTATAGCCCGCAAAAGCCTAATTCTCCTGCTTTACTAATGACTTCTTTTGGGAAAATGTGTTGTTGATCCCACTTGCCACCATGTGGTAATAATTCACTGTCACTAAATTGCTTAGCGGTATCGGCAAACATTTGTTGATCTTCTGTTAAATCAAAATTCATTTGTATTTCCTAATTAACTAAAAAAGTTCTAACGCAATCGCCGTTGCTTCACCACCACCAATACAAAGTGATGCGACACCTTTTGATAACCCTTGATTTTTCAAAGCATGAATAAGCGTAACCATAATACGAGTCCCACTTGCCCCTAATGGATGACCTAAAGCACACGCTCCGCCATTAATATTGACCTTGTTTGTATCTAAATTCATCTTTTTAATGGCTAGCATGGTAACCATGGCAAAGGCTTCATTGATTTCAAATAAATCAACATCATCAACACTCCAGCCAGCTTTATCTAATAATTTATTCATAGCCCCTACAGGTGCAATGGTAAACTCACTGGGTTTTTGTGCATGAGTTGCATGGGCAACCATTTTACATAATGGTGTTAAACCACGTGCTTGGGCTTGTGATTGTTTCATCATCACTAAGGCCGCTGCACCATCAGAAATGGAGCTAGAATTAGCCGCGGTAATGGTGCCATCCTTTGTAAAAGCAGCACGAAGCGAAGGAATTTTATCTGGACGTGCATTACCTGGCTGCTCATCGGTATCAATTACAGTCTCTTTACGTCTGTTAACCACAGTAATTGGAGCAATTTCATTTTTAAAAGCACCCGATTCAATAGCGGCGTTAGCACGAGATAAAGATCGAATGGCAAACTCATCCATTTCCTCCCGGGTAAAACCAGTTTCATCCGCTGTCTCTTGGGCAAAACAGCCCATTGAAACTCCATCATAAGCATTTTCTAAACCATCAAGCATCATATGATCTATCACTTGACCATGTCCCATGCGCATACCTGCACGAGCCTTTGGTAAAAGATAAGGTGCATTACTCATACTTTCCATACCGCCAGCAATTGCTGTATCAATAGAGCCTGCGACTAAGGCATCATGTGCTTGCATTGCCGCCTTCATGCCTGAACCACAGACTTTATTAATAGTAGTACACACAGTTGACAAAGCTAAATCTGCGCCAATAGCGGCTTGTCTTGCTGGAGCTTGTTTTAAGCCTGCGGGTAAAACACAGCCCATAATCACTTCATCAATTTGATCTCTGCTTATCGCTGCTTGAGTTATCGCTGATTTTATTACATTAGCGCCTAATTCAGGTGCGCTAACATTGGCTAAACAACCGCTAAATCCACCCATAGGGGTACGAACAGCAGACACAATTACAATAGGATCACTAGTTGACATGAGATTCTCCAAAACAATAAAGTGAGATAAATTTTTTTAATATAGACTAAATAGCCTAACCTAATATTACGTTTACGCCAACGTAAACTTTAGTACTAGTCTTTTGTCCTCTTATCAATTTCGTAATGACTTAGTTACACTATTGCTCATTGAGGACAATACAAATACGCTAAAGGAGTGCTTGATTGTCTTATTAACAACTAATCTATTTGTACAAGTTATAAAAATCAACCTGCCACCTTTACGTTTACGTAAACTTCATGTAGAGTTGTTTTAACGATTAGACTGAGTTTTATTTCAATTAACAAAAATGAATATGACACAAAAAGTTAGACAAGCAAGTTACTCCATCAGTGACTTATCAAAAGAATTTGATATTACCACCCGTAGTATTCGCTTTTACGAGGATCAAGGCTTGCTTGCACCAACACGTAAAGGCCAGACAAGGGTTTACAACCAACGTGATAAGGTTCGTCTAAAGTTAATTTTACGCGGAAAACGCCTAGGATTTTCATTGGCTGAAACAGGTCGACTATTTGAACTTTACGATGCGGATAAATCAAGTGCAACACAGTTAACCAGTATGATGGAGCTGATTGCCAAGAAAAAAAATGATTTAAAGCAACAACTTGACGATATCAATGCAGTATTAATTGAACTTAATGACTTACAAGATAATTGTCAAAATATTTTAACAACATTAACTAAATAACGATAATAACTGACGGTAAGCACCACATTATCAGTTGTTAATTCAATTTAACTAAAAGGAAAAACCATGATTTCTTCATTTAGCTCACTCAATTTTAACTTAGGTGAAACAGTCGATATGATCCGCGACCAAGTAAACGCTTTTGCCCGTGATGAGATAGCTCCGCGTGCAGAGCAGATTGACCTTGATAATGAATTCCCTAATGACTTGTGGCGTAAATTTGGCGATATGGGCCTACTAGGCATGACGGTTGAAGAAGAATATGGTGGTTCAGGCTTAGGTTATTTAGAGCATATTGTCGCCATGCAAGAGATTAGCCGCGCCTCAGCTTCCGTTGGTTTAAGCTATGGTGCCATGTCAAATTTATGTTTGAATCAACTCCGTAAAAATGGTTCGCATGAACAAAAGCTAAAATATTTACCAAAACTGTGCAGCGGTGAACACATCGGCGCACTTGCCATGAGTGAACCTAATGCTGGCTCAGATGTTGTTAGCATGAAGCTTCGTGCCGATAAAAAAGGTGATAAATACATACTTAACGGCAATAAAATGTGGATCACTAATGGTCCAGATGCGGATGTATATGTTATTTATGCAAAAACAGATGTAAATGCGGGCTCAAAAGGCATCACTGCTTTTATTGTTGAACGTGATTACCCAGGTTTTTCACGCCATCAAAAATTAGATAAATTAGGGATGCGTGGCTCAAATACTTGTGAGTTAGTCTTCCAAGACTGCGAAGTTCCTGCAGAAAACATCTTAGGTCAAGAAGGTAAAGGTGTTCGTGTCTTAATGTCAGGCTTAGACTACGAACGTGTTGTATTATCAGGCGGATCACTAGGTATCATGGATGCTTGTATGGATTTAGTCGTTCCTTATGTTCACGACAGAAAGCAGTTTGGTCAATCAATTGGTGAGTTTCAGTTAGTGCAAGGGAAAGTTGCTGATATGTATACGCAAATGAATGCCGCTAAGTCATACGCCTACATGGTCGCTGCCGCTTGTGACCGTGGTGAAGTCACACGTAAAGACTCCGCAGCAGTCATTCTATATGCTGCTGAATTAGCGACAAAAATGGCACTTGATACCATTCAATTACTCGGCGGCAACGGTTATATCAATGAATTCCCTGCTGGACGTTTATTGCGTGATGCCAAGTTATATGAAATCGGTGCCGGTACCTCGGAAATTCGTAGAATGTTAATTGGTCGTGAATTGTTCAACGAATCTAAGTAGTTTTTGGCAAACATCCTTCTTCAATGTCAGGATATTCCGATTATATCCTCAGACCCTAAGTATTAAGGAGTCGAAGGGAGTAGCCAAAGTAAGTAAAGATAATCAATAATAAATCATCAGTAATAAGGTTTTTATCGTGGCAAAACTAGTATCAAAAATTAATACACGTAGCCAAGACTTTTTAGACAACGCTACCCACATGCAAACTCAAATAGACGACTTAAGAGCAAAACTAGATGATATAAAATTGGGTGGTGGTGAACGTGCTAGAAATCGCCACCTTGACCGTGGAAAGTTACTGCCAAGGGATAGGGTAAATGCCCTACTCGACGATGGTTCTGCTTTTTTAGAGTTTTCCCAATTAGCAGCTTACAAGGTCTATCAAGACAATGTACCTTGTGCTGGCATGATTACCGGTATTGGTCGAGTGTCAGGTCAAGAATGTGTTATTGTTGCTAATGATGCCACCGTTAAAGGCGGTACTTATTATCCTTTAACCGTTAAAAAACACCTCAGAGCACAAGCAATAGCCCAAGAAAATAACTTACCCTGTATTTATTTAGTTGACTCCGGTGGTGCTAACCTGCCAAATCAAGATGATGTTTTTCCTGATAAAGAGCACTTTGGTCGCATCTTTTTTAATCAAGCCAATATGTCAGCCAATAATATACCTCAAATTGCTGTAGTTATGGGTTCTTGTACCGCTGGTGGTGCTTATGTTCCTGCTATGGCTGATGAGTCTATTATTGTTAAAGAACAAGGTACCATATTTTTGGCGGGCCCACCTTTAGTAAAAGCGGCTACCGGAGAAGAGGTCAGCGCTGAAGATTTAGGTGGTGCTGATGTGCACTGTCGTACTTCAGGTGTAACGGATCATTATGCTCAAAATGATCACCATGCACTCAAAATAGCCCGTTCAGCCATTCAAAATTTAAACCGCATTAAACCTGTCAACATTGATTTTCAACAGGTTGTTGAACCTGAATATCCCTGTGAAGATATTTACGGCATTATTCCAAAAGACACCCGTCATCCTTATGATATTCGTGAAATTATCGCTCGCATTGTCGATGGCAGCAACTTTGATGAATTTAAAGCACTCTACGGCACCACATTAGTCTGTGGCTTTGCTCATATTTTCGGTTATCCGGTAGGCATTGTTGCCAACAATGGCGTACTTTTTGGTGAATCTGCTGAAAAAGGTGCCCACTTTATCCAGTTGTGCGCACAACGAAAAATCCCATTAGTTTTTTTACAGAATATTACTGGGTTTATGGTAGGCAAGCAATATGAGTCAGGCGGTATTGCAAAGCATGGCGCAAAAATGGTCACTGCCGTTGCCACTGCACAAGTCCCTAAATTTACCATTTTAATTGGCGGTAGTTTTGGCGCAGGCAACTACGGTATGTGTGGCCGAGCCTATGATCCTCGTTTCCTATTTATGTGGCCAAACGCGCGAATTTCTGTCATGGGTGGCGAACAGGCGGCAGGTGTTTTAGCACAAGTCACTCGAGACAAAAAAGAAAAACTGGGGGAAGACTGGAGCGAAAGTGACGAGCAAGCATTTAAGCAACCAATTATACAGAACTACGAGCATCAAGGTCATCCTTACTATGCCTCAGCAAGATTGTGGGATGATGGCATTATTGATCCTAAAGATACACGTCAAGTACTTGGGCTTGCTATTTCAGCATCGATGAATAAACCCATTGAAGAAACTAAATTCGGCATCTTTAGAATGTAACAGCATAAAATAGGCTTGTAAAAATCATGAATATTAACAATAACAAGGTGTTATTTAATGTCGATAAGCAAGGTGTGGCGACAGTTACCTTAAATAACCCAGACAAGCATAATGCTTTTGATGATGAAGTAATCAACCAGCTCACTAATATTTTTACCGAAATAAGTCAGCGTGATGACATCAGCATTATGGTACTAAATTCAGTAGGTAAAAGCTTTAGTGCCGGTGCCGATTTAGGCTGGATGAAGCGTATGGCTACTTATTCTTATCAAAATAATTTAACCGATGCTAATGCTTTGGCTCAAATGTTAAAAGCACTGAACTTTCTACCGCAAACCACCATTGCACAAATTCAGGGGGCTGCTTTTGGCGGGGCTGTTGGTTTAGCAAGTTGTTGCGACATTGTCATTGCCAGTAATAAAGCCAGCTTTTGCTTAAGCGAAGTAAAACTAGGATTAATTCCCGCCACCATTAGCCCTTATGTAGTCGATGCCATCGGTGTAAAAGCGAGCCGTAGATACTTTCAAACTGCTGAACGTTTTTTTGCTGATCAGGCAAAACAGCTTGGTTTAGTTGATGAAATTGTTGCACCTGATGAGTTAACTAATGAAATTGACGCTATGATTGCTAAGCTTCTTGCTAATGGTAGTCAAGCTAGACGACAAGCTAAAAAGCTCAGTCAAGATGTTGCCTTTCAAACAATAAATGATGATTTACTCAATGATACCAGTGAGCGCATTGCCGCCATTCGAGTATCTGTCGAAGGCCAAGAAGGTTTAAGTGCTTTTTTTGAAAAAAGGGCTCCTAATTGGCAAAAGGGTAAAGACAAAAAAACTAACACTCCTATATCAAAAGGCTAACTAAAGGATAGACCATGTTTAATAAAATACTAATTGCCAACCGTGGTGAAATCGCCTGCCGTATTATTAAAACCGCCAAAAAAATGGGTGTATTAACTGTTGCTGTTTATTCAGATGCCGATAAAGATGCACTGCATGTACATATGGCCGATGAAGCCATTTATTTAGGCCCATCCCCCTCTAGAGAAAGTTATCTATTAGGGGATAACGTCATTGCTGCGGCCATAAAAACAGGCGCACAAGCCATTCATCCGGGCTATGGTTTCCTTTCTGAAAATGCAGAATTTTGCCGCAACTGCGCAACTAACAACCTAACTTTTATCGGCCCCCCCGTTCAAGCGATTGAAGCTATGGGGTCAAAGTCTGCTGCTAAAAGTATTATGGAAAAAGCCCAAGTACCATTAGTACCAGGCTATCATGGAGAAGATCAATCAAGTGCGATAATCAAAAAAGCAGCCGATAAAATGGGGTATCCTGTATTACTCAAAGCCACTGCTGGTGGTGGCGGTAAAGGTATGCGTCAAGTATGGAGTGAAACAGAGTTTAAAGAAGGGTTAGCTGCGGCAAAACGTGAAGCTATGTCATCTTTTGGTGATGACACTATGTTAGTAGAAAAATATTTAACACAACCACGTCATGTTGAAATTCAAGTATTTTGCGATAATCATCAAAATGCTGTTTACTTATTTGAACGTGATTGTTCGGTACAGCGTCGTCATCAAAAAGTTATTGAAGAAGCGCCAGCATTTAAAATGAGCGAAAAGTTACGCGCTCAAATGGGTGAGTCTGCAATAAAATCAGCGCAAGCAATTGGCTACCAAGGCGCAGGTACTGTTGAATTTTTACTTGATGTCGATGGTTCTTTCTACTTTATGGAAATGAATACTCGCCTACAAGTAGAGCACCCAGTTACTGAAATGATAAGTGGTCAAGACCTGGTGGAATGGCAATTGCGCGTTGCTGCTGGTGAAACATTACCTAAAACTCAGGAGCAGTTGATTTTAAATGGTCATGCCTTTGAAGCTCGTATTTACGCTGAAGATGCTAATAACGATTTTTTACCCGCGACCGGAAAACTCAGCTTATTGAAAACCCCTGTTGAAAGTGCACATGTACGTATTGATACCGGTGTGCGTCAAGGGGATGAAGTTAGCGTTTATTATGATCCTATGATTGCTAAACTTATCGTTTGGGATGAAAGTCGTGATAAAGCGTTAAAACGCCTGAGCAAAGCATTAAGTGAGTACCGCATTAATGGTGTCACGACAAATATTGATTTTCTCTATAATTTAGCCACTTCATCGCCTTTTATTGAAGAAGATATAGATACTGGTTTTATCGAGAAAAATAAGGCTCTTATTTTTAATGATACTAAAAAAGCACTATTAAATGAGTTGCCTATCGCTGCGTTATACCTGGTTTTATCTATTGAGAAAAGTGCGCAACAAAGCGCCCAACAAAGTAATGACCCGCATTCCCCTTGGCACAATGCAAATGCTTGGCGTTTAAATGAAGCACACACACACACCCTAGTGTTAGCTCATAATGATGTTGAATATAGAGTAGAAGTTGAACAAAAGCGTCAAGGCAGTGATGCATACTACCTTATTAATCTTGACGGTGAGCAATTTGACTGTCAAGGAACACTTGATAACAACAGCATGGTTGTCAATATAAATGGTCACCGCAGTCATACAACTATCCATCGTAATAATAATCACATCAGCTTATTTCGTGCTAATGGGGTATTTAACTTTATTCACATTTTGCCTGATTGCGGTCAATTAGATAGTGATGATAACCACGGTGGTTTAACAGCACCAATGAATGGTACTATGGTCAGTGTACTAGTTAACGCTGGCGAAATGGTGAGTAAAGAGCAACCACTGATTATTATGGAAGCGATGAAAATGGAGCACACGATCAAAGCGCCAAGTGATGGAAAAATAGAAGAGGTTTATTTCAATGCCGGAGACATGGTGGATGGCGGTGCTGAACTCCTTGCTTTTTCACCACTAGAACAGGAGTAATTTAATGCATAACCTACCATCATCCGTAAAAATAGTGGAAGTTGGACCAAGAGATGGTTTACAAAATGAAACGACACCTGTAAGTGCCGCTGATAAAGTGGCGTTAATAGAAATGCTGAGCGATGCTGGCTTAACCTACATTGAAAGTGGTAGCTTTGTGTCCCCTAAATGGGTACCACAAATGGCGACGTCAGCAGAAATATTTTCAACGCTACATCGTGATAAAAACGTGACATATGCCGCCTTAACACCAAATATGCGTGGTTTTGAAGCAGCAATGAGCGTTAATGCTGATGAAGTGGCTATATTCGGTGCCGCTTCTGAAAGCTTTAGCCAAAAAAATATCAATTGCTCTATTGAAGAAAGCCTTGAGCGATTTATACCAATTATGCAGGCAGCTAAAAGTGCTAATATCAAGGTACGCGGGTATGTCTCCTGTGTATTAGGTTGTCCTTATGAGGGTAATATAGCTCCAGATCAAGTAGCTAAGGTTGCCGAAAAGCTATTTATCATGGGCTGCTACGAAGTTTCTCTTGGAGATACTATCGGTGTTGGCACTCCTGCAAAAGTCCAAAATATGATAAAAGCCGTTGCTACCCGTGTACCAATAGACAAACTAGCCGTACACTTTCATGATACATACGGACAAGCATTAACCAATATTTACGCCGCACTACAAATGGGCGTAAAGGTAATCGATAGTGCTATTGCAGGTTTAGGTGGCTGTCCTTATGCTAAAGGTGCATCAGGCAATGTTGCCACAGAAGACGTGGTTTACATGCTAAATGGCTTAGATATTAAAACATCAGTAGATTTTGAGAAACTACTAAAAGCTGGATGGTATATCAGTGAAAAGCTTAGTAAAACACCTATTTCCAAAGTATCTACTGCATACCTTGCACAACAAACACATATAACTTAGGAGAAAGTAATGGCCGGATTTGACAAAGTGGTCTCAAGCTATGAAGAAGCAATGGCTGGACTAACAGATAACATGACGATTATTTCAGGTGGTTTTGGACTCTGCGGTATCCCTGAAAATTTAATCGCTGAAATCAAACGTAAAGGCACAACAGGATTAACCTTAGTTTCTAATAACTGTGGCGTTGATGACTTTGGTTTAGGTATATTATTACCCGATCGCCAAATTAAAAAAATTATTGCCTCCTATGTCGGAGAAAATGCTGAATTTGAACGTCAAATGATGGCAGGTGAATTAGAAGTAGAACTGACGCCACAAGGGACATTAGCAGAAAAAATGCGTGCCGGCGGTGCCGGTATCCCTGCTTTTTTCACCGCAACTGGCTACGGAACCCCAGTAGCAATAGGAAAAGAAGAGCGTCAATTTAAAGGTCGAAATTATATTTTAGAGGAATCTATTATCGGTGATTTTGCGATTGTAAAAGCATGGAAAGCAGATAGATACGGTAACTTGGTCTATAGAAAAACCGCGAGAAACTTCAATCCTATGGCCGCAACTGCGGGAAAAATAACCGTGGTTGAAGTTGAAGAAATTGTTGAACCAGGTGAGTTAGATCCCGATCAAATACACACCCCCGGCATTTATGTTGATCGTTTAATTTTAGGAAGTTTTGAGAAACGCATAGAGCAAAGAACTGTCCGGACAACGACAACACAGGGAGAGAAATAATGGCTTTATCAAGAGAACAAATAGCCCAACGCGTAGCACAAGAATTACAAGATGGTTATTACGTAAACTTAGGCATCGGTATACCAACACTTGTGGCTAATTACGTCCCTAAAGGAATGGACGTTATGCTACAGTCTGAAAATGGCTTATTAGGCATGGGACAGTTTCCTAATGAAGATGAAATAGATGCCGATCTTATTAATGCCGGTAAACAAACTGTAACCATGGCTACAGGCGCTTCTGTTTTTAATTCAGCCGAATCTTTTGCTATGATCCGTGGTGGTCATGTAGATTTAACAGTACTTGGTGCCTTTGAAGTCGATGTAAACGGTAATATAGCCTCTTACATGATTCCTGGAAAACTTATCAAAGGAATGGGCGGTGCAATGGATTTAGTAGCAGGTGCCGATAACATTATTGTCACCATGACTCACGCCTCAAAACATGGCGTATCTAAGTTATTGACAAAATGTTCATTACCTCTAACGGGTAAAGGGTGTATCAAAAAAGTATTAACCGACTTAGCCTTTATTGAAATTAAGAATGGTAAATTTCATTTACTAGAGCGCGCCCCAGGTGTTTCTGTAGAAGAAATACTTACGTTAACAGAGGGTGAGTTAATGGTTAGCGGCGACGTGCCTGAGATGTCTTTTTAATTAAAAATTAAAAAACTTTTCATTAATAAATGAGCCTCAAATAAAGACATATTTAGGCTCGATTATTGTGTTTAAAGATCTTAGCAAGTATTCAATGACATTCTGCTTGAAGTCATTCAACACAGACATTATCAATCACCACCATAAGTAAGTGTCTAACCTTATAAATAATCTTCTAGTACAAAATCAGTTTTTGCATTGTCGCAAAAGAATCTTTTCATAAGTTTTATGCTTTGATAGTGCTAGAGTTCATGATATTTCTCTTGTTATCCGCGAACAGTTCAGTACACAGGTATAATCTGTGGTAGTTAATGTATGGATAAAAAACACAAAGACTGCAATCAAGGTTAGTTTTCTTTATTGAACATCGCTTTCATCTTAGCTTGATAAACAAATGTATTTCCCTAAAGTCTCTTTGTATTGGGTAAGGCTAGCAATTGCAATTTAGTTGGCTTTTTGCCATACTTTATAGTGACAAAGAAAAGGCAAGGCACATGAAAGTGTGGTACGCAAAACCACCGGCCTAAGGGGTTTTCTTATTAAGAAAGCCTACGGTAGCGGAGTCACCTCGTTAATAGGTACATCCCGTGGTTTTTTCTTTTAATAATCCATATATATTTAAGGTTACTAAAATGAAAAAATTATTAATAGCTTTTACCACCACTGTTTTAATATTAACGTCTGTTGTCTCGACCCCTCAGGCAAAAGCTGCAAACATTGCTCAGAGTATATGCGAGTATGTGGCTGCCGATGATAAGAAACGCATGCGCTCATTTTTAAAGACGAATAAATTAAAGATTCGTCGTATCTTTGACGGTATTCAGTGTAATGGTAAAAACCTATTAGAGTTTGCGTCAAGTTCAGGCTCAGTAAAAACAGGCACTTTGATGATTTCAAAATTACCAAAGAAAGTTGTTTCTGCTAATTTAGCTGCTTTGCAAACTGGAGCACAACCATTGATCGATGCTGCTAACGCTCGCGTTAAAGGCTAAAAATGTTAGTAATTAACTATTTATCTATTTAACTTAAACTCATTGAAAAATGATCATAAAGAGATAAGTAGATACGTTATTGTTAATAATTCAATGTCATTTCAAAAAGCCAGCTTTTAGCTGGCTTTTTTTTATCCTAAATCTGAATGGAACTAGCAGATAATACAAAAAACACATACACTTAGGTATAGCAATAGCAGTAATAAGTTGCTCAAATTGGCGTTCTCATAATAAGCTTAAAGAAGCAAAATTACTTACTAATAATCTATGACAAAAAAACGTAATTATATAAATAGTCAGAATGCATTAGTGTTGACAGGTGGCGGCGCAAGAGCTGCTTACCAAGTTGGCGTATTGTCTGCGATTGCCAAGTTTGTTCCAAGAAATCACGGCATCCCATTCCCTATTCTATGTGGTACTTCTGCCGGTGCTATCAATAGCACTGCCTTAGGCTGTTATGCATCGTGTTTTCACTTAGGCGTAAAGAAACTGGAATGGGTATGGAAAAATATTGATACCTCAAAAATATATCATAATAATGCTCAAAAGGTTTTTGGTCATATAGCACGGGGGATGTTTGCAAGCTTTCAAGCAGACTATGCTAACAAGTCACCGCGAAGTTTACTCAATAATGCACCTCTTCGAGACTTATTAAACCTTGTTATGGATTTTAAAAGAATAGATGAAAATATATTGCGAGGATATTTATCTGCAATTTCAGTAACCGCTTCTAGCTACAGTTCTGGAAATTCCATTAGTTTTTTCCAATCAAGTAATATAATCACGCCTTGGCGAAGAGCAACACGTTGTGGTCAACCAAGTCAATTAAATAGTGAACACTTAATGGCCTCATCAGCTATTCCCATGGTATTTCCATCGATAAAAATAAAAAACCAACACTTTGGAGATGGTTCTGTGCATCAATTATCACCTTTGAGCCCTGCCATACATTTAGGGGCAAAACGTGTTTTTATCATAGGTGCTGATCAGCCTAAAGAACCGCTACACATTAATGAGAACAATCCTCATCCTCCGACAACATCCACAATAGCAGGTCATTTACTCGACTCTATTTTTGCCGACACAATGAGCAGCGACCTTGAAAGGATGAATCGTATCAATAATACCTTGAAACTAATTCCTAACGAGCAAAGACGCAAAGTTGATGGTTTAAAACATATTGATAGCTTTATTATAAATCCTAGCCATGATTTCAATGCTATTGCCGTTAATTACTATAATGAATTACCCTTAGCGGTAAGGTTACTATTACGCAGTATGGGCATAACAAATGATTCAGAATCAAGTATTATTAGCTACTTACTTTTTGAAAAAAACTTTTGTACTGAACTTATAAAATTGGGTTTTGAAGATGCCATGAACCAAGAGAATCAAATTAAACATTTTCTTAACTTATATCCACGCCCTCATGCCCATTAGCTAAACTAACATAAAAAGTTCTCGTTTTTTAATAAAGTGCCCCCTAATGACTTAACCTTTTTACCAAGGCCATCTAATGAAAACAATAAGTTTATTACTATTTTTTACTGTATTTCACTTCTCTTTGTCAGCAAAAACAATCCTTTATAAAAATATCACTGGCTATACATTAAATGAGTCTGGTCAGCTGATTAAGTTTTCTGCTATTAAATTTACCGATGATAAAATTGATTCACTTTATACTTCTTTAGACACGCTTCCAGACACCAACATTCATACCATAGATGGAAAAGGTAAAACACTTTTACCCGGTTTAATCGATGCTCACGGTCATGTACTGTCTTACGGATTAAGCTTAATTCAAGTAGATCTTAACGGTGTGACTTCAGAGCAATCTGCCGTAGAGCGAGCAGTCGCCTTTACAAAACAAAATACAACCGGCAAATGGTTGTTAGGCCGAGGCTGGAATCAAGTATTGTGGCAAGGAAAAAATTTTCCTCAAGCAACCTCATTAGATGAATATTTTAAAGACATTCCCATTTGGTTTAAGCGCATAGATGGGCATGCTGGCTGGGCCAACTCTAAAGCTATGGCACTTGCGGGTATTGATAAAACAAGCATATCACCAGCAGGCGGTGAAATCATCAAAGATCAGCAAGGAAATCCCACGGGGGTTTTTATTGATAACGCCATGGCACTGATTAGCGATAAAATCCCGCTAATATCACCAAAAGAGATGGAACATGCACTGTTAAAGTCAATGAAGGCATTAGCAAAAGTAGGACTTACATCAGTTCATGATGCTGGAATAAACAATGAAAATATTAACGCCTATAAAACACTAGCAAAACAAAATAAAATGCCTATTAGAGTCAATGCGATGATTGATATTAACGATCAAAATATTGTTCAATTACTCCAAGCGGGACATTTCTCTAGTCAAGATCAAATGTTTATAATTAACAGTGTTAAGATCTCTGCTGATGGAGCATTAGGCAGCAGAGGCGCATCATTAATTCATGATTATACTGATCTAGCTAAACATAAAGGCTTAATGCTTTATTCTGTTCAAACGCTAGAGAGGTTAATAGCAATGGCAATGTCTTATGGTTTTCAAGTAAACACCCATGCTATTGGTGATAACGCCAATAAAACAGTCTTAGATCTTTATGAAAAACAAATCATATCGTCTAAACGTAAAGATTTACGACATAGAATAGAGCATGCTCAAGTGCTACAGCTATCTGATATTCCACGTTTTGCAAAGCTTTCTGTAATTGCCTCAATGCAAGCAACTCATGCCACTAGCGATAAAAACATGGCACAAGATAGACTAGGAGAAACGAGAATATTAGGAGCATATGCTTGGCAAACACTTTTAAAAGCAGGTGTTATTATTGCTGGCGGCTCTGATTTCCCTATAGAATCGGCTAATCCTTTCTTCGGTTTACATGCCTCTGTCACAAGGCAAGATAAAGAAAACATGCCTAATAAAGGCTGGTATGTCAATGAAGCAATGACAACAGCACAAGCTTTCAAAAGCTTTACCCTTGATGCTGCGTTTGCTGCTCACCAAGAAGATTTGATTGGGAGTTTAGCTAAAAACAAAAAAGCGGACTTCATTTTAGTTGACCAAGATATTTTTAACATTAACCCTTCTCAACTATGGAAAACCCAAGTACTAGAAACTTGGATTAATGGTAAGCGAGTAGACTTTGACTAACCTAGCCTGTTATGCAATAACATCAAATAAAAAAAGTTAGCCGTATACTTTAAGGATAACTTTTTATAACAATGACATTAGGGGCTTATATGGACTCCCAGCTAATATCAAAAAAGAAAAACTTTAAAATAAATTAGATGCTTGCTTATATACGGGCTCAAATTGAGGAGCTACCTCTGGCCTCTGATATTTTCGCACCTTCATGACTTTTCTGTTGAGCAGTTTTATCAACTTCAGCCCCTAACAGTCTCTTGAAGG
>JASMAS010000057.1 GCA_030754235.1 Litorilituus sp.
GTTCTTTCTCCTCTAGGGGCAAGTAACAAGCTCGGGGTTAACTCGTAAAAATGTTTAAGTTGCCCCGGAATTGCACCAGGTGAAGAAAATGGTAAGCCTACTAATAACCTTATAATATGGGCTAGGGAACCGTTAAAGCTTAATTGATATGGCAAATAATCTCCTTTCAGCGTGTTTGCCATCTTTACCATCTGATAACGCACTAGATTATAACTAAGCAATATCCCCCACAGTTCCTGCTTTATCATATCTGGCCTACGGCTTCTTAGCGTTAGCCTGTTACCTAGCATATATTGTTTTTGCTCTCGGTAGCCTAGCTCTATTTCCCATTGATGGAGCAAACCCGTTGAATAGAATCCACGGTCAAAGAGTGTTAATGAATGATCATTTGCCTTTCCTATAAGCTGCTCAGCCAAACGCATTTCGCTTACTTTATAGTCATCAAATGCACTACTAGAAATTAAATGGCTACTCAATTCCATCAAGCAAACCATCCTCACTTGAGGATATTGTGATTGGCTCGCATTATTCGTTGATTTACTGAATTGAGTGTTATTTTCAGGTGTGTCGGGTGTACGTCATACGACACCATCGACGGCAAGTAATGATAAGCCATTCCACTGCGGGTGGTGAGCTTCTTTGTGCCAGTGAGCTTGTGTTAAGTCAAATACCGATTCCGCCTAAGTATTGTCGACGTTGAATAACAGCACTAGGGGCTACAAACGCTTTTTTATCCCTATCCACAATATCAAGCATATTAATGATTTGAGAGATGGGTTTATCGTTATATATGGCCATAACAATCACAAGCCAAACCATAAATTCCAGCGGCAATTTTCGCTTTCTAAACGTCACTGTATCATTTTGTTTCAACGATTTTTTAATTAATTCTAGGGGTAAAATATCACAAAGAGTTTCTATATTATTAGGTGATGACTGGGCAATAAAATCAAGTGCTTTAGATAGTTCCATTAATGACCTCCATACAATGTAGAGGGCTTTATACCGTATCTGAAAGATCGTTCAATTGATCGTCAAAATTGTTAACTGATCAGTATTAGACCCTAACAACATTGTACTTTTTTAACCGCATCTAACCAGTTGCCGTATAGTGAATTTCTTTGCTGATTATCTATACTTGGCGAAAAGCGCTGTTCACAGTGCCACATGGCTGCAAGTTCTTTGGTTGAGTGATATACACCCGCTTGAAGCCCTGCTAGATATGCTACACCTAGCGCGGTAGTTTCGATAATTTCTGGGCGTTCGACTGTCGCTCCTAAAATATTTGATAAGAAACTTAGTAACCAGTTATTGGCAACCATACCTCCATCAACTCGTATAACCCTAGGTCTTAGACCATCACTTTCCATAGCTTTTTGGAGATCTTTGGTTTGATAGCAAACTGATTGTAAACCTGCGGCCACAACTTCATTAATACCTGAGTCACGCGTCAAACCTAAAATGGCGCCTCTAGCATTAGCATCCCAGTAAGGAGCACCTAACCCCGTAAAAGCAGGCACCAAAAAAACACCATGATCAAGTGGCACTTTTGCCGCAATAGATTCAGTTTCACTGGCACTTTTAATTAATTGTAAACCATCACGAAGCCATTGAATGGTGGCACCGGCCATGAAAATACTGCCTTCAATGGCATACGTTGTCTTACCGTGTAAACGATAAGCAACGGTGGTCAATAGCTTATTGTTAGATTTTAATGCTTTATCACCTGTATTTAACATTAAGAAGCCACCGGTGCCATAAGTACTTTTGGCCATGCCTTGATCAAAACACGCTTGTCCAAACAAAGCGGCTTGTTGATCGCCTGCAATACCGAGTATGGGGATCTGAGTACCGAATAGAGTAGTATCAGTAACACCAAACTCCGCTGAAGAGTCCATCACTTCGGGTAATATAGATTCAGGAATATTGAATAATTCAAGTAGCTCTTTATCCCACTCTTGTTGGTGAATATCGAAAATCATAGTGCGAGAAGCGTTAGTGGCATCGGTTCTGTGCTTTTTACCCCCTGATAAATGCCATAGTAAAAAGCTATCTACCGTGCCAAAAGCGAGCTCACCTTTCTCAGCTTTTTCTCTTGCCCCTGCAACATTTTCAAGAATCCAACGAATTTTCGTTGCCGAAAAGTAGGGATCTAACAACAAGCCTGTTTTATTATGAATTAGCGCTTCTACATGGGGAGTTTTAATAGAGCGGCAATACTCAGCTGTTCGTCTATCTTGCCAAACAATGGCGTTATAGAGTGGCTCACTAGTTTTACGATCCCAAACTAAGGTCGTTTCTCTTTGATTTGTGATACCAATAGCACAAATTTCATCAGCTAGCACTTGATTATCAGCAAGCACTTTTCGGCAAGTACGTAAAACAGTTTGCCATATGGTATCTGGGTGATGCTCAACCCAGCCATTATGAGGAAAATGCTGTTCAAATTCTTCTTGAGCAACAGCATGAATTTTACCCTGCTTAGTAAACAGGATTGCTTTAGAACTCGTAGTACCTTGATCTATAGCTAAAATATATGTCGTCATTGTTGTTATTTACTAAATAATCGTTATTTGATGATGCACAGATTTTTTTTAACTCGCAACCTTTTTGAGCATAGAGCATATTACCAATGAGGGCGTTAATGAAAAATGGACAGCTGATATTACAATTTATATTTGGCGAAGGGATAACGCGGCTTATCATTTACTGAGTAACAGTAAAAAGTAATAGAAGAATAGTCCTTTACACGCCCTACTTTGCTAGCGCATACCACATCGGGAGCAAACCAAGTTATTAGCATGGAATTAGGTAAAAATTAACGAACTGTTCTGGTTAAGCCGACACCAGATAAATTTATACACTTGCTATAACTTAATGCGATAACAACTTACCCATCAAAAATCCAGCGTTGGAACGCTGGATTTTTATTATAACAGCTAAAATCTTTAGAGTGAGTCGCTCAAGTGATATTGACTAAACCTTCATCATAATATGTTGGTGTATGCGTACAATAATATCGTCAGATTCTTTTTTCCAATTGACTTCATCGGCAAACGCTCTAACAACAGCCATCACTTGGTTAACAAATTTACCATAGTTATGGTGAGTTTCATCACTTTTATCAGCGAAGAAAACAAAGCGTAAGGTATCAACTAACTTGTCGGCTTCCCAGTGAATGCAAAAGCGTGTTTCTGCATTATCAGGATTAACACCAATAGAAAGTAATTCGCCCTGAATATCTGACGCTTCGCTTTCATCATAACGAACAAACGGCGATACACCATTAGCGATGAAAGCGGCTTGATTAATATTATTTGCACTACAGGACTGGCTAAAAGCATGTTCAATTTTTTGATAAAGTTTTGTAAAAGGCTGTTCAGAAGTATAATCAATCTCTGCTCCTTTTAATAAACGACGCGCCATTGGAATGCTAGCAATAGCATAAGTTATGGAAGTATGATCTCTGTCAAGTGTGTGATTTTGACTTTCATAACGA
Organism: Litorilituus sp.; assembly: GCA_030754235.1. Lineage (GTDB taxonomy): Bacteria > Pseudomonadota > Gammaproteobacteria > Enterobacterales > Alteromonadaceae > Colwellia. The sequence continues at coordinate 3,500 of JASMAS010000057.1, forward strand.
TCCGCAATTTCTCTAAAAGTGTGGCTGATGCTGTTGGTAATACCTTTCTCTTTAGCAAATAAATCAAAAGTTAAGTGCTGATGATCTCTGAGCTTAATTTCATTGTCAGGCAAGTCGATAGTATTAACAATTTCTTTAATTGCCTGAAAAACTGCATTATGAAATTTACCTGAATTAACTCTTAGCTCTTGCCCTGTTGCCAAAAATAATATCTTTACTTTTCGCGCACGAATGGCCCCGTCAAAATAGCCTTTAAAAGTACTATTATGTTCAGGGCAATAAAAGAAAAACGATTGCTGCTCAGTATGTAATACTTGCTGTTCACCACTGTAACGCACTCGAACTAAACGGTTGTTCGCTAAAAAATTAACGTGAGATAAACCATGTTTTTCAACGATTTCGAAAACTTTATGTGATAAGTTTTGATAAAATTTTTGATAGGGTTTAGCTGAGGTTTCATCAATATCGCCACAGACTAAGTTAATTAAATTATCAGTTAGCGGTATTTCAGCTAAGATATACTGATTATCGCGCGAATCACTTGGTAAATAGACGCGCTCTCCTGCCCTGTGCTTTTTTAAAATTGATGATGAACGTCTCATATTTTCTCCCTGTATATAAATATAATGATTTGTTAGTTAACGCTTTATTTATCCTCATAACATATAACAAACAAGGCATTCATGCTATTTATTTTAAATATAAATAATAGCGAAAAATTACATCGTTCACTAAATTAGTTAAGTTAAAATAGATAAAATCAATTCCATTTATTTACGTTTACGTTAGGGTCTGTTGCCAATTTTTTTGGGTTAGCCAGTGCTCTAACATCCATAACCTATCAGCCCCCCAAATGACTTGCTCATCAATAACAAATGTTGGCCCGCCAAAAATATTTTTAGCAAGCGAATCTGCCACTTCTTTTTTTAAATACTCTTTATTATCATCACTATTAATAGCAATCAATAAAGCCTCACCATCTAGCCCCAAATCCCGCGCCAACTTAACTAAAACCTTTTCATTGGAAATATCTCTTTCATCACGCCATTGTGCGCTAAAAACAGCCTGCGCAAATTCTGTTGCTTTTTGTGGAGCGGTTCTTTTTACCCAGCAATAGGCTCGTGCAGGGGGGATTGGGTTAGGTAAGCCGTGCTCGGGAAAGGCAAAAGGGATATTATATAGTGATGCAAGCCGTGGTAAGTCTTGGCGCACATACTCCCCTTTTAAAGGTGTATCAAGCAAGGGTTTCAGCCCCATTGTTTTCATTATTGAAACCCCTAGCAAAATGGGACGCCAATTAACCTCCTCTCCATGCTTAGCTGCAAGCGCTTCTATTTTCATTGCACCGATGTAACTGTAAGGTGAAATAAAGTCAAAATAAAAATCAATCATACTCGCTCCTGTAAACGAAAATAGGTCCGTAAAATACCAAAATCACACATTTTTTAAAAACTACATCGACTATAGCTGCTCACAAGCGCTTCATCTACATCACTTTGACTTATTTTATTATCAGCTATTGAACTTAAATGATTTTTTAGCAATTCATTAGAGGCTTATATGGACTCCCAGCTAATATCAAAAAAGTAAAACTTTAAAATAAATTAGATGCTTGCTTATATACGGGCTCAAATTGAGGAGCTACCTCTGGCCTCTGATATTTTCGCACCTTCATGACTTTTCTGTTGAGCAGTTTTATCAACTTCAGCCCCTAACAGTCTCTTGAAGG
>JASMAS010000058.1 GCA_030754235.1 Litorilituus sp.
CGCTGCTACATACACAATTGTTGACTTAGGAGAGATAAGCCACGCTAAATACACTTATGCCCAGCAACAAAATAGCAATGGTGATATGGCTGTTTCGGCAACGAGTTTGTATAACTTTCCTGTGCAGTTTGATTACTTTGATGATAATGATTTTGATTTGATTGAAGCTTATGCTTTGAATAATTACCTCACCATTCACAGTTTAGATAACATTGAAGATAGTGACGCTTTACGAGATGGCAACCCTACAGCCAATGATTTAGCTTGGGTTGTTAGATGGTTGCAAGATAGAACATCAGGAAAAGGTCTTGACAAAGACTATCAAAAAGTGGGTGACTCAACTGCTTTGACAAATATAGATGGCGTTATGGCTGATTATCGTGTTTGGGATGTCAATTTTGATGGAACTGCTACTTTAACCCGTTCGACGGTAGATATTGTTAGAGGTATCACAGATAACAGTATCTCTTATGGTGGCGCAACAGCACCTTATTTACCCAGTGAAACTTTTACTGACTCAAATGGTGCGGAACATACCTTTTGGTTAAGAGAACATGGTCTCCGTGGTTTTTACTCATATGATTCAGGTGCTCAAGTTTTTGAAATAATACCGCTTGAAACCGCATATGTTGGAGGGACTTCTGTGATAACCAATGTTAATAAAGACAATGTCGCTGTTGGCTTTAGTAGTTATAAAGTGACTCAGGCTTTTGATGATTTTATTAATGTTGATGATAATGGGTGTTCAAATACTGATAACGTGCCAGAAAAAATGACGTTAGAAGCTTGTATTCAAAGCACTGTATTAACTTCAAGCTCTGATTTTTATCATAACATGGCATTTAAGACGACACTTGAACCTAATGGTAGTCCCGTTTTAGAACAACTAGGCTTGCTTGTTACACCGCACGAAGATGATGAGCGTTCATACTCTAGTTATGCTTTAGCGATAAATAGCCAAGGTGTTGCGGTGGGGTATGCGGATGGTTTTGATGATGAAACGGTAACGACTCCTGAGGTTGATGAGCGCAGAAACTTCCACTATGCGGTTGTTTATAAAAATGGCGACGTTATCGATTTATCTGGTGAACATAATACCAATGAAAAAGGTAATTCTCGTGCTTATGATATTAACGATACAGGTATTGCTGTAGGCGATATAACTAAAGTTGTGAGTGGTAGCTATGTTAAAAAGTTTTTCTATGTAGATACGAGTGTTGAGCAATCACAAATAGAAATGGTTACCCCACAAGACTACTTTTCAGGCTCAGATAGTACAGCTCGAGCCATTAATAATTCTGGCTTAATTGTTGGCGAGGGAGAGGTAGAAACGCATAATGAAAGTAATTCAAACCCACGTAGAACCGCGGCGTTTGTTTATAATTTACATGATAATGTTTTCTCAAACCTCAATGACTTAATCCCATGTGACTCACGTAATACTTATGACATTATAGAAGCTCGGGGTATTAATGATAATGGTTATATTTCTGCAACGGCAGTTATGAAAGTTGAGCGCCGTGATGCGAAAGGTGAACTTATGCTAGATAGTAGTGGTACGGCTTTAACAGAAGATGTTGTTCGTGCTATTAGTTTAGCGCCTATTTCTGATACAGGAGAAGTTTGTCCCTCAAAGCAAGAAGGTAAAATTGAGCGTCAAGGCGCAAGTATCAGTATGAATAGTATTTGGTTATTCATGGCACTCATAGGTTTGCGAAGACAGTTTTTTAATTAGCAAGCTTTTATAGCACTATAGAATTTTGTAAAAAGCACCTTTTATGGTGCTTTTTAGTATTATTTAGAATTAAATTATTTTGCCAATCAAATAGTTAATTATTTTTTGTTAAATTCTTTATGAGTTACATTGTTTTTTTCTCATTCATTTACTAACTTTAGTGTGAGGTGAGTAACAATAAAGGAGTGTGTATTAATGATGAAAAGGCAAAAACGAGACCGCCAAGACAGGGCGCATACAAGAGGTTACCAAGCAGGTATATCTGGACGCTCTAAAGAGCAATGCCCTTATCAAAGTACTACAATTAAGTCACAATGGTTAGGTGGTTGGCGTGAAGCCATAGAAGACAGGCTACAGGGGTTATTCAAATAAACAACTAAGTGATTTATTTTCAATAAACTTATCGACAGTAACGTTTTAAGATAACCTGCCTCTTCATTTGTGGTGAATAGGCATCGATGTAAACTGATAAAAAGTGATAGACAATTTAGTGTCTAATAATCACATGGTTAGGCTATTATTAAGAGGAAACTTATAAAGCACTCAGCCCAGCATATTTGCTGGGCTGAGTGCTTTATACCATTAATGTACTTGATATTATAACTTATCGCTTTGTATAAGAACTAGCGAATCCTTACACTTTCTTGTTAAGTTGAAGCTTAAGAGATATAGCTAAAAGTTTGTTGTATCAGTAAATAGACCTACCTTTAAATCTTTTGCTGTATAAATTTCACGGCCATCAACACTGACACTACCGTCGGCAAGCCCCATAAATAACTTACGTTTAATGACGCGTTTCATCTCTATTTTGAACGTAACTTTTTTAGCACTTGGTAAAATTTGTCCTGTGAATTTAACCTCACCTACACCTAAAGCACGCCCTTTACCTGGACCTCCTGACCAACCTAAGAAAAAACCCACTAGCTGCCACATTGCGTCTAGCCCTAAACAACCAGGCATGACAGGATCGCCTTTAAAGTGACAGTCGAAAAACCACAAATCAGGGCTAATATCTAATTCGGCTAAAATGTAACCCTTGCCGTGTTCGCCACCTTCCTCAGAGATGGTTACAATACGATCCATCATGAGCATATTATCGCTTGGCAGTTGTGAGTTTCCTTCGCCAAACATTTCACCAGTACCTGCTTTGATTAAATCATCTTTGCTATATGAGTTTTGTTGCGCCATTACCATATTTTTTGCCTAAATTAAGTGTAAAATAAATTTCTAGCGCTACTTTAGCTAACACTTGTACACTAAACAACTCCGAACAGTTAAATTAATGTGCTTTTTATGATCAAAAGTAATTTATCAGCGCTTTATTTAACTAAAGACCTTATTGCAAATTAGCTTAGGCAGAGTAACATAGTAATAATTATGCAGCTGTGCTATAAATCTAGAGACTGGAATGGACGAAAAGGTAAAAAAGAATAAAAAAGCAATGACTAATGCTGAAAAGCAAAAGCGTTATCGTGAGCGCCAAAAAGAACGTGGTAAGCAAGAAATGCGTGGTTATTTATCTCCAGAGGCAAAAGTATGTTACCAGTTAATCGCCGAGCAGACAAACTGGTCTGACAGTATAATTTTAAGTAATGCGGTACGGTTAACTTATGCTGCGTATAAAAATGGCCAAATAGGTTTATTAAATAGTTGGTTAAAAGATAACGAGCTATAACATTGAAAAGCATAAATAATGATAACTTTTCTTATAATTTCCAAAACTGATGATAAGACTTTTGCTATCATCTTGAATAGGCAACTCCCTTGATAAAAATATTATTAGTTGATGATCATGAACTTGTACGCACGGGCATTAATAAGATACTTAATGAAGTCAAAGGCTTTAATGTAGTTAATGAATGTAAAAGTGGCGAAGAAGCGGTTAAATACTGTCGCCAAAATTTCCCTGATGTCATCCTTATGGATATGGACATGCCGGGTATGGGTGGACTAGAAGCGACCAAAAAAATATTACACTTCTCTCCTGATGCGAAAGTAATTGTACTTACTGCGCATACTGAAACCCCTTTTCCAACCAAAGTCATGCAAATTGGTGCCGCTGGATATTTAACCAAAGGAACACCTCCTAATGAAATGGTTAATGCGATAAGAGCGGTAAACAGTGGTCAGCGTTATTTACCCGCAAAAATAGCGCAACAAATGGCATTAAATCAATTTAAATCTAGTGAAGAAAATCCGTTAAACGCATTGTCTGATCGTGAATTGCAAATTATGTTAATGATCACTCGTGGTCAAAAGGTTCCAGATATTTCGGAGCATCTAAACTTAAGTACCAAAACCGTTAACAGCTACCGTTATCGTATGTTTGAAAAACTGAATGTTGGCAATGATGTTGAATTAACTCATTTAGCGATTAGATATGGTATGCTAAACACAGAAAAATTATAGCGTGACAGAATCAGCTATCATTGAACAACCTCCACGTTTTGATAGTGACGCCTTTCTTAAGTCCGTTACTGAAAAGCCTGGTGTCTACCGTATGTATAATCATGACCAAACGGTTATTTATGTCGGTAAAGCTAAACAGCTTAAAAAGCGCTTAAGTAGTTATTTTCGCAAAGATTTAAGTTCAGTTAAAACCAAAGCACTGGTAGGCCAAATCTGCGCAATTGATGTCACTGTCACCCATACCGAAGGGGAGGCGTTAATTCTTGAAAATAACTATATTAAAAAGTACCAGCCAAAGTATAATATTTTACTGCGTGATGATAAGTCATACCCTTATTTATTGATAACCGATCATAAGCATCCTAAATTAGGCTTACATCGTGGTGGTAAACGAGTAAAGGGGGATTATTTTGGCCCTTACCCAACGGTTGGTGCAGTGTGGGAAAGTTTACGCTTAATGCAAAAAATATTTCCTATCAGGCAATGTGAAGATAGTTATTATCGTGCCCGTTCTCGCCCATGTTTACAATACCAACTAGGGCGCTGTTTAGCCCCTTGTGTTGAGAAGGTTTCTATTAATGAATACCAAGAACAAGTTGCTTTAGCTAAACTGTTTCTTAAAGGTAAAAGCTCAAGTGTTATTGAGCAGTTAGTTAAGCGCATGGAACATGCTAGTACCTGTTTAGATTTCGAACAAGCAGCAAAGTGCCGAGATCAAATTACCACCCTGCGTAAAGTGCAACAACAACAATATGTCAGTGGTATTGCTGCTGAGATGGATGTGCTAGGTTTATATCGCTTTAAGTCTCAGGCTTGTGTGCATTTACTTTGTATACGAGATCATAAAGTTTTAGGGAGTAAAAGCTACTTTCCTGTACTGCCCGCTCACACAAGTGATAATGATATTTTTGAAGCGTTTATCGCACAGCATTACTTAACCGAAGAGCCTCTTCATAACGGACAAGGTAACGTTCCAAAAGAGCTTGTTGTTAGCCAATCACTGGAAAACACTTCAACATTAACTGAATTGTTGATTAAACAAGCAGAACATGATGTTAAAATCTCAATTAATGTCCGTGCCGAAAGGGCACAATACCTTAAATTAGCCAACACCAATGCACAGACTGCGCTAGTGACTCGAAACAGTCATAAAGAATCGATGCAGGCTCGCTTTGTTGCTTTAAATGACGTCTTTGAACTAACCAATGGTATTCATCGTATTGAATGTTTTGATATCAGTCATACTATGGGACAACAAACGGTAGCTTCTAATGTAGTCTTTAATCAAGAAGGACCGCTAAAATCTGATTATCGTCGTTACAATGTTCATGGCATTACCCCAGGTGATGATTATGCAGCTATGGCATTTGCTTTAAATAAACGTTACAAAAAAATTAAAACGGATGATATTGACTCGCTAAAGAAAATGCCTGATATTATTTTTATTGATGGTGGTAAAGGGCAACTTGCTAAAGCAGAAGAGTTCTTTAATGAATTAAATATTGAGCAAACACCCTTGCTGGTAGGTGTTGCTAAAGGGGAGTCTCGTAAACCCGGTTTGGAAACACTCATTTTAGCGGGGAGCCATCAATTGATTTCACTGCCTGCCACTTCACCTGCACTACATTTAGTGCAACATATTCGTGATGAATCACATCGATTTGCCATTTCAGGCCATAGAGCCAAAAGACAAAAAGTGAGTAAAAAATCAGTACTTGAATCTATCGAGGGGGTAGGAGCTAAAAAACGTCAAGCATTACTGACTTTTTTAGGCGGTATGCAAGAAGTAAAAAGTGCTCATTTGTCTGATTTAGAAAAGGTGCCAGGTATTAGTAAAACATTAGCAAAAAATATTTATGACGCTTTACATGACAAGTGATTGAATGTTTCTAGTTAACTTGTGTAAACTAGTGGCAAAATGCTTGCTGTGAAGCTTATTGCTATAGTAAAAGGCTAAAGTAGAAATTATGTGGACAATACCTAACCAAATTACCTTATTTCGGATCGTTTTGATCCCTATTTTTATTCTGGTCTTTTATTTGCCTTTATCTTGGAGTCATTTTGGCGCATTTGCTATCTTTTGGCTCGCTTCAATAAGCGATGCATTAGATGGTTATTTAGCGAGAAAATTAAATCAATCATCATCGTTTGGTGCCTTTATTGATCCCGTTGCCGATAAACTTATGGTTGTGTCGGCCTTAGTGATGATTGTTCACGATTATCAAACATGGTTAGTGGCTATTCCTGCCATCATTATGATTGCTCGTGAAATTTTTATTAGTGCATTACGTGAGTTCATGTCATCTCGAGGTCAGCGAGATGTCATTGCCGTATCAGCAATGGGTAAATACAAAACTGCGGCACAAATGTTAAGTATAATGGGGTTAATTTGGCGACCAGATTATGACATCCCATTAATTTTATTTTATCTGCCCCATGAAGTCATTAATTATGCTGCTTATGCTTTTTACTTTATTGCGACGCTATTAACGCTTTCAAGTTTAATTGATTACTCCAAGTCAGCATGGCCAGAATTGAAAAGTAACCATTAAAAACTAGCTTCTAGGCTAAAAAAAACATCAAATCAGCTGCTTTTTGAACAATTGAAACAAAAAGATAATTTAATAGTTGACTGTATGATAATTCGATGTAGAATGCGTTTCCGTTGACAGGGAGACAACATGTAAAGCAAGTTGTTAGGCAAATAACAATAAATGCTTTGCTTATTAAAAGGATATCAATTGGGATTTATCCCTATTGATGTAAAGCTCTAATGAAGCGGCTGTAGCTCAGCTGGTAGAGCATCACGTTGCCAACGTGAATGTCACGAGTTCGAGTCTCGTTAGCCGCTCCAATATTGTTTTGCACTACTCAACTCGTGTTGATTAAATGGCGGGTTGGCAGAGTGGCTATGCAGCGGATTGCAAATCCGTGGACCTCGGTTCGACTCCGGGACCCGCCTCCATTTTGCCCGGGTGGTGGAATTGGTAGACACAAGGGATTTAAAATCCCTCGCTCATAGAGCGTGACGGTTCAAGTCCGTCTCCGGGTACCATTTCATCAACAATGATGTTGAGTAATATATTTTAGCTTCACTTTAGCTTGTCAAAGCAAAAAAGGTACGCTAGAATTCGCGCTCATTTTTAGCGAAATGAATGCAAAATAAAGTGATAAGCGGCTGTAGCTCAGCTGGTAGAGCATCACGTTGCCAACGTGAATGTCACGAGTTCGAGTCTCGTTAGCCGCTCCAATCTTTTGGCAAAGATTTAGGTTGTCACTATAAAAAGCTCTAATGAAGCGGCTGTAGCTCAGCTGGTAGAGCATCACGTTGCCAACGTGAATGTCACGAGTTCGAGTCTCGTTAGCCGCTCCAATCTTTTTGTTAATATTTTACTTAACAAAAGTAGGAAACCAAGCCTACTATAAAAATATTATCCGATGCCCGGGTGGTGGAATTGGTAGACACAAGGGATTTAAAATCCCTCGCTCATAGAGCGTGACGGTTCAAGTCCGTCTCCGGGTACCATCTTTATACTGCAATATCTTTTCAGTAAACTCAAAACTTTTATATCCCTGTAAGCCTTATCCATAGTGCTTTCACAGAAATCACGCTTTACTATATCTCTGTAATAAATCGTTAGAAATCATCAATTATAAAGACCAAAAATAAAACTCAATTTTATGCCAAAATAACGTTAGACCGTTTTCAGTCGGTATAAAAACGTAATATCAGTGTTCATAAAGTAAGCATCTTATAAACCACATTATTTCCCCCTCAATAACATTCACTTATGATCACTTTAACTATTTAAGGAGATCATCATGCGACGAACACCACAGCAATGGCTTAAAATTTTTAAAACCCAACAAGACAGTGATTTATCAGTAAAATAATTTTGCCTTGAGCAAGGTATATCTACATCTAATTTTTACAAGAATATAGCAATAATTGCACCTGATACATCAATAGCTACAACGACAGAAAATTAAGAATAAATTAAGAAAAAATTAAGAAAAATTAAAAAAATTAAGAAGGACACTAAAAATTAAGAAGGACACTCGCTTTTATTTGATCAAACTAAGTCTCTTGACTAAGGTTAATAAATGACCTGTATATGAAAGTAGCTA
>JASMAS010000059.1 GCA_030754235.1 Litorilituus sp.
TATTATTCTCTCTGAAAATAGTAATGGCAAACAGGTAAGCGACAAATTCTCTCGTATTTTTCCAAACAGTAAAGTTATTTTTGTATCCGGTTACAGTAATGACATTATTTCAAAAAGAGGTATCATTTTAGAAGAAGTAACCCATATAAAAAAACCATTCAGTAATAACTTTCTTATCTCCACCGTCAAAGATACACTAGCTCACTAATACCATTAAATACATTAGGGACTATTGTTCTTTCAGGGTTAAATTTTTTTTGAGATAAAAGCATTTTAGTCGCGGCAAGTAGTGTGTAGCCTAGTTATTCTAAGCAAATACACCTCAACAAAGAATAAAATGCTTCTAGGCGAATCCATCAAACAGCGTTTGTTGGACATTTTTACTGCGTTATCGTCTTTTCATGTGACGTTACATGTAGTTTATTAGATAATGCAGGAGCATATTGTCCTGTACAACCACATGCCAAAGCCTCTACCTTGTATAAATGATCAAAATTCGTAGTATTTTTCAATAATTAGGCAATATTTTAGCGTATAAATAAGCACCTAGGAAATATAACCAGTCATTGTCATTTTACTATTGACGATAAAATTAAAAATATGTACACCTTATCAGCAACATACTTATTGAGCCACATTCTGATTATCTAAAGTCTAAAAGTGATGCGCTAATGTACTCTAAAGGCATCTACTCAATGATTTGTGTTATTAACTCTTTTACAGCTTGCATCGTAAAAGGTTTTACGAGGCGCCCCTCAAACCCATATTCAGCGGGGTTGGACATCACTTTACCGGTTGAATAACCACTAGCAACAATTGCTTTTACCCGAGGATTGATATGAAGTAACTCTTTAATAACTGATTCTCCCCCTCTGCCCCCAGGTATAGTTAAATCGATAATAACGATGTCAAAAGGAGCCCCGCATTCAATTTTATTAGTATATTTTTTTATAGCACTTTCACCATCGCTTGCCGTTTCCACTATATGCCCCAACAAACCTAACATTTCTGCCAAAATATCTAAAATCATTGCTTCATCATCCATGATTAAAATGCTCGCTGAAGATATGCCCTGTTTTTTTGTGCTAGATATAGGCAACACAGACGATGAATTAGCACTAGAGATGGGATTTAGGTAGAAAGAAAATTTAGTTCCTTCACCTACCTTAGACTCTACATCAATATAACCTTTGTGTTTTTTTATTATACTGTAAACAGTCGCTAACCCTATGCCGCTACCTGATTGTTTCGTTGTAAAATAAGGATCAAAGATTTTGCCCTGCAAATTGTCAGGAATCCCTACCCCATTATCACTAATAGTCACACAGACCATTTCTGAGCAAATATCCTGAGTAATGTTTGGGGTAAACTGGTCAATATTTTTTGCCTCAATTGTTATTTCACCACGGGTTTTCATAGCTTGTTTAGCGTTGATCACAATGTTAGTCATAACTTGCGTTAATTGCCCTTTATCTGCATTGACTTTCCATAAACCGTCTTGAAAAATCACCTTGGTTTTTATACCACTGTCGCCGAGTAAAAATGAGATTGACTCTTCAATAGTTTGGCTTAAATCTACAGTTTCAAAGAAGGGGGTTCCACCCTTTGCAAAAGTTAACAATTGATTCGTTAGGCTAGTTGCTTTATCCAGTGCATAGTTTGCTCTGTTAATATGCTTAAGGGCAGGATGTTGGACACAGAGTTGATTCGACGCCAGCTGCAAATGACCAAAAAACCCGGTAAAGAGGTTATTAAAATCGTGAGCAATGCCCCCAGCTAATAGTCCAATAGACTTTAGTTTTCTTGATTTCAATATTTCTTCTTCGTTTTTTTTCTGTAGGGTAATATCTTCGGTAATCCCCATTACCCTTTCTATATCACCCTCATGGCCAAAAACTGGTGCAAAACATGATGTAAAGATTAGTTCTGAATTTTCAGGGCTAAATTCAAAAGTACTATACTTTCCTTGAAAAGCATTATTTAACAATTGTGTGATCATTGATTTTTGCTTACTGCACACAAAATCAGTGTAATAGACACCACATATTTCATTCTCATGTTGCATATTCATCATTGTTAATCCGGCCTTATTCATTGAGATTATCTGGCCTTTCAAGTTAATCTCATGGATACAAAAAGGAGAGGATTGTACGAGTGTATTTAATCGCTCTTCGTTTTTTTTAGCTATTTTTAGCTCTTTCTGTAGCTCGGCTATTATTTTGTCTTTTGCTTCCATCACTTACATTTTTGAGGGTAAATAACAATATATTAATCAGAGTTTAGTGTTAGGTACATAACAAAAACCGACAATTAAAGTCATTAAGCCGTCAACTATTATATTGTTAGCCCTTATAAGTAATAATGCGCCTAATATACTCTCAACAGTAAAAGTGAAATTGTAAGTTTATGTCGTCCCTTTATACCGATACAACAAATTCTAAAAACAACTCAAGTAATGGCTAATCATGATATTATTCAATGATTACATTGCTTTTTTCTTATACTGATCTAATTTATACTCTCTTAAAGTTCATAATTATTATTATGGGTATTATTTTAAAAAAATGACCTAACTATTTTACGACTTATACTACTCTTGCTTGCATATCTGCATTGTTATTAAATTATTGTTAATCAACTGGAAGATCAAGTGAATAATTCATTAATAAATGTCAAATAAATCACGGCTATTGTAGCGAGGTTCTGATACTTCACTATAATATAATCAGGTCGTGATTATCAGTTATTTGCTAACTAGTGGTGCTAATGATACTGCACTTTATCACCATAATAGGAGCTATGATGGCAACATTTCTCTATTGCTCAACTCACTTACGAATTGTTTTGATTGTGTTATTGACCATTTGGCTCAGTGCTTGTCAAAATTTATCCTCGCCCATTGAATCTAAAGGCAATCAAATTTACTGGGACTTTGATCATCAAGTACAGTTCAAAGAAGTTCAGTTAACCAATAATACATATCAACTTGAGGTAATGAACAAAAAGGTTAATTTCGAACGAATAGCGACCTTCTTATTACGCCGAGCAAAAACTATTTGTCAAGGTTATGGCTATAGAATTGAAGTGTTACAAGGGGTAGAAAGTTATGATCATAAACGTGCTTCGCCAAACCTCATTGTACCTAATTTAAAAGCTCAGTTGGAATGCTCGACACATCAGCTTTATCAGTGATAATTTTACCATTGGCTTGACAAACATACTTTGCTTACAAAGATGACCATGTGGATATACTCAAGCTACTTGAAGATGCAGGATTCAGCTGAAATTATAAACGTCTTTAGGCAAGGCATTGATTGAAGAGCATGGTTTTTCCCTTGTCGAAAACAACAAGGTAGCATAAAACGTTTATAAACCAGCCCTGCGGGTACGCCTGAGATACACGCATCTTCAAGTTGTTTGGGTATAGCGGTTAATCTATAGAAATAGCTAATTATTTAACGTTGCGTTAATGTTATTAAGCAATTGGGATTTCATTTTAGGCATAATAATCACACTAGAGCAAAATTTTTAGCTACTCGTATGAACAATATATCAGTACAAAACATCGATGAAAAATGAGGCTTACTGTTTTAGTAAATGGCAAGTGTATCTTGCAAAACTAAAACAAGTAACCCTCATCTTTTATTTGTACCTTTATGACGTTTAGTTCAATACTAAACCACTTTAACAGGAAGTGCTTGGCCAGTGAATTTAGTACTCATTTCTTGACTTGGAGGCGTGAACTTAGTTAAGTCGATACCCTCTACTGCGCTCTTGTACTCTTCCATCGTTGGGAAGCGACCAAGTACTGTTGAAAGAACAACTAAAGCTGATGAACCAAGTAAAGACTCACCTTTTTTCTCAGCTGTATCGGCAACTACACGGCCTTGAAATAAACGTGTCGAAGTAGCAATGACGGTATCGCCTGGCTCAGCTTTTTCTTGGTTACCCATACATAAGTTACAGCCTGGGCGTTCTAGATATAAGATGTTCTCATAGTTAGTACGTGCAGCATTTTTAGGTACCGCATCATCAAATTCAAAACCAGCGTACTTTTGTAGAATATCCCAATCACCTTCAGTTTTAAGCTCATCAACAATGTTATATGTCGGTGCAGCAACCACTAATGGAGCTTTAAATTCTACAGTACCGTGTTGTTTTTCAAGGTTGCGTAACATTTGTGCAACGATTTGCATATCACCTTTGTGAACCATACAAGAACCAATAAAACCTAAATCAACAGGCTTATTATTGTAGTAAGATACAGGGCGAATAACGTCATGAGTGTAACGTTTAGATACATCTTCGTTGTTTACGTCTGGGTCAGCAATCATTGGTTCTTCGATGACATCAAGGTCTACAATCACTTCGGCGTAGTACTTCGCGGCATCGTCTGGTGCAAGTGCAGGTTGTTCTCCCGATTTAATGCCTGCTATACGCTCATCAGCAAGAGCAATTAACCCTCTAAGCGTGCCTGCTTCGTTTTCCATCCCCTTGTTGATCATAATTTGGATACGGCTCTTAGCAAGCTCAATAGACTTGATAAGCGTATCGTCATTAGAAATACAGATAGAAGCTTTTGCTTTCATTTCTGCAGACCAGTCAGTGAAGGTAAATGCTTGGTCAGCCATCAATGTACCAATATGTACTTCAATGATACGACCTTGGAATACATTCTCACCGCCAAATTGCTTAAGCATTTGTGCCTGAGTTGCATGCACCACGTCACGGAAATCCATGTGGCCTTGCATATGACCTTTAAAGGTAACCTTTACAGACTCAGGAATTGGCATTGCTGACTCACCTGTTGCAAGAGCGATAGCAACCGTACCTGAATCGGCACCAAAAGCGACACCTTTTGACATACGGGTATGTGAATCACCGCCAATGATAATAGCGCGGTCATCAATGGTAATATCATTTAATACTTTATGAATAACATCAGTCATTGAATGGTAAACACCTTTTGGATCACGTGCTGTGATTAAACCAAACTTATTCATGAATGCCATTAATTTAGGAATGTTTGCTTGCGCTTTGCTATCCCAAACTGATGCTGTGTGACAACCTGATTGATATGCGCCATCAACAATTGGTGAAATAGTAGAAGCTGCCATCGCTTCTAATTCCTGACAGGTCATAGGGCCAGTGGTATCTTGTGAACCAACAATGTTCACTTTTACACGAACGTTCGAGCCTGCATGTAGAGGTGTGTCAGATACAACACCAACCGCGTTACGGTTAAAGATTTTCTCAACAGCCGTTAAACCTTGGCCTTCATGTGAAATTTCTTTTGAAGCAGCATATACACTTGCAGGTTCAACACCTAAAGCTTCTGCGGCAAATGTTTGTAGTTTTTTACCGAATGTAACCGCGTAAGAGCCACCCGCTTTCATAAACTCAACTTTTTGAGGAGTAAATGCAGAAGAAACATCTACTAGCTCCTGATCACCGTTGTATAGTTTCTGTGCTTTAGTATCGATAGTTAAAACCGTACCAGTTGCTACTGAGTATGTTTCTTCTAAGACCGGGTCACCGTTTGCGTCAGTAACAGTGATACCGTCGGCATCTATTTTGCTCACCCAGTTTTTCAGGTCAAGACCAATACCACCAGTGACATCAACAGTCGTTAGGAAGATAGGTGCGATACCGTTAGTGCCTGCTACAACGGGAGCGATATTAATAAAAGGTACGTAAGGACTAGCTTGTTTACCTGCCCAAAGTGCCACGTTGTTAACACCTGACATACGAGAAGAACCAACACCCATTGTTCCTTTTTCTGCGATAAGCATTACTTTCGCGTTAGGGTGTTTAGCTTGTAGCGCTTGAATTTCTTCTTGTGCTTCTGGTGTGATCATACACTTACCGTGTAATTCACGGTCAGCACGTGAGTGAGCTTGGTGACCTGGAGAAAGTAAGTCGGTTGAAATATCACCTTCACCAGCGATGTAAGTGACTACTTCAATTTTTTCTTCTATATCAGGTAATTTTGTGAAGAACTCAGCTTGTGCATAGCTTTCTAATAAATCTTTTGCAACAGCATTGCCTGCTTTAAAAGCAGCTTGAAGACGTGCTGTATCAGCGTCATATAAGAATACTTGTGTTTTAAGTACATCGGCTGCAGGTGTTGAAACTGACGCATTATCACTTAGTGCTAGGTCAAGTAGTACTTTAATTGAAGGACCACCTTTCATGTGCGAAAGTAATTCAAAAGCAAATGTAGGTGTGATTTCTGAGACAGTTGAATCACCTAAAATAATCTCTTTTAAAAATGCCGCTTTAACGCCAGCAGCACTTGTAGTACCAGGTAAGGTGTTATAAATAAAGAAGTTAAGAGAATCTTCTCGGTGCGCATTATCTTTTTCTTTAATTTGCGCAATAATTTCGGCCAATAAATCAGCACCATCGATTGGCTTTGGCGCTAAACCTAGCTCATCCTTACGGCATTTAATTTCTTTGATATATTCTAAATAAAGACTCATTTAATACTCTCTTTTAGCTTTTAAGGTGCTAATAACATTGCGATTAACAAGGATGTGATTAGCAAGGACAAATTTTTTCACTATTTTACCTGATTTTCAGCCTACGACGAATCATTTGACTAAATAAGCACTATTCATACAAATTATAGTTAGTAGAAGGTATGTTTATAGTGGTCTTATCACTTTACCTTTAACTTCCCGAACAGGTTAGGTAATAATACTGACGTATTTTTAGCCTCCACTGAACTTTCAGCATTTAGAAATATGTTAGGTAAGTTACCGACACTAGCTAAATACTTTGTGTATGCGGTTAAATTGATGCGACTTAGCTAACCTTTGTAGCTGTGACTAGAAACCAAGTATTCCTTTAGAGATAACGTCACTTAATTTTACTAAAGCAGTAAAGAAGAACAATACCTATTTGCCACTCTATTAGCCGTAACAGGGGTGATGAAAACGGTAAACTGAACTAGATTATCCTGTTCCTTATACCCAAAGCACAAGGGTTTTCACTCTCCTGCAACATAAAAGTCTTAATGGTAGCTTAGTGTTATTTATTAATAAAAACCACCATACTCAACACTAAAGATGACATCAGATCTGTTAATTACGCTGTCCGGTTCTAATAGTTGTTATTGTGCCATCAGTGACAAATTTATTGAGTTGCTTTGACAAGCGGCCTGCATAGGTACTAACATCTGAATTTTGTGAAATAGCAATGTATACTTTCACTGGCTTAGCATATTGATAATCTGCCAATGTAATTTTTTTTTTGTACTCTTCTGGCGACAACAGCGGCAAAATAGATTCTTCACGATCAATAAAGGTGTCAACCCTTCCACGAAGCAACATTTGTACTAATTGCTCGCGAGAGGTGATCTCAATCTTTGTAATGCGTTTATCATTATCAAATAATTCAAAATAATTACCTCCTCTAAGGGTCCCTACTAATAATTTGTTCAAGTCATCAAAGCTATTAATGACTATTTTTTTTGTCGACAGAGTAAAAAAACGAAGGGGGTAATGTTGAACCATATAGGCTGGATTCAAAAACAATAACTCTTTTTCTCGTTCAGGGAGCTTCATTAGCCCAAGAATCATATCTGCCTGGCCGTGTTTAACCATAGATAAGCAACGAGCAAAAGGGCAACGAATAAATGTGGGCTTTAAGCCTACAGATTTAGCTAATAATTTTGCTATCTGTATACTTTCACCAACCAGTTTACCGTCAACTAAATCAGTGTAAGGAGGCTCTATAAAACTAGCAATTTTCAGCTCTTCTTTATATGCCTCACACACAGGGGTATAACTAAGGACGAGCATCAATAAATAAAATAAGTACTTCATATGAATTGATAAAAAGTGACAAAAATCTACCGACATTATACCTTATTTGAGAAACAAATCATGCCCCAAAATTTTAGTACTTTTTTTCCAACCAACGCATTGATAACAAAACTAAAAAAAAATAATGTAGCACAAAATATCAACGAACCTTTTTAAACGTCGCTTTACCTGTTAACTTTTTCTTAGCCCCCCCTCATTCTTTTAGGTTTAAAAGCTATTTTAGGTAAACCTGTAAGCTGCTGTTCTCTGGCTCCACTGACCATAGTAGTTACGGTACAAACTAGCGGCCTCATAAAACTCACATAACTGGCCTTTTTATGGCTAATTGCCGTTAAACTTGCCTCCCATTGGGCTGTTATATCAGGTAATGTGGCTTGAATAGGCAAAGCATTGACAAGTGCCCCCCCTATTTCAGTCACAATAATTTTATGACCTTTTCTTGATAAAAAGCCTCGTTTAAAAAGAAGGTCTATAATGCCAGCCCTTGTTGCATCAGTCCCTAAACCATCGGTATCTGTTAATATTTTTTTAATTTCTTTGTCTTGAACAAAACGAGCAATACCTGTCATGGCACTTAATAAACTGGCATCAGTAAAAGAATTTGGCGCAGCGGCATGTTTTTCAATAACCTCGCCCTTTTGGCAAAAAAGTTCTTACCCTTGCTGCAGTTCAGGCAACAATCCTTGGTTATTTTTCTCGCGTCTTTTTTTATTTGAAAGCAACACTTGCCAACCTAATTGCTTAACTACTTTAGTAGAGGTATTAAACATACCTCCTTCAATATTTATCAACACGTTAGTGTGAGTATATTTATGCACAGAATAACATCGTTAATAATCTATTGATAAGAAGTGATAGAGAAGTCATTTACCAACATTGTTGGCTCGGTTAAAAATCTTTGATTGAAGTTACCCACTGGCCGACTTATGGTACATTTGACGTAATCAATTGAAATGGTTAAGTTAGACGGCAGTAACGAGCGAATTACGGAAGTTAAACTAAAGGGATGCACTTGAAAATATTATCCAGCCTTTTGATTGCGCTATTATGGTGTAGCACTGCTTTCTCATCTATTGACATTAAGCCTGATGAATCTTTAGAAAATCAGTATAAAGAATTGGAGCTAAAAGCTCTGGGTGGCGATATTGAAAGTCAGTATAGTCTTTTTTTAATGGTTATCCGCAATGAACCTCACTTAAATCATCATGCTTCTAATGCTTTCAAACAAATAATAAGTGCTGCTCAGTCGGGTCATACTAATGCTCAGTTTACAATAGGTTCTCTTTATCAAACAGGACACATCGTTAAAAAGGATGTTGATGTAGCATTAAGCTGGTTAAAGGAAGCCGCTTCAAAGGAGCATGTAGACGCCCAATACTTGGTGGGTAGTAATTATTTTTCCAGAAGAAAAGAAGCTAAAGGTGCTAAACGTGATGAATATGTAAAACAAGCGGAATTCTGGTATGAAAAAGCGATAGATAATGGCAACCTCAATGCTCTTCTATTGTTAGTGACAACTGAAGAGAATGTTGAACGAGGTAAAGAGCTAATTAGGAATGCTGCATCTAAAAGCGATAAAAGAGCTATGTACTTCGCTGCTATAAACTACAAACACTTGTGGTTGAAGTCTGGAACAAAACCTGATTTTGATAAGGCTATTAAATGGTTTGAAAAATCGGCAAATTTAGGGCATGCAGATAGTGCCAATGAGCTAAAAGGACTGATTAAGTCCGCAGAAAAGACGCCTTTCTACGGCGGTTAGTTGTAGCACTTTTTTTATTATAATTGCGGCGTGTTTTCGCTTTTCCCTTACCTTTTAAACTACTGAAGTTAGCCTGACTGGTATCATCCAAAAGACCACTTAGGCTTTTGGTCACATCACTCATAAAATCATTGTACTTTTTTTGTTTTTGGTAAATGGCTTCTAATTGAGCTTCCCATATGGCTGTCATATCAGGCTTACCGACACTTTCGGGCAATGCTAAAATTACGCTTCTACCGATATCTGTAGAAATAATTTCCTTTCCTTTTCTGCTTAAATATTGCCTTTTAAATAACAGTTCAATAATACTCGCACGAGTAGCCTCAGTCCCAATACCGTCAGTATCTTTTAGTATTTTCTTTATGTCAGGCGATGTTACATATCGTGAGATGCCCGTCATAGCTGCTAGCAGCGTAGCATCTGTAAACCTCTTGGGAGGAGCTGTATTTTTATCTTGTATTTCACCATTGAGGCATAGTATTGGGTCACCTTTAGTAACGTCAGGTAAAGCTTCCTCTGGTTTTCTTGCTTCACTTTCTTCTTTGTTAAAAAGTGCTTGCCAGCCAACATACGTTAAATCTCTTTGTTTAGAGATAAATAACCCACCTTCAATAACTGTTTTGATTTCTTTATCAGCATACTGGCTAGGGGGGTAAAACTGTATTAAGTAATGCCTCGCCACTAGATAGTAAATATTTTGCTCATCTTTAGATAATTTCGATGGGTCAAGTTTCTTAGTTGTAGGAATGATTGCATGGTGGGCACCCACCTTTTTATCATTCCAAGCAGGACTTTTTAAAGATAAGTCTGCCCCACTAGTATAATGGGCTAATTTGTCGTGAGTCGATTCAATTGATTGAACAACTTTTGGAGCATCACCCAAATGGCCTTTTGGTAGATACCTACAATCAGATCTTGGGTAAGTAATTATCTTGTGGCGCTCATACAATGCCTGACAAGTATCAAGAACCTTTTGAGCGCTATAGCCAAACACTTTTGCAGCTTCTATTTGAAGCGACGATAACGAGTGAGGTAATGGGGCTGTTTTCTTAGATGTTTTTTTTATGAAATCAGAAATATTTCCTTGTTTATTGGTAATACGATTTACTACATTTTCAGCTAGTTGCCTGTGGAGAACTCGATGCTCATCATCCATGTATGGCTCACATGCTTCACTTGGCTTCCACTTTCCTTTGTAAACTTCACCTTTTTCAGTTTGTAATGTTGCTACTACTTCATAAAATGGTTTGGAAACAAAGTTTTCAATTTCAAGATCTCTATGTACAACTAACCCTAAGACAGGAGTTTGTACTCGACCAATTGATAGCACTCCTTGGTAGCCGCCTTTCTGTCCTTGTAAGGTGCACATGCGTGTCATGTTCATCCCGTAAAGCCAGTCAGCTCTCGCTCTAGCGAGTGCAGAAATCGACAAAGATAAGAACTTAGAGTTTGGTTTTAAATCATTTAATGCTTTTTTTACTGCACTTGGGTTCAAATCACTAACAAGACAACGTAAAGCTGCTTTTTTCTTTTGATCAGAAGCACCGCAATAGTTGATCATTTCATCTATTAAAATTTGCCCTTCACGATCCGGATCACCTAAATTTACAAGTACGTCAGCTTCTTTAATGAGTTTCTTTACAACATTAAACTGCTTCTTAGTCTTACTTTTAACAACAAGCTTCCAATTTGAAGGTATGATTGGTAAATGTTCTACAGACCACTTTTTAAAAGCAGGATCATAAGCATCAGGTTCTGCCTGCTCTAACAAATGTCCAATGCACCATGTCACAATGTCTCCATTCCCAACTTTAATAAAGCCGTCGCTTTTTTGATGAGGTCTTGGAAGAACATCAGCAACAGCTCTACCGAGGCTTGGTTTTTCAGCAATATATAATTTCATTTTTGTCATTATTTTTAATTATTCTTGTCAATCTATAGGCTAAACAAGGGAGGATTTGACCTTTATAAGAGATTTTTTGTCAAATATCATACTATTTTGTCAATCTGATCTTGCTGACAGGTGTGTCAATCGTATTTCTATTGAACATCTCTTTATCCCAATAAAAATAAGTGAAATAGTCACTGTCAATCACTTGACAATTAGTTGTTGCACGATCTGGATCTCCTGCATGGATGATAGTATTAGCTTGTTTAACTAATGTTCTTAATGCACTGAGTTGCGCTTTTGTTCTAGCTATAGGCTTTAGTTGCCACTGCTGTGGCACTATCGGTAAGTTTTCCATAGACCATTTTTTAAGACTAGGATCATAATCTTGCGGATCAGCTTGCGCCAACACATGCCCAACACACCAACTGACAATATCGCCATTAGCCACTTCAATGTGAGTTTTATGCTTCTTGTGCGGTTTAGGTAAAGCGGCCGCAATCGCTCGTCCTAAACTAGGCTTTTCGGCAACATATAATTTCAACTAGGTTCAACATGCAAGTCATTTTAGCATAAAGCATAGCTAAACACTGTTTTTTTGTACAGCTAAATTTACTTCTTAATGCCATTACTGTGTTAGAGGTATTAACTTCTTTTGCACCTTTTTCATATGCTCACGAAAACTTTTATCAAACTTACTCTCACCACAATTAAACGTCGAACTAGAAGCCTCAACAGGGCTGCCTAAAAACTGTTTACGTTCAAGAGTACAAACACCATTGTCACCCTTAGTCATTGAGATACTATCAGAGATTGTTGTGGTGTTTTTTTTTCGCTGTTGAGCCGGCGTTAATTGTTTTTCTGAGCGGGGAACAGAAATTTGTTCGCCGTGCATTATTGAAGCTGATCTAAATTGTTTAAATAGTGATAACTGATCAGCAATAATTTTCTCATTAATGGCACTTCGCAAGTTATCAAGCTGTTTATAAGATGAAAATACTGGTGATTTTTTAGCTGTTTTGGGTACCTCTCTCATTTTTTGAGATAAACTCGGCACAACATTAGGGCTTTTTACTTTCGCTATCGCCTTTGTTTTTGTCTCAGAGCTTAGCAGCTCTTCTTTAAGCGGCGTTTTCAGTGGT
Source organism: Litorilituus sp. (assembly GCA_030754235.1). GTDB lineage: Bacteria > Pseudomonadota > Gammaproteobacteria > Enterobacterales > Alteromonadaceae > Colwellia. Next base: position 12,622 of record JASMAS010000059.1, read on the forward strand.
GATTCCGCCCTCTCAATGAGCTCAACTTGTACAGCGTGAGTATTTTCTATTCTCGTTGTTTTTTTATAAAGATAACTTTTAATTGCCTTTGAATTGGCATTAGTTACTTCTTGCTGTGGCTGGGTCGCCAGAGTACTTAACAGCATAAGCAGCAACACATGAAAAACAATAGATATAAACAGTGTTAACGCATATTTTTTCAAGACAAGGCTTCTATCTTGAGCCAACTTTAATGGTTGCCGTTTAAGAACGCTTTCATCTATAAAAAGTCCATTTAGCACAAATGACAAAACACTTTTTTAACCTTAGGTGCTTAATAGACTGTGAAAATAACATTAGGTTCATCACAGTTAAAAAATATCGCACCACAAAAGTGCAAGTATACTATGAAAAGGCAAGAACACCTTAACAACAAACTCTAACCCACTAATAAACAACATTAAATATTATGGTTTATTTTTTGCTAATAGATTATCAAAAGGAAATTATTCTCATTCCTTATTGTTTTTAATTATTACCCCTTATAAGGCTCCTTTATGTTGTTAGGCCGAAAAAATAGAAAACCCATCACTATTCCTGACAAAAAAGTAGATGAATGGCATTATACCACTTGCAACTATTGCTCTACCGGCTGTTCAATTGAAATTGGCTTAAATCAAAAAAAAGAAATTGTCACTACAAGAGGTCATGCAGGTGCCGATGTCAATCGCGGTAAGCTATGTATTAAAGGCTTATTAGAGCATGAATTATTCGACAGTGCTGGACGGGGCACTCAGCCCTTAATACGAGAGTTGCATTTTGAAAAATTTCAACAAACTAGCTGGGATCAGGCACTGGACTCTAGTGCGGAAAAAATCAAATCAATACAAGCTAAATATGGCCGTGACGCTTTTGCCATTGTCTCTACAGGTCAATTATTAACCGAAGAGTTTTATACTTTAGGAAAACTGACTCGTGGGTGCATTGGTACCAATAACTACGATGGTAATACAACCTTATGTATGGCCTCAGCAGTCAGCGGATATAAGCGCTCATTCGGCGCTGACGGGCCTCCAGGATGTTACGATGATTTTGAACATACTCACTGCTTAATAGCATTTGGGTCAAACCTACCTGAGCAGCACCCTATTATTTACTGGCGATTAAAAGAAGCGCTTGAAAAGCGGAAGTTTCCACTGATCGTGGTTGATCCACGAGTTACCATGCTTGCGCAATTTGCTGACATTCATTTACCCATAACGCCAGGCACTGATTGTGTGCTGATTAACGCAATGATGCATGTCATCATCAACGAAAAACTACAAGATCAAGCTTACATTGACGCTCACACCCAAGGCTTTGAAGCCATAAAATTACTGGTTCAAGAATATTCCCCTAAATCAGCTCAACACCTATGTGGTATTGACGAAGACACTATTAGAAGTGTTGCCCGACTATACGCTAAAGCACCTGCTGCGATGAGTATTTGGACCATGGGCATAAACCAATCAACCCATGGTTCAGATGGTGTTGCCAATATAAATAACTTAAACTTAATTACTGGTAACATTGGTAAAAAAGGTGGTACCAGTTTATCTATTACCGGTCAATGTAATGCCATGGGCACACGTGAATGGTCTTCTTGCTCTGGGCTCCCTGGTTATCGTTATTTAGAAAATGAAAGTGATCGCCAAGAAATCGCTGACTTTTGGGGAATTGATCCAGCGTTTTTTCCAAAAAAACGTGGTTTACAACAAACTGATATTTTCTCTGCTATTGAAACTGGTGAAATTAAAGGTTTATGGCTGATAGCAACCAACCCAATGACCTCCATGCCCAATACGGGACGTATTCGTAAAATATTAGAGAAATTAGATTTTCTCATCGTTCAAGATGTTTATCAGGACGTTGAAACAAATCAATACGCTCATGTATATTTGCCTGCTTCAGTGTGGTCCGAGAAAGAAGGTTGCCACACCAATACTGAACGTCGCGTTAATTTAATCACAAAGATCATGCCAAGCTTTGCTAATTCTAAGCCTGACTTTTGGATTTTTAACCACATGGCAACACGTTTTGACCATGGCAATATCATCCACTTTCCTGAGAATGCTGAAGGTGCTTTTGAAGAAATGAAACAGCTCTCTAACGGGAAAAATGCATATAATGAACAACGAACACTCGATATTTCAGGGATGAGTTATGAGAAGCTAGTTCAAGCTCGCGGAATTCAATGGCCTTATCGCCAAAAAGATGATGAAGAACACGGCAGTTTAAAAGGTGATCCTCGTTTATACACTGATGGACAATTTCAAACGACATCAGGAAAAGCCAATTTAATCCCTGTTTCTTTTTACAATAATAATGAGCAACCTTGTCAAGAATATCCTTTTTGGCTTAACTCAGGACGTGTAGTTGAACACTTTCATACCAGAACTCGTACCGGAAAAATAGGTAACTGCAATAAGTTTAGTCCCACCCCTTATATGGAGATGAACCCTGATGCAGCTAAGGAGCTAGGCGTCAAGCATCAAAGTTATGTCAGGCTTACTAGTCGCCGTGGTGACAGCATAGTGATGGTGCAGTTAACGCAAAGAGTACCACGTAACATGGTGTTTGTACCTTTTCATTTTCACGATTGTGTCAACAGATTAACTCTTGGTTTGTTAGATCCACACTCAAGGCAGCCAGCATTCAAACAATGCTCTGTTCGCATCGAAGTATTAGACGCTATCCAACAAATTGAAGCCGCAAAACTGAATGTAGAACGTCGAAAATTTTAGCTCTTTAGAGCATTTTAGGTAAACAAAATGAACCAAATATTAAATAAGCCCAAAGTGAAAACAACAAGCTCGGTAGACACCTTTAATCCTAAAGAAACAAAGCATGCTGTTGAAAAAACTGAGCAACAAGAGCGTTCAAGTCATTGGCAAGTGCGCACGCAAGAGCAAGATTATGCCTTCTTGCCTGACCGTCAACTATCCTCTCAAGAAGTGGCGATAGAAAATCGATACGGAAAACGCATTGATTTAGTTGAGCTAACAGACACCCCTAAAAACCGTTCACTATTTATTAACGAGAACCCCGAGGTGGGCAGCAACCCAAATCGCAATAAACAACACGGGTTTTTCTTTACCGCTGACAACTGTATAGGTTGCCATGCCTGTGAGGCCGCCTGCTCCGAAAAAAATGAAAACCCTGCTCACTTAGCTTTTAGATCTGTCGGTTATGTTGAAGGCGGCACGTATCCTGATTATAAGCGCATGAATATTTCCATGGCATGTAACCATTGCGATGATCCCGTTTGCTTAAAAGGTTGTCCTACTCGTGCATACACCAAACACGCTGAATATGGCGCTGTTTTACAAGATCCAGAAACCTGCTTTGGCTGTGGTTACTGTACTTGGGTATGCCCCTACAATGCTCCACAACTTGATCCTGTTAAGGGTAGAGTCTCAAAATGTAATATGTGTGTTGACCGTTTAGAAGTCGGTTTAAAACCTGCTTGTGTTTCTGCCTGTGTTGGTAATGCACTTGATTTTGGTGTCATTGAAACTACGCCTAACAACAGAGAACAATGTAAAACGACTATCCCTGGTTTTCCAAGCCCTGACATTACTCATCCAAACATTCGTTTTCAACAGGTTAAAAGTTTACCCAATGAAATGACACGTACGGATGCAACGCCAGTGAAGTATCACAAAGATACTCAAGGTAATTATCAACCGGTAATCGATCAAAAAGAAGGGGTGGATAAACAGTGGAACTTGAGCCGTTTAAATTCTCGTGAAAATCCATTGGTATTATTTACCTTATTTGCGCAGGCCGCTTTAGGTACGTTCGCTATTCCGTTTATTGGTGCATTATTTGGTATTGATGCCCTCGTCAGTTTTAACAACTCAGATATGTTCGCCCCTTTAACAATTACAGCATTACTCATGACCAGTTTCGCCCTGCTCATGAGTGTTACCCATTTAGGTAAACCAATGCGTTTTTATCGAGGTTTTAATAACTTACGCTATTCACCAATGGCTAGAGAGGGCTTTGGCTTAGCCATGTTTAGTGCAGGTTGTGGGTTAACAGCTTTATTTGCGTTACCCACTAATACTTGGCTGGTTGATGTAATACAACAAGTCTTCGGAATAAATTTAGCCATTATCAAAGACCATGTACCATTAACAAATTTAGTGACAGTCACAGGTGTTTTTTCACTACTTAGTGGTGGAGCAGGTTTATTTTATATGAATAAATGTTATCAAATTAAAGCGAGACCTTTTTGGAACCACCTACAAACGGCAACAGCCTTTGTCGGCAACACGTTATCGCTAGGGGCTATAGTCTCAGGCATTATGGTTATCACCAGTTTATTAGTGATGGGTTTAGCGATTGAGCAAGCAAGCGTAGTATTTGCCAGTGTATTTACCCTAGGTTTAATCATTGAAGCCATAGGTTTAGTGATACATAATTATGATTTAAACCGCAGTGAAAATGAGGGCGGAGCTGCTCACTATGTGCAATGTACCACATTTGGTAAAACCTACCGGTTACGTAATTGCCTACTAACTTTAAACATAGTGGTAGCATGTACTTTATTAGGATTGCATTTTTCTGGTGTAGACAGTAATATTTTGCTCTTTGCATGGTTAGGGTTAGGCTTACTAAACAGCTTAACCGCCCTTATCGGTAGAGCATTATTTTATATTTTAGTGATACCAACCACTATGCCGGGTGCCTTCTTCTGGAAAAATAAACGCTTTGAAGAACATGCTCGCGATACCGGGTTGGCAAATAATCCCGCTTCAGGTGTTGCCCCTATAGGTCATTAATAGTTTTAAACTGCGGTAATTGTATGAGTCTGGTAGGTTGTATAGCGAAAAAACACTTGTATAAGCTTAGGTTGACTACATTAGAAAGGTTATTTATCAATAAACACTTAATCCGTTTTTCAACACAAGCCTTTACACTAGGAACCATTGAACTTTCATGTTTGCATTTTAGCCAAATTAAGTGTTTTTATAAGAATCTAGCATAAGTTGTTCTATGTAAATTCTTCGCAACAAAGTGCAAAAAGTACTTAACCGAATCCGAAGGACAGCGTTTATTCGTCATTGCTACAGCCCTACAGCTTAGTAGTTTCAAAAGACGAGGAAAAATAAACGCTGCTTTTTACCGGTTAAATGAATGATCAAACCATATCTTTGAAAGGGTTTTCATTTGGCAACTTAACCGCATGTGTAAACTCAGCAAAAGTTAAGTTTTCGTCATTGATATCTATCGCGGCTTCATCGAGTAAACCTTCGCCAAATTTATAAATAATATCAAAATCACCTTGATTTGCACGTTGACGGTACCCCTCTTGCGCCTGCGTCACTGATTTTAATTTTTGTTGATATCCATCCATTGCCTCTTCACCATAACGCTTTTCCATCATAGTTAAAGTTATTTTCGGTGAGAAAACCGCAGCGGTAGCATTATTGCCACCAAAACCTTTTGAATTGATAAAAGCAATATCCATTTCGCCACATTGCCAATGATCAGTAGCAATATTTAAACGATCATTATGAACATCTTCTGCAACCTTATCAATGGTCGTCACACCCGGCATGATTTTGTCATTAAAAATTCCTAATGCCATAGCCATTTGATCACCACTAGCAGGACCAATAGTATGACCGACAAAGGCTTTAGGGGCAGCTACAGGCCAATTTTCAATATTGAAACTGCTCGCTATGCGATCATAAATTAATGATTCAGTAACACGGTTTTGTGGAGTACTTGAACCGTGGGCAAGAATAAAACTACGTTGTTGTAAAGATTCTTCTCCCAACACGCTTTTTGCTAAAGCAACCGACTTAGCCATAGTAATATAATTACCCGGTCCAGGAGCCGTGATTGATTTTTTATAACCATCAGCATTAACAAAAACATCAGCAACCGAGCCCATCACATTTGCGCCCATTTCAAGAGCAAGAGCATCATCCATCAATACAATAAATTGCGCACCTTCGCCAATAGTAAAACCACAATTATCACCAAATGGCCGGCTAGTTCTGCGGTGATTGGCTTTATCACTTTGATCTAATTTCTTTAAACCTTCTTCATTGGCTAAGGCGCTCATATTACCAAACCCTTCAATAACTTCAGGGGTAATTGGAGCTTCAGCACTACCAACAATGGCAACACGTATACGGCCTGCTTGCATATCTTGTACAGCAGAACGTAAGTTATATAAAAAAGTAGCACAGGCACCTGAAGAAGAAAAAGTGGTACCAACATTACCGGTAACATAGGCGTTAATGAAGTCAGTTGACATAGTATTTAACCCTAACGCCAACTGCTTAGTACTAACACGAGCACCTGATAAGCGGCTTTTCACTAAACCACCTAAACCCTCATGTTGCATTTGACCCACAACAGAGGCCGAATAAGTACCAACTTGATCTGGAGTTATTATGTCTACTATAGCATCCCACGCAATACCCGTTGAGCGAATAGCATCAGTTGCCGCAAAAATAGTTGCTTGTAAACCACGTGGTTGATAGCGGCTGTTATAAAGTGCACCAGGCTCAAAACCTGTTGGCATTTGCCCTGCAGCTTTAATTGGATTATCACGATAAGCATCATGAAAAATTGTTAAATGCTCTGGTATTTCAACACTCACTTTACCCCCTTCAAGCTCTGTAACTAACCAAGCATGAGGTATAGGATGAGGTAGCTCTTTGGCACGCAACTCAAAACATAGATGTTTATCAACGGGGCGAACATGCATTTTTTGATGCCAATGCGTGGCATCAACATCAAAGTGGTTTTTCTCTATTTTACGGATCAAGGTACCATCAAGTATTTGTTGACCAAACTTAGATTCAACGTCACTTGCGTTAATTTCATTACCTTGTTGATCACATAGCTTTCCGTTTTGTAAAGAAACTAATTTCATTAGGCTTGCTAAACCAACAAAAGTTTCTTCACGAGCCTGAGCATTAATTTTATCGATAACAATGCGGCGAAAACCTTGGTGAAATGAAGTGCGCCCAGCAGCATTAACTCCCCCCATACCAACAATGACAGGTAATGATGTCATGCAAATAACCTTTTAAATTTTCAATTAAATAATAATGCCTAGTTTACTGGTCGACCTAAAAAATTAATAAGCCTAAACAGCCATAAAATATGCCATAATAGCCAAAATAATTAATTTATTACTATTATTGATGAACGCAAAACAAGAAAATACCTTAGCAGTAAGTTTAGTTATTTATCAGCATGTACTAGCGACAAGTCTATCTCTGCCATTAGAAATGCTGTTCGCTGGAGAAGCTTTTGCACGCCGGTATGATAAATCAGCCATAAAATTAACGACTCAGTTGCTTGCTCAAAATAATCAAGAAGTCACCTCGCGTGCTGGTATAAGGTTTTTGCCTGATATCTCCTTAGATAACAGCCCTGATAAGATGACTGTGCCTAATATCATTTTATTGCCGAGTTTATGGCGAAACCCTAGACCGGTATTAAAAAAACATCCTATATTGATTCAGTGGTTAAAATATTGCTGGCAACAAGGCTCAACCATTATTGCCGTGGGCACAGGTGTTTGTTTTGTAGCTGAATCAGGTTTATTAGATGGGCACAGCGCCACCACACATTGGCATTATGTAGAACAATTTAAGCGTGATTATCCACAAGTTGAACTCAAGCCTGATTTTTTTATAACCCAATCTGATCGCATATACTGTGCTGCCAGCTTAAATGCTTTAGCAGATATCATAGTTCACATTATTAGCCAAACATATGGGCGCGCCGCTGCGCAAAATGTTGAACGAAATTTTTCTCACGAAATAAGAAAACCCTATGAAGAACAACGTTATTTAGAAGGTGCTGTAGACAGGCATGCTGACGAACTCGTTGCTCAAATTCAATTTTGGCTACGGACTAACTTAAACAGTGAAATCAGTTTAACACAACTGGCAAAGCAGTTTGGTCTGAGCCAACGCTCATTTAGTCGACGCTTTAAGTCGGCAACAGGTAGAAGAGCAACAGAGTATTGGCAACAACTTCGTATAGAAGCCGCAAAAGACTTACTGGCATCGAGTAACTTATCAATTCAAGAAATTGCATATCACGTTGGTTATCAAGATCAGGGGCATTTAACCCGTTTATTTAAACAAAAATTAGCCCTTACTCCAACAAATTATCGTGCTATGGTGAGAAAAAAACTATTTAGCCAAGGCGAATAACGGTTAATAATAGCTAATACTTGTCAGACTAGTTAAGCTTAGGCAAAATAACCCTGTCCCTATTAAATTATCAGAGAATATAATGCGCGAACAACTATCTACCGCTCTATCCATTGCACAAACACAAATTAAACAAATGTTAACCATGCAAGATGCCATGAACAGCCGAGTCAGTGAAACTTGGCGTGACAATGGTTACGAATGGTACCGTGCGATTTGGGTAGAATGTGCAGAAATGTTAGATCACCACGGTTGGAAATGGTGGAAGCATCAAGAAATTGACGTTGCTCAAGTTCAACTTGAATTAGTTGATATTTTCCATTTTGGTTTAAGCTTACGATTAATGACAGGCGACAGTGTTGAATATATTTCAAGTCAACTTGCTAAAGAGTTACACCAAGGTACAGCAGAAGATGACTTTAAAATTGCGTTGGAGAACCTAGCATCGAGTGCTGTTACTCATAAAGCCTTTAATGCTAAAGCATTAGCAGACTGTATGTCATTAATGAATATGGATTTAGATGAGTTATTCCGTCAATATGTGGGTAAAAACACCTTAAATTTTTTCCGCCAAGATCATGGTTATAAAGAAGGAAGTTATATTAAAATTTGGCACGGTGAAGAAGATAATGAAGTATTAGCAAATTTAGTCAACACCCTTGATGCGAGTGCCGATGACTTCCAGCAACAACTTTATACAGCCCTAGAAGCCAAGTATCCAAACTAACAGCCATAAAAATTGCGAGTAATTAATCGCTAGTCATTCTAGCCTTAATACTCGCAACTATTTTCTTTGGCACAAATTCTGCTTGTTCATTTAAAAGTGATCGTTTTGCTCTAATCAATCGGCAAAGCGTCAAGAATTTGAATTGCTGGAGATTTTTATGGAACTTATTTTATTTGCGTTAATCACCCTAATTGTTATCGTTGGTGTACTTGCTAGCCGTTTAAATGACAACAGCTTCCCTTTTCCTTTTGATAGCAAATCTTCGGTATTTACTCCGGCAGAAAAAAACTTTCAAAACTTATTAGAGCAAGCAATGGGACACAAATACCGTATCATTAATCGTGTCAAACTTGCCGATATTGTCACCATTCGTCATGGCGTCTCTAATAGAGCGAGTCACAGCGCTGCAACTAATGCTGAAGGTAAGTATTTAGATTTTATTATTTGTGAACGCAGCTCAATGAAATTAATGGGAGCAATTGATCTCGTTGATACTAAAGGGAGAGGCTATAAAATAAAAAAAGATTGGTTTGTTAGCGGCGCGCTTGAAGCAGCAAGTATTCCACACCTGAGAATTAAGGTTAAAGCCAATTACACTTTAGATGAAATTCGTGCCTGTATTAATGCTAGATTATTAGGCAATCGTTCACCTTTACCTAAAGTAAAAGGAAAAGTCATTCCTGCCCCGCTAGTTAAAGCTAGACCAAAAAACAGTGGAGCATTAAGCCCAGCCGCTGCACAAGCTGAACTTAACCCACAATTAGCCGGACAGTTACCTAGAAAACAAGTAGCAGCACTTCCTCACTAACTCAGTTTTTTACACTTGAACAGGATATTACTCTTAATTTGAGCAATATCCTTTCTTGTTTTGTTACCCTTAGCCTTTCGGGCTATAATCTCCTTCATTCAACTATTGTAAGAGAACAAAATGAAAGCAGGTATTATTGGCGCAATGGAGCCAGAAGTTGCGATTTTAAAAGCAAAATTAAGCAATCCACAAACATGTACCTTTGCAGGTTATACCTTTTATCAAGGCCAAATAGCAGGTAATGACGTTGTTATTGTGCAATCAGGTATTGGTAAGGTTGCAGCCGCTTTAGCAACGGCAATATTGATTGATAAATTTCAACCTGATTATGTTGTTAATACTGGTTCTGCCGGTGGTTTTGATACCAAACTTAAAGTAGGCGACATAGTTGTTAGCGCAGAAGTGCGTTATCACGACGTTGATGTAACCGCTTTTGGTTATGAAATAGGTCAATTGCCCGCAAATCCTGCAGCATATATACCTGATCAAACCTTAGTTGAGGCTGCAAAAGAAGGCATCAACTCACTTGAAAATATTCAGGCAATGATAGGTTTGATCACCACAGGTGACACCTTTATGACTAAAGAAGAAGATATTGCTAAAGCACGCACTAACTTCCCTACAATGGCTGCGGTAGAAATGGAAGGTGCTGCAATTGCGCACACCTGTCATCAATTTAATGTCCCGTTTGTCATTATTCGCTCGTTATCTGATATTGCCGGTAAAGAGTCACCAACATCTTTTGATGAGTATTTAGAAACGGCTTCTGTTAATTCATCACAGTTAGTTGTTAATATGCTAAATGCTCTGAAAAGCAAAACCCTTAGCTAAAGATTATTTAAAAAAACATCCAATGACTGATCTTTCATCACTTTCTTTTTTTAGCTATCAACTAGTGTTATTACTTGCCGTAATAATCAGTAAATGCGTGATCAGTCATTTTACTCACCACGAGCCTTTACGTTTTTTTCAGTTTTATTGTCAAATACTCAGTAATAAAGTCAACAAAGAAGAAAATAGCGCAAAACAACAAACTATTGCCGGACTTATAGCCATTTTAATCACTTTAGTTCCCATTCTTGTTATATTATGGTTATTTGAATCTTTTATTGTGGTAGATTTTTTATGGCAGTTTTTTTTACTTTACCTTGCCATTGGCTCTTTTGGCTTATCTGGTCTTAACAAAAGTATTGCACAGGCAATGGTTGCTAAGCAAAACTACCTTGCTAAACAAACCCTCAAGCCTATGGTATTAAGAGAAACAGAAACTTTATCTAACCTAGGTTTAAGTAAGACTGCCATTGAAATGAAACTACTGCGCACCTTGCAACTAGGTTATGCCGTTGCAGTGATCTTTGTTATTGCCGGCCCTTTAGTTTCGTTGACTTTTAGACTGCTATTAGAAATGCATTATTGCTGGAATAGCAAATTAGAAAAGTATCATAATTTTGGACAATACAGCACCAAGCTAGTGAGGCTACTACAATGGTTTCCGGTGAGAATATTTTCTTTACTGCTGCTCTTTAGCTGCATTGGACAAAACTTTTGGTTATTTTGGCGCTTAAGTAGACAACACTTTTTTCAATTAAATAATAATATTGCGCTGTTATTGCTTGCGCTAAGCTTAGAAGTAAGGCTTGGTGGCGTAGCCATATATAAAGCGACTGACGGATCACATAAAAAACTGCGTAAAGTCAGTTTTAATGATTTAGCAAGACAACCTCAAGTTACCGATATTATTCACGCTAATAATAAAATCAATTACTTGGTATGCTTTAGTATACTACTGATGACTTTATCAGCCTCAGCTATTGAATTAGTTATTGCTAATATATAGTAAACTGCCCTAGTTTTATTCCATAATTTAGCGCATTAATAAATTATTCAGCTTAGCGTGACATTAGCGAGCTTAGAACAAACAAAATGACTTAAATACAGTTATTCTATATTTCATTAATGTTGAGCGGTTATTCGTTCGCTAATGAAGTCCCAAAGGGCGAGTTTAAAATGCTTACATGCTTTCTTATTGATTTTGACAAGGACACTACATGGGTGTAGCTTATTAGAGAATGCCGGAGTATATTCTCCTGACTAACTATTCCCTTTAATCAATGCCTTGCCTTTAAACCTTTTAATTCTCGCTAAGTGATCAATGAATGTACTTGATATTACCATGATAAAAATAAGCACGCTTTTTACTCTGTTATGTAGTTTGGTTGCCTTGGCAGCTTTAGCAAGTGAAACACCTGAGATTTCGCAGCAGGACTTACTTGCTTCCCTTAATAAAGCAACACCTAAGCTGATAATACTTGATGTTCGCTCTGCACAAGAATTTAACAACGGCCATATTGCTGGCGCAGTAAATATTAGCCATGAAAATATTACCATAAATTTAAAGCAGCTAGCTCAATATAAAAAGAAAACAGTGGTTGTATACTGTCGTTCAGGTCGTCGTGCAGGTATTGCTGAAAGCATTTTAGCCCGAAATGGCTTTACAGATTTACGTCATTTAACTGGCGATATGAATGGATGGGTCGCAGCAAAACTACCTGTAAGTAAAGAACAAGCGAAATAGTTTCTGTGTCATTAATTGGATTGGTGTTGTTCGAAAATACGGCTCATATCTTGATAAGCCTTCTCGTACCAACCATCTTTAATGGTAACTGGTGGTAAGGCCTCAATGTCTATCACACCGCTTTTCGCGGTTTTAGTGGACTCATCATAAACACAGAGAATATTTTTAATCACGATCGGTTGAGCCTTAAGCTGAAGCTTTTCAACAATCAGCTTAGTGCCACCTTCAAAGGGCTCTATCTTGCCTGACTGTGAACGTGTTCCTTCAGGAAAAATAACAACTTTTTTGCCTTTACACGCTTTAATATCTTTCAATAATTGAATAATAGCACGACGATCCTTTTGATCTACCGTAATATGTCCAACCCTATCAACAATATACGAGACTGGCCATTTATCCATAATGCCTGTCCTGCCAACAAATCGAACATCGTTACCAATAATTTCTTCTAAAGAAAAAATATCAGCCATACTTTGATGGTTTGCAATAAGAATATCGGTATCAGCATCGATAGAGCCAATAAAATTCACTTTTGCTCCGGTACTTCTGACAATGCGAATACTAAAAAATCGTCTCAGACAATTAAAAATTCGTCCATGGGGAGTACATAGAGCCAAGGCTATATGTTCGAAAAAAATAGTTAAATAGGTAAGGTTTTTTTTAATGTAGAAAGATATCATGTGCTATTAATAAAATCAGAGAAACAATTATGCCTCTACTCCCCAGCCGTCATTGTAACCTGAAAATTTATTGGCGAGTTGTTCAAAGTCAGCCTCTTGCTTCACGATAGCGTCATAGCTAGGTATCATTGTTATAATACAATCGAGATCCCAAACATTTGGCGTTTCATCGGGATGCACGTTAATAATAGCTTGCGGTATATTTTTTTCAATAAAATCAGCCATAGCTTGTGCATCACTTTGTTGTTCAAACAAATGAAAAAAAACGACATCATGAGACACAGTCAAATCAATACCTGCGTGCTGCATTTCAGCTAACACTTGACCTGTTTCATCGCTAGGAAAACTCATATATCTTCTCTGTTAACGCGTTTAATTAATACAATGAGTATCAAATAAACAAAAATAAAAAGTGGCCGTATTATAAACACCGAAAATCAACTTGAATAGTGTTTATTCCTATAAGTTATCAAAAGGATAAATACATTGATTATTCACACATTGCACACTCGTATTTTTCGCTTGTGTGTTGCCATAATGACATTGCTGTTTTGATACTTGAGTTACTGCTTTATGCGCAGCAATTTTTAATAATATAGCAGCACCTTTACTATTTACTGAAACAAGGCAACCGAGCCTTTTATTACCTGTTTGCAGCAAAAAACATTGTTGAACATTTTCACAATACTGGTTTTCTTTGATGATTTTTAACTGAGATAATTCTGACGATGTTAATATTTTAGTCTGCTCAAAGACGTGTTTCAGCTTATTCCTTTCATTGCTCTGCTGTGCCTTTTGCTCAAGCTGAGCTTTCATTTTGGTAGTTAAATCCGCATTTTCTTTTAACAAATACCCTAAAAATAGTAGTATTGTTAAAAACCCAGTTAACACAATCAGAGTGATGGTCAGCCATTTAAAAACAGCACGATACTCCATCAGTCAGTTTGCTTTTGATTAGCTTGGGAGTGTGGGTATTGCGCTAACATTGTTGTTATCGCATGTTGAATTTTTTCATTACTTGTCGCGCTATTATCCTCATCTTTAATGGCCAATGGATAAACACTTCGCCAAACCGAGCGCTGCTTCTTAGGATCGACAATATCCAAAATCAAACTGCCTAAACGAGGTTCCTTGTATTTATCAGCGGTTTGCCATGCACTTGCCCGTAAACAATAACTACAAAACCGAATTACCTGATTATAGTTTGTATATTCTTGCCTATTTCCATTGAGTAGATGATAGGTCACTATGACATCTGCTTGCGCTAAATTGGTATAATTAAAGCTATGCTTAGCCATTACCATTTCTATGGCTATTTCTATAGCATTACGATGCGCATCTAATAAACTCTGACTATCAGTAAATGAAGAATTCCTTTCGTACAGGCTATATTTTTTTACTGCTGAAAAATTAAAACTTTGATGATATACAACACCAGCATTTTTAACTGAAGAGCAGGCAGTTAAAAAAAATAAAAACAGAACAATGGCAATAGATTTAGTCATAATGTTGCTGAAAATCTTACCCGATAATGAAAGAGACAATGACTAGGTTAGCAAGCAGTTTGTAGCAAGTCTATTCTAAGCAAGCGACATCATTAAAATAGCTGAATATTAAAAACAAAATATTTCAATATTTTCACTCCAATCCCCCCTTAACCAACCACCTTTGTTATTAACTTGCACAAAATACTCCCCGTAGTTAAGGGGCACCATGCTAACAGTGGAAAAAATGCACTGTACTTTTCTCTAAAGCGCGTTTGCTTATCGGTATCTGAGTAAGAAATAACACCAGCCACCAGTCACAACCAACCCACAAGTAACTGATATTACTAGTTTTCATACGCTTTTATAAGGATGGTTTTACTTGAAAATCAAATAAAAGTAAAAATGAGATGAAATAAAGACCTTGATTACAGCTTTTTACTGCTAAAAATAGCTGTAGGGTTTAACATCATTAACCGTCACCATCATTGCTGGTATCCAGTATTTTTTGCAAGTCATCGTAGGCATTGACTACAACAGTTTTAGCTTTTACCTATTGAGTTGCAATAATGAAACAAAACAAAATGACAAAGCAATAGAAGAAGAGATAATGTATTTTTTCACAGGTATAAAGAAAAATTTATAACGGGATTTTAAAGTCATAACAGCATAAATTTACATGTATTACTTGGTTGATCTCACGTAAAAAAAAAGCGAACTCCATCGAAAAACGATGGTGTTCGCCATTATTTAGAGGCTGTGTAAGACGTTTTTATATTTTATATTATAAAACCTTACTCATATCCCCACCTTTAATAATAGAGAAGTCTTCTAACCTGATATACTTCTTCATTACTCGATGCACTTCTTTCGCTGTAAGCGCTTCAATTTGTTGCTCAAACGTTTTACTAAATTGCATATTTCGCCCTAAATACAAGTTATAACGAATATCACCAGCTAATTCATTATCTTGTGAGCGGCTCACCTTAGCTTGTTGTAATAAGCCTGATTTCGCTTCTGTAATTTCTTTATCGGTAAATCCTTCTTTTAATAAACGAGCTAATTCTTCTTTGAAACCAATTTCAACTTTATTTAAATTTTGCGGTGCACAAATTGCGTAAGCTCCCATAGAGGTTCGACTATCAACTGACCCCATATCAATAAAAGAACCCGCGCCATAACTAAGACCGTCTTTTTGACGCAAACGTGTAGCTAACCGACTATTAAGAAAGCCTCCACCAAAGATATAGTTACCCATTTTCAGCGCGGCAGCATCTTTATCATTTTCACCAATAGACAGTGCTACAGAAGCAACAAATACCGCATTTTCTTTATCTGGTGTATCAAATTTTTGATCTTCTACCTTCAATTTTACATAAGGTTGAGCAATCCGCTCAAACTCCTCGCGGCTATCCCAGTTAACAAAAGCCTGCTCTAATTGCGCTAACACCGCTGCTTCATCAAAATCCCCCACAACACTTATTTGCATATTCGCCACACCATAGAAAGCTTTATAAAATGCCTTCACTTTATCAAGAGACATAGTTTTTAATTCATCAAGCTCTTCTTGCGCGGTACTAACATAAGAAGGATGACCTGGCTTAACCGGCGTTTGACGACGACTATATTCAGTGAACGCTATCGCTTGTGGATCTTGTAACTGTTGCTCTAAGTCTACTTCGACTGTTGCGACTAATTGTTCAAACTCTTTCACATCAAAAGCTGGTTTTTTCAGTGTTTGTGCTGCTAAAGCAATAGCGGTCAACAAATGAGGTTTTGTTGTGGTTAAGTTTGCATAAAAAGCATTAACTCTACCGCCAATACTTACAGAGGTTTTGAGTTTATCAAATTCATCTTTAAGCTGTTCTCGGGTATACTCTTCACTACCGCGCATCAACATACTGCCCGTTAATTCACCGATCATTTTTTTATTGGTTAATGAGGACTGCTTCCCTATATAGCCATTAATTTTTACCGTAACTGACTCACCACGCGTTTTTTTAGGCAATAAGGCTATTTTCACCTTACCTCTTGTATACACTTTAGTGCGACTATCAATATTGTCTGGGCTTGGATCAAAGGCTTCCCCTTGAGCTACAGCTTCACGTCCTTTATAGCCTTTAAGCATTTCAGTAACGTTGACAACGTGTGGAATTTCAACACGCTCTGATTGCTTCGTTGGGATAAACTTACCTAAGGTTCTATTATTTTGAACAAGGTAATGTTCAGCAACTTTTTGTACTTGCTCGGTAGTTACATTCTCTATGCGGTCGCGATTTAAGAACAATAAACGCCAGTCGCCCATCCCCAACCACTCACTTAAACCATGAGCAACACTTTCTGAAGAATTAAAGCTCAGTTCGATATTTTTTAGTAAGTTTCGTTTAGCTCGCTCTACTTCATCATCAGTAATAGGGTGCGTGCTAATAGACTCAATCGTAGTTAGTAATGCTTTTTCACTCTGTTCTAAGCTAGCATCTTTATCTACCTGAGCCATATAAATAGCTACACCAGGCTCTTGCCATTGAAAATTAAAGCCAAATGCTCGGCTTGCTAATTTTTTTTCAACCATGGCTTTATGAAGACGACCGCTAGAGTTTGCACCTAAAATTTCACTTAGCACATCAGCGGCAGCAAAGTCAGGATGAAAACCCGCAGGTAAGTGATATAAAGCCCCCACAAGTTGCATATCACCCACTCGACGAACAGTTACTTCACGTTCACCATCTTGTGCAGGCTCTGCAGTATATAACGGGCGGATTTTACGTTCAGGCTTGGGAATAGACGCAAAATATTTTTCCACTAATGACAACATATCCTCATTGGTAAATTTACCAGCAACAATTAAGGTTGCATTGTCTGGCTGGTAATATTTTTTGTAGAAGGCTTGCAGGCGATCAATAGGAACATTTTCTAAATCTGCTCTTGCACCAATAGTACTTTTACCATAGTTGTGCCATTCATAGGCCCCACCCATCATACGTTGTAAAGTAACCCGAAACGGGCTATTTTCGCCACGCTCAAATTCATTACGCACAACAGTCATTTCACTGTCTAAATCTTTTTTGGCGATAAAGGAATTTACCATACGGTCTGCTTCCATATCGAGTGCCCAATTAATATTCTCAGGCGTTGCTGAAAAGGTCTCAAAATAGTTTGTTCTATCAGTCCAAGTTGTGCCGTTAGGGCGAGCACCATGTGAACTAAGCTCTGCTGGAATATCTTTATGCTTAGGTGTTCCTTTAAACACTAAATGTTCCAACAAGTGAGCCATACCTGTTTCACCATAATTTTCATGCTTTGAACCCACATGATAAGTAATATTTACAGTAATCGTTTCTTTGGTTGGATCAGGAAAGAGTAAGACTTTAAGACCGTTATCTAATCGGTACTCACTGATCCCTTCTACTTCTGTTACTTTTTGTGTTTCGGCGCAAGTGGGTAGAGTATAAAGCGTTGAAGTCGCGATAATAGTTAACGCTACTGCGTGTTTTTTAATTAGGGGGTTAAACATCCATTTCTCCTTTTGTTAGACATCACAATGACTATATCAGGCCATAAGAGATAAGTTAATTAGTTGTTAAGTTGTTAAGTTGTTAAGTTGTTAAGTTTTGATACCATTTTTCTAAAGTAAAAAGTTTTTTTAAAGCAAACAAAAAGCTGCTGAAAACACTCAGCAGCTTTTTTCAATTAACTTAATTACAAAACTATTTGGTTATACTTGCATTATTTTACGATAACACGAGCAAATTTACGCTTGCCGACTTGATACACGGCGTCACTACCACGGCTAATGCTCAAGCTTTTATCGGTAATTTTCTCACCTTCAATTTTCGCGGCACCTTGCTTTATCATCCGATATGCATCTGAAGTACTCCCCACAAGCCCCGCTTCTTTTAGTAAGTTAGCAATAGCTATTTCGCCCCCCTCAGGGCTTAATTCAAACTCGGGCATTTCATCAGGCATAGCACCTTTTTGAAAACGATTAATAAATTCTTGGTGCGCTGCTTCAGCCGACGCTTGATCATGAAAACGTGCAATCAATTCTTTGGCTAAATCAATTTTCACATCACGTGGGTTTTTACCATTGTCAATTTCAGCTTTATAAGCTTCAATTTCAGTTAATGGTTTAAAACTTAATAACTCATAATAACGCCACATCAATACATCTGAAATTGACATGATTTTGCCGAACATCTCTGATGGGCTATCAGTAATGCCAATATAGTTCCCTAGAGATTTAGACATTTTTTGCACGCCGTCTAATCCTTCTAGTAATGGCATCATCAATACTGTTTGTGGGCGTTGCCCTTCACTTTTTTGTAATTCACGCCCCATGAGCAAGTTAAATTTTTGATCAGTGCCACCTAATTCAACATCCGATTCAAGTGCAACAGAGTCCCAACCTTGAACTAGCGGATACATAAATTCATGAATAGCAATAGACTGACCACTGGCATAACGCTTTTTAAAATCATCTCGTTCCATCATACGAGCAACGGTTTGGCGAGAAGCAAGTTTCAACATACCCGCTGCACCAAGCTTATCCATCCATGTTGAATTAAACGCCACAGTCGTTTTAGCAGGATCTAAAATTTTAAAGACTTGTTCTTTGTAAGTTTGCGCGTTGGCTAGTACATCTTCTTTGGTTAATGGCTTACGAGTAACATTTTTTCCTGTAGGGTCACCAATTAAACCAGTAAAATCACCAATTAAAAAGATAACTTCATGACCAAGTTGTTGAAATTGACGTAATTTATTGATTAATACTGTATGGCCAAGATGCAAATCTGGTGCTGTGGGGTCAAAGCCAGCCTTAATTTTAAGGGGTTTACCTGTTTTTAATTTTTCTAAAAGCTCTTCTTCTACTAAGATTTCTTCCGCACCACGTTTTAACTCTGCAAACACTTGACTAACATCGGTCATTACTCGGCTCCGAGATTGATAAATTTAATTCAATGGCCGAATTCTACTGCACTTTCACATAAGGATAAAACCATAAAAGCAATTCTAGGGGTATTTTTTATAAAAGTTTTGTTATAGTGGCCTTTAAATAAACGACAAGTATCGTATTTTAATTATCATTTAGTTAAAAAGTCTCCGTGAATAAAAAACAAATAATCCAACGTCAGTTAAAAAATTTACAACAAATTTTTCAACGTTTACACGAACTATTTCTACAATTACCGAAGTTACACCGCATTGTTATGATGCTGGTGGCAAGCTTGTTATTACTATTATTGCTTTTACCTAGTACAAAACAACTGCATTCGGCACATGATCTAGACGTCGCTAACCTAGAAATAGGAAAACGCTATCAAATAGCTCTACCGCAGGAATCAAGCGAAAAAAAGAAGATAAAAACAGTTGTTATTCCTTCACTGAAAGTAAAACCACAAACAGCAATTGATGATGCCCCCAATACGGTAAACTCACAACAACAAGTGGATGTGACATGGCAAACAGTTAAAGTACGTAGTGGCGATTCATTAGCTCGAATATTTAAGCGCTTAGGATTTTCAGCACAAGACACCTATGCTGTCAGCACTGCAAAAGGTAAAGATGCTAAACTCCTTACTAAGATAAATGTTGGAGATACATTGCGCATTGCTAATAATGATGCAGGCCAAATCACCGCCTTAGAATATCCCCTTTCTAAAATAGAGACTCTTTACATCAATCTTATTGGTAACAACTATCAATCCCATAAAGAAAATAAAACGGTTGAAATTCGTGAAGCTTTTGCCTATGGCACAATTAGGTCTAACTTTTGGAACGCAGGAACAACGGCAGGCTTAACAGACGGGCAAATCATTAACTTTGCCAACATTTTTGGCTGGGATATCGACTTTGCTTTAGATATTCGCAAGGGTGATAATTTTCAGGTTATTTTCGAAAAAAAGTTCGTCGAGGGTGAATATGTCGGCACAGGCAATATTCTTGCCGCTGAATTTGTGAACCAGGGAGAGATATTTCACACAATACGATTTAGTGATAATGAATACTACTCCCTTGATGGTAAAAGCATGCGCAAAGCATTTTTACGTGCACCTGTTAATTTTAAATATATTAGCTCTAACTTTAAACCTAAGCGTTTTCATCCTATTCAAAAACGTTGGAAGGCACACCGAGGCACAGACTATAGAGCGAACACTGGCACACCTGTAGTGGCAGCAGGTAATGGTAAAGTTACCCATTCAACCTATAACAAATATAATGGCCATTATGTGTTTATACAACATGGTAATGGCATAGTGACTAAGTATTTACACTTTTCTAAACGCGCAGTAAAAAAAGGCCAACGCGTCAAGCAGGGTCAAGTCATTGGCTATGTCGGTTCAACCGGCATGTCTCAAGCACCTCATCTACACTATGAATTTTTACTTAATGGCGTACATCGCAACCCAAGAACAGTAAAGTTACCTGATGCTAAGCCTATCGCTAAAAAATATAAGGGCGAATTTAATCTGCTTGCCAATAAACGCTTACAAGAATTAGACAGCGCAAAAAATGCTTTATCCTCCATCAGCGAAGGTAGCGTTATACACCAGAGCGATGAATAAATATATGACTTTAACAAACGTGCCTCAGTATTATATTGGTTTAATGTCCGGTACCAGTGCTGATGGCATTGATTTAGCCTTAGTCACTTTTGATAACCTTAATCAGCCTTCATTGCGCTCAAGCTATTATCAGCCCTATTCAAAGTCTATTTCAAATAAAATAACGTCATTATACGGCGCTGTAAATTCTTCTGAAAAGGATAACATTGATTGCGCCTTTGAGTTAGATGTTGAACTGGCACAACTTTTTGCTGAAGCGGTTAATACCTTATTGAAAAAAGAGAGGCTCTCGGCCAGTGATATTGCCGCGATTGGAAATCACGGCCAAACAATTCGTCATAGACCTCAAGCACAGTTTCCTTTTACTTTACAAATTGGTTGTAGTCAAACTTTAGCTGCGTTAACAAATATTAAAGTGGTTGGACAATTTAGACAAAAAGATATGGCATATGGCGGTCAAGGCGCCCCTTTGACCCCTGCCTTTCATCAAAAAATATTTACTGAAAATGACTGTGATGTATTTATTGTCAACATTGGTGGTATTGCCAATATCACTTATTTACCTTCCGAGAAAAATAACACGTTATTAGGTTTTGATACCGGCCCAGGCAATGCCTTAATAGATGATTGGTTTCAACTGCACCACCCTAAAAGTCACTATAAATATGATAAAAATGGCACTTGGTCATCAACAGGTCAATCAAATTCAGATCTATTAAAACAACTACTAACAGATGATTACTGTCAACTTGTTCCTCCCAAGAGCACTGGTCGCGAATATTTCAACCTAATTTGGTTAACAAACAAGCTAAATAAATTTAAGCAACACTTTCGCGATGAGTTAACGCCTCAAGATATACAAGCCACCCTTACCGACTTTACGGCAATGACGATTAGTAAAGCGATAACATCACTCACAAACCATAAAGCTAAAATATACCTTTGTGGTGGTGGTGCCCATAATGCTGCACTAAAAAGACGACTAAACCAACATTTAAACGTCGCAACAAAGACTAAAAAATCAAGCGATAATATCGAAGTTATTCATACTAATCAAAAAGGCATTGATGGTGACCAGCTTGAAGCTATAGCCTTTGCATGGTTTGCCTTTGCCTATGATAAAAAATTATTAAGCAATATCCCAGCGGTAACAGGAGCTAGTAAATACTGCACGTTAGGCACTGAATTTTTACCTTAATTTTTTTAAAGAAATTAGCAACGTTTTTATAGCGGATAAACCCACGTATTGAAACACACAACGTAAATAAGTGAACTAAACCTTAACATGAACATCTAAGTCATGATGTCTCAATATAAACAAGAACAGGAGGTATTATGGAGTTTAGTGATATTCATATTGGCATGAAATGTGGTAGCAAAAAAGGCAGTGGTACAGTAACTTGGATCGATGGTTCAACCAGAAAAGTATATCTAGCAAACACCTGCAACAATAATAGTTTTGAAGTAGAATTTGAAGAAATCATCGAAGATAGACAGGCACATAATAAAGGTGATATTTTTTATTAGTTTAAACGTCGATGCTCACAGCTAATAATACAACAAACCCGATAATAGCAATATTATTGGGTTTTCTTTTGTGTTGTAGACAAGGAGTCTTATATGCGCTCTTATTAATGCTACAAAGAAAAATTCACAAGCAATGAGATGCTCGCGTATATACGGGTTAAAATTGAGGTGCTAATCCTGAACTCTGGTATTTTCGTACCTTCATGGCTTTTCTGTTGAACAGTTTTATAAACGTAAGCCCCTAACCTTTACACCATCAACAATATACTTTTCACCAATTTATTAATGCCCCCAGCGGCTTCAACCATTGACGTGGCCAACATGTATGCCGGTGTTGTTACCAATTTATTATCGGTATCAATAACTATATCATCAGCGTTACAGTCATTATGAATTAAACCTTTAGCTTCAATTAAGGCCGCGGTGCCTTTATCTTTACCAATAGTTCCTTGTACTCCCTGAGGATAAATCAAGGGGAGCATTGCAGGAGCAATACACATATAGCCAGCTGGCTTACCTGCATTCGCAAAAGCTTGGCAAGCAGATAATACTTGTTCATTCACCCGATAATTTTCACTATCCAGAGCAAAAGAACATAAATTTTTTGCTGCGCCAAACCCGCCAGGCACAATCAAAGCGTCAAAGTTCTCTGGACGTAATTCCGCTATATCTTCTACATCGCCACGGGCAATGCGCGCCGACTCAACAATAACATTACGACTTTCCCCTTCACTCACTTCACCAGTTAAATGATTAATCACATGATGTTGACTAATATTAGGCGCAAAACAACGATAACTTGCACCATTTTGTTCAATAGCTAAGAAGGTTAATACGACTTCATGGATTTCACTCCCATCATAAACGCCACAACCACTTAAAATTACTGCAATTTTTTTCATGAACCTGTCCTTTTATTATCGAGTACACAAATCATTATTTGACATAATAGCACCACCACCACTGAAACAAACATCAATCCAGCAAAAGGTAATGCACTACCATCATAAAAATACGCGAGTATTGGTCCAGCCAAAGCACCTATACCAAAACGTAACGTCCCTATCACCGCCGTAGCCGTGCCTGATTGCTCGGGGAACTTAGTGATCACCAGAGCATCAGAATTTACCGCGACCATAGAGATACTTCCCATTAATGGTAATATTGACGCTACGGTAAAAAATAATGGCATTGCCAACAGATTAGCTAATAACAATGTTATGGAAGCGATTACAGATAGACTTAAGCCACACCACAACATTTTTCTGGAGCCTTTTCTTACCACAAGCCGAGTATTAATAAAATGAGCAATCATTAACCCTAAAACAGTAATGCCAAATAATACACTAAAGTGAAACTCAGATACTTTAAATACCGTTAAGTAGACGAAGGGAATTGCGGTGATATAGGCAAAAAAAGCCAATGATATTATCATTGAGCTGATAATATCTAGCCTTGCTTTACGATGAGAAAAAACTATTTTATAGCGCGTTAAAAAACTCACTTGCAAGCTTGGTTTATCCTGATTATGCACAACATCAGGCAAGTACCTAAGCACTAAAAATAATACAATCAGGCTATAAAGTGCCACGGCATAAAAAATCATTTGCCAGCTATGCGCAATCAGTAATATGCTGCCTATACTAGGAGCTATCATGGGTGCTAACATCATGATCATAGAAACATAAGACAACCCTTTAGCAGTATTGTTTTGATAATACTCACGGATAGTTCCGGGTACTACCACTGTTGCAGCACTACTAATAAAAGCTTGCATAAAGCGCAGCAACAAAAACTGAGCAATACTGGTCACAAAGGGCAACAACAAGCTCGCCAATAAAAAACCACTGATACCTACTATGACCATTTTACGACGTGAATAGTTATCAGCCATAGGACCAAAAAGAATTAAACCCAAGGCATAGCCAAGCAAATAAATACTTAAACTGTTTTGCACCATTGGCATACTAGTGCCTAAGTGCTCAGCCAGTATTGGCATTGCAGGCAAGTACATATCTATTGCTAAAGGCGATAATGCCATTATTGAAGCCAATAAGGGTAACAGTAATTTTAAAGAAATTGGTGTGAATTTTTTTGTTATAGTCACCGAGTGGGGCCTTGTTCAGTCTGTGACTGTTGAGTACTTTTTTTCATCGTAAATTCAAAAACTAACTTACCTAATGCTTTTACAGCGACTTCCACTTGCTCAGACCACTGCACGCCATAGCTGATTCTCATATAATTTGCATACTTCCCCGAAGGAGAAAAAATATTTCCGGGTGCAAAACTTACCCCTTGCTCAAGTGCTATTTGAAAAAATTCACTGGTATTGACGTGTGATTGACATCTAATCCAAAGCACGCTGCCTCCTTGAGGTTTAGAGATACAAACCTCACGAGGAAAAGACTCAGCAATCAAGGCTCGCATACGCTCACAGTTATATGCTAATTTTTTTCGTAACACGCATAAGTGCCGATCATATTCCCCACTTTGAAGGTACTCGTTTAATGTCCATTGCTGTAACATAGGTGTAGAACATGATTGTGCACGTTTAATGCGCTTAGCCTGCTCTTCATACTTGCCCGGTAATAACCAACCCGTTCTATAACCTGGCGCAGCGGTTTTTGAAAAAGACGAGCAAGTCATCACCAGACCTTTTTCAGAATAAAGTTGTGCTGGTTTTGGTTTTTGCTTGCAAAAATACACTTCGCTATAAACGTCATCTTCAATTAATGGCATATCATATTGCTCAAGCAAACTGACTATCGCTTGACGTTGCTTATCACTCTTCATTGAACCTAACGGATTATTAATTGCAGTTGAGAATAAACAAGCCTTAATTGGATGTTTTTTTAAGGCGTTAGCTAACTCATCTAACCCCACCCCATCTTCGGTACAGGTATACACTTCAAGTGCTTTCATGCCAAGCGTCTCAATGAGCTCAATAATACCGAAAAAGCATGGGGATTCAATGGCAATAACATCACCTCTTTGTGCGACACACTGTAACGCAATAGATAATGCCTCTTGTGCACCATTAGTGATCACTACATCACTAGGGCTAATAGCAACGCCTTGATCTTGATAACGAAATGCTAATTGCATTCGTAATTTTGCATCGCCAGTAACGGGACCATAACTGACAGCCTTTTCTGACACTTTTGATAACACTGAGCGCATTAACCTAGCCAAGGTTTTGTCAGGAGGGTTAACTTGAATAGGGTTTGAAATACCCAACGCTACTGTATTAGGTAGATGAACAGCCTCATACACTTGTTCAATCATACTACGACACTGCACGGTAGTCGGTTCACAGTGCATCCATTTTGTGGGCCGAGGTTTTAAAGTTCGTGCTTGCTGAGCAGTCAAATAATAACCTGATTGTGGTCTAGCACACACTGTCCCTTGGCGTTCTAGCTCGATATAGGCCTGTTTTACCGTAGGTACACTAATGTCAAATTGCTTACTAAGCTTTCGTAAACTCGGTAATTTATCACCTGGAGATAAAATACCAACTTTTACCTGTTGATTAATAAAGTCGATGACTTGTTGATATAAAAAAGCAGCGGAATTCTTATCTAATAAACGCATAATTTTAACTAGGATCAGCAAAAAAAACTGTGTAGGTTTCATTTTCAATATTTTGTATATGTTATTAAAACAAATAAGCCGTACACTGTCATTAACTAATTTAAAGTCACCTCAATAGGGAAAGTGAACAATGAATAATAGCCTTTTATATCTGATCACCGTCATTATCTGGGGCTCAACTTGGATTGCTATTAATTACCAGCTGGGCTTCGTTGCACCAGAGGCTTCTGTCTCTTATCGCTTTGCACTTGCAGCTATTATTTTATTTACTTTTGCCAAAATAAAGCGATTACCTCTCTCATTTTCTCTTAAGCAACATGGGGTATTTGCCGCTTTTGGTTCTTGTTTATTTGGTATAAATTATTTATTTCTTTACACAGCCCAACAACATATTAGTTCAGCTTTAGCCTGTATTGCTTTTTCTACGTTAATGCTAATGAACATTATTAATGCCCGAATTTTTTATAAAACACAGATTACTAAACAGGTGTATATTGGTGGCACATTAGGACTACTAGGGATAGTGACACTTTTTTGGCCGCAACTTACCGATACAGAAATAGGTGCAACGACCTTTGTTGGCTTAGGACTCTGTTTACTAGGAACTTTTTCTGCTTCTATTGGTAATATGTTATCGATAAAAAATCAGCAAAATAATGTTCCTATTGTACAAGCAAACGCTTGGGGTATGTTATATGGAGCTATATTTACTGCGTTATCTGTGATAATTCAGGGTAAGCAATTTAACTTTTCATTTGATGGAGCTTATATCAGCTCATTAATTTATTTATCACTTTTTGGCTCAGTAATCGCTTTTGGTTGTTATTTAAGCTTAATGACTCGTATAGGAGCCCATAAAACCTCATATGTTAATATTATTTTTCCTGCCATTGCGGTGTTTATTTCAACTATTGTAGAAGGTTTTTCATGGAGCGAGTACACCGTAGTTGGTTTAACTTTTGTATTATTAGGTAATGTAGTGGTACTAACAAAAACCAAGTTAATAAGACGGTTACCAACCTTAAAACAATCAATGAAACCTTAAAACACTCAGCCCCGTCACTGCTGATAATTGTGCTGATTATATGATTCATTAATAAACTGTAATAAAATCTAGTTAAGGCTTTAGAAACTAAATGTAAATTTGTTATAATCAAATTGAAAATCACCTGCACACTTTTTTTAACAATAGAAATGTATGTTACACACCATACAGCTTTAAAATTATTAGGTATTCCCAATGCAACGACTCGCACCAGCTCTACGTGAAGACAATGTTCCTCTAGATCTTATTTCGTTAATCAAAACAATCTTAGCTGCTACGAAAGAAATTTCATTTCGTGTTAGCCAAGCACATTTAGGTGGCTTATTGGGCTCAACCCTAGATGAGAACATTCAAGGGGAAGTACAGAAAAAACTCGATGTAGTAGCAAATGAGCTTTTTAAAGATATTTTACTTGAATCAGGCTTTGTTAAAGCAATTTCTTCAGAAGAAGAAGATACTTCTGTTGCTGGTGATGAATATGGTAAATACATTGTTTCATTTGATCCATTAGATGGTAGTTCAAACATAGATATCAACTCATTAATTGGCACTATTTTTTCAATTCATAGAGCGCCAGAAGGAATGGCAGCTGATGATCCAGATATGTTCAAACAAGCAGGTGATAAACAAGTTTGCGCTGGCTATGTACTTTATGGGCCGTCAACCATGTTAGTAATGACAACAGGAAGCGGTACGCACTTTTATGTATTAGACCGTACTCACGGTGGTTACTTGTTAGTTAAACGTAATGTGCAAGTGCCTCAAGAGACACAAGAGTTTGCTATCAACATGTCAAATCAACGTTTTTGGCAACAACCTATGCAGAACTATATTAATGACTTAGTTGCTGGCGATACCGGCCCGCGTAGCAAAAACTTTAATATGCGTTGGATTGCAGCGATGGTAGGTGATATTCATCGCGTATTATGTCGCGGGGGAATTTTTACTTATCCTGCCGACAGCAAAAAAGCGGAACAACCTTATAAATTACGCTTAATGTATGAAGCTAATCCTATGTCATTCTTAATTGAGCAAGCCGGCGGTGCTGCTATGACAAGTAAAGGCCGTATCATGGCCATTGATCCCAGCAGTATTCATCAACGTGTTGAAGTGATTATGGGGTCTAAAAATGAAGTTGAAACTTGCTTAAGTTATTACAAGTAAGTACTTAAAATTATTTTAATCGTGAAAAGCAAAGCCTCTGTAATTTCTACTTTGGCTCTGTTTTTTCAGTATTTAACGTATTACCAGATTAAATTTATAAACCTATCAGCATGTTATCAGCCCAATTAAGAGATTTTTGGTAGGCCTCTAGATAACTATGCTCATTAATTCCAATAGCCGCCCCTTGCTCTACAGCTTGTAGCCATTTTCCTTGCTCTAACATGAGTGATAGCCCTAAATAATGAGCTAAATAATTATCTTTTTGAACTAAAGCATCTTTAATATCATTGTGAATAGGCAAAATCTCCATCAATGTATCAATATCTTGATCTAACACGCCATCAATTTGAGATAACATCCCCGTTAAAAACGCTTTAGGAGGGTTTTCAATATCACTGTTAATTTGTGATATAAGTTCACAAAATTTAGCTTTGACTAAAGAGAGGCGAATAATTTCATTGGGTTTATTTTCATTTAAGTCTGCTAGTAGCAATAAGGCGATAAATTTTTTCAACTCTAGAGCACCTATATAAATAAGCGCATGTTTTAATGAACTTATCTCTTTACTAGGACCATAATTCGGGTTGTTGATAAAACGTAATAATTTATAAGTAAGTCCTAAATCTCGACTAAAAATTTCACTAATAGCGTCAAAATCAAATTGAGCACAACTGACATGCTCCATTAACTCAAAAACATATTGTTTTGTAGAAATGATGTTTTTTTTCTTTATCATCTCTGGTTTAGCAAAAAAATACCCTTGAAACAAAGTAAAACCTAACATTTTCAGTTGGTCAAACTGTTTTAGCGTTTCTACTTTTTCTGCTAACAATGTAATATTACTGGTATCAATCCTTGATAAAAAGCGAGTGATATCAACAAGACTGACATCCTGAATATCTACTTTGATAATATCAACAAAAGACAAAAACACATCCCATTTAGGATCAAAATCATGATCATCTAACGCTAAGGTGAAACCTTTCTTCTTTAAAAGCTTACAAGCGTTCAATAATTCATCACTGATAGGCACATCTTCCAAAATCTCAATCACTATTTTCTCAGAATCTAAAAAATCAGGAAAATGATAGATCAGTGCATCAGCATGAAAGTTGATATAAGCAGGCAATGCCCCTGTTATTTCGTCAATACCTAAAGTGAGCTGGTTATCAACGATAATTTTTGACGTTGCTTTGTCTGGATCTATATCTGGAAAATGATTACTTTCTCCATCGCGAAACAATAACTCAAAGGCAACCGTTTCTTGATTAAGATTTAATATTGGTTGCCTAGCTATATACGAATACATATTGATTTACCTTGAAAAATCACAAACCACTTTCTCTACTATAAGACAGTTGATAATGCTTTTCCATAATTAATACCTATCACTAGGTAAACGCTATTAATAAGCGATTAATAAGCTATTTGGCCTGCCTACATCACTTTTATTGTAGTCACAAACCCCTTGAGGAAATATTTTTTCAAGCTGTGCCTGATAACTACTCATATCAATTTTACCATATACTTTTTCCTTAACAGCCTGCTTTACGGGTATTAATTGACATTTAAGCATGTCACCAGCCCACCCGCCTCCTGATTGAATGCGACTAGTACTATACATAGGATATATTTTTTGACATTGCCCTTCTTTTTGATTATTCCACTGACCATTCCAAATAGTATCCCCTTGAAAGAGTACCTCGCCTGTGGCTGAAAAACAGCTATCTGAGAGTGACTCTGGTTTAGCTTGAACAACCGAGTACTTAGGGTTATCTCTTAGTGCTAATAACCAGTCATCCATTTGCTTAAACGCTAACATGACGGGGTTATAATTTTTATGTGAAATCCAGATAACATGGTTATCGTAATGGCCGTTTTGCTCTCTTATTCGTAACCTAGAATAAAAAGAGGCGGAAACATGATGCATGTCTAGGTCTTGCTCTAAATAATGACGAACATCAATAACAGGCAAAGTAATGTTACCAATAAAAACTTGCCCTGCTCTGTAAGCTGCCTGCATTGCTTTTGTCGAACCTTGATGTCTAGGAGCAACGCCTTGTGTAACCGCGGTAATATTTTGGTTTCCCCATAAAGATAGCCAAAAAGGCATTTTTCGGCCAAAAGGCAACCAAATTTTCTCTGCTGTCATTTGAGCTTGTGGCTTCCAACTGCCAATTTTACTATTTAGATCAATAAATTCGTCCACTGTAATCAGTTGTTGTTGTAAAGCTAATAAGCCATATTGCACTCCAACATTGTCCCATGTGGATAAACCATACCCTTGTTTATCCTCCCCCAAGATACTGACCAAATCTTGCCAGTAACTCCACTTGACCACTTTTACCACGTCAGGGTGAAAGAAGTCTCTTAGAAAACCTTGCCTTGGATTATTAATAAAACTAGACAAACCAAAATAGCCATTAATACATTCACTATTGCCACGGGGTAATGAAGGGGCAAACCCCGCCATAATTTGATTCACCGGTTGTAAGTAGCCTGTGCGTTGTGGGAAATCATTCAGTGCATTCATTCCCTCAACTGACTGCCTTTTATGCCAATCAAGCCAATAAGATCTTTTGTCTGCTCTAAAAGTAAAGTAGTTATTTAGCAAGTCGCAATCTAACGCATACGTTGTTTGAGTGATCATATCTGGATAAGAATAAAGCGGAATAAGGCCATCTAAGATCCCTTGACTGTTTTGCGCAATTAAATATTGAGCTAAGCCACCACCAGATCCTCCTATACCTACGGTATATAAAGGATTACCATACAAACTGATAAAATGTGTTTTCACCCGCCTTGCCGTATCTTCTGCCAATAACATGTTATAGGTATAGCTTGTTTTATTACCACTTGAACTGATCACCGCATAGCCATCAAGCAACTGTTGCTTTTGTCTTGCTATCACTCGCTTAGCTTTTTGTTTACCTTGTCGATAGCCAATACCTGAACCACCATTAAATTGAAAAATCAGTCGTTTATTCCATTGTGACTGTGCTAAACGTGAACCAACTTCATCATGATTAATGGGCATCACTATAGTATAAATAAAACGGTTAATAGTGCCTTGCTCTACGCGAAGCAACACATATTGAGATTTATCTTGATATAAGTTTTCTACTTCTTTTAGTGTTAGCTTAGTAATACCACCGTGGTGAGTCAGCAAGTAATAATCAATTCTTGTTGCAATATTACAATCTTGAGAATAGCCCAGAATTTTTGTCGGATTTGAAATATCATTATAAACAGGAACTCCATATCCTTGCTGATTATCAACCAATGGCTGTCCTAAACCTGAATCTAGCGTCATACAATAAAAAGGATATTGAATATCGCCAGAATATAAACTTTTTACTGGCCCATGCTGGCTCATTTGAATAGGAAAATGAAAACTTTCTGTAGGCCTTTTGCTATGACTAATATGATCATTAATCACTAACAAATGATTGTTGACGTGAGGTGCTATTTTTTTTACTTGTCTAAGCTCAAAAGACTCTGTTGGGTAGACAAAAGACCAAGCGAATACAGCCGTCATTATAGCAATAACTAAATACAGTAAATAAAGCAGCAGTTTTTTTGACATCACTTGCTCCTAGGTAAAAATTGAGGTTTAAATAAAAGTGGCAAATCATATCGCTAACTCTAAGCCTAGTGCATAGCAATAACTTTCTCCTGCCAAATCACTATAGGGTTAATGCTTCAAGAGGGCTTAAGCTAATGTTTATCTCATTATTATAATGACTTAGTTTAATTTAGAATTATTGATCATAACTAAACCCTTCAACTGGACTTTTTGCTATATACACAAGCTTTAAAGAGTTTGGTAGAATAGTGAAAAATTAAAGGAGAGCTCAATTTATGCCAAATTATGTAGTGGGTCACAAAATTCCTGACTCTGACTCTATCTGTTCTGCCATTGCCCTAGCGTATTTAAAAACAACGTTAGGAGAAGAAACCGTTCCTGCACGTTTGGGTGAACTTAGCCCTGAAACTTTGTTTATTTTAGATAAGTTTGGTTTTGAACAGCCGCAGTTAAAAACAAATTATGCCGGTGAAAGCCTTTATATTGTTGATCACTCCGAGCGCACTCAAGGCCCTGACGATATTGACGATGCAACTATTTTAGGCATTGTAGATCACCATAAACTTGGTGATATTACCACTTCAACACCACTAGAAATATGGGTGCGTCCCGTTGGTTGTACAAACACTATTATTAAGATGATGTATGACTTTCATCATATTGAAATTCCACAAAATATTGCTGCTGCCATGATGTGTGCTATTTTAAGTGACACTGTAATTTTCAAATCACCCACGTGTACCACGGCAGATATAAAATGTGTTGAAGCCTTAGCTGAAATTGCCGGTATTGAAAACCCTAGTGAGTTAGGGATGGAAATGTTTAAAGTAAAATCAGCGGTTGAAGGCACACCAATTCGTGACCTTGTCCTACGTGATTTTAAAGATTTTGATATGAACGGTAACTTAGTTGGTATTGGCCAATTAGAAGTTATAGATTTAGCCATTTTTGATGAGATGAAAGCTGATTTAGCTGCGGATATTGCAAAGTTAAAAGCTGAAGGTAATCGTCATAGTGTTTTATTACTGTTAACCGATATTATGAAAGAAGGCTCAGAGCTTCTGGTTGTAAGTGATCATAATGATTTAGCGAAAGCCGCTTATGGTAAACCCACAGAAAATGGCAAAGTATGGCTTGATGGCGTACTTAGTCGAAAAAAACAAGTAGTACCACCACTACAAGAAGTTTTTTCTTAACCTCAAATGTCTTTCTTCTCTTATAAAGCCGAGGTTATACTCGGCTTTTTTGTCAACAATTTTTACAATTCAATGCTAGCCAACATCTTTGCTTGCTCTTATGATATAAGGCTAATTTAGAGTTATGTTACATTTTAACTAAGGGCTTGATCTTATAAAATAATGTTGCAACAAACGTTGTTCGAAGGATTCGGCTAAAATGCTTTTATCTCGAACAAAATTGCCTCCTAAAAGATCAATAGCCCCTCACATTACCTTTTGCGAAATAGGAAATTCAATGGAACTTATTGTTGATAAAGTGAAGAAACAATACGCCAAAGTTACAGCGATCAAAGAGTTGTCTTTTTCTGTAAAACAGGGAGAGATTTTCGCCTTATTAGGGCCTAACGGTGCAGGAAAATCCTCTTTAGTAAGGATGTTAACAGGCTTTACTCAACCAGACGCCGGCAGTATATCACTACACTTTGAAGGTAAAGAATATACCTCTATTCCTTCTCATACACTAGGCTATTTACCTGAAGATAGAGGCTTATATCCCGAAAAATCGGTCATCAAAAACCTTATTTATTTCGCCCAACTTAACGGCGTTCATAAACCTGTTGCCGATGAACAAGCACAATATTGGTTGGAGCGTTTCGAGTTGCTTGACAGAAAAAATGAACAATTAAAAACGCTTTCCAAAGGTAATCAGCAAAAAGTACAATTAATCAGTGCTGTTATCCATCAGCCTAAATGGGTAATTTTAGACGAACCTTTTTCCGGTTTAGATCCAATCAATCAAGAGAAAGTTGTCACCTTTTTATCGGAATTAAAAGCCAAAGGAATGACCGTTATTTTAAGTGCCCATCAAATGGCGATGGTAGAAAAACTTGCTGATCGCATGTTATTAATGAACTTAGGTGAGGTAGTTTTTTATGGTAGCTTGCATGATATTCAGCAACAAGCAAATACCTCAGTGGAGTTATCTGTTCAATTTTCTCAGCCAATAGATCAACTACAATCAGCTAAACTACTTTCATCAACAAAACACTCACTCTTAAATGATAATGTATTACACATCAGCCTAAATGCATCGCAATCAATGAACCAGTTATTAAACACATTAACTGCGCTTGGCAACTTACAAAGCATGCACAGTAAAAAGGTGGATTTACATCAATTATACCTAAGCGCCATTGAAAACCACAGAGGCAGTGTAAATGCTTAAAAATAAAACGCTCCAACAAACTTGGTTAGTAACTTCTTGGGAGTTTCTGCACTTTTTCAAATGGAAACAAGAAGTTATTTCTAAACTCATTATGGTGGGCTTTGCTCTTTTGGTTTTGCTATGGCAACACCTTAACAACGACCAACAAAGCATTTATAACATTGCTACCTCACCTGATATTCATTTAACGGAAAAATCTGAAAATTTTACTTTTACTTCCAGTACTAAAAGTTTGACTCAACTCAAAGAAGAGTTAGCTAACAAACAACTTTGGAATGCAATCTTAACTGAAACAACGCATAGCAACGGTACCAAGAAAATTACTATTTACAGTAAAGATAAGCAGAGTTGGTTGGTCGATTTACAGCAAAACTTGCATCAACAATATAGCCTTAATTATGCGGAAAGTCTCGGCTTAGCATCGGAACAATTATCAACGTTAAAACAGCCTGTTACTTTTAATAGTCAGTATTTAGATACAAACATCAAAGCAGAAAACAGTTCTGCAACAACAACAGCCATGGGTATGATCATATTACTGGCTATTGGTATTTTCACTTCTTTTGGACAATTATTTGTCAGTATTACCGGCGAAAAACAACAAAGAGTTACTGAGCAACTTTACTCTTGTATCAGCCCACAAACATGGATTGATGGCAAGATATTAGGCCAAATGTTGCACGCGATTAAAGCTATGGCTACCGCTAGCATTACTGCGGTACTTGCCTACGCCTTTACCCGCGTCGTTATCCATGGTAATCCCATTGATTTTTCTATTATTGACTGGTCATTACTACCTTGGTTAGCAATATTTGCGCTTTTTGGCGTTTACCTTTGTACCGCCTTTATGGCAGCAATTGCCGCCGCTATTGACGATCCTAACCATAGTGCGAAAACCAGTATCATGCTATTACCGCTACTGCCAATGGTGATAACTTTTCTAACGATGGATGGAGCATCAAACTGGCCGTTAACATTTCTAAGCTACTTTCCCTTAACATCTTTTGTCGCTATGCCCGTTAGAATGTCATTGATTGATTTACCTTTGTGGCAACCTCTTTTCTCATTGGTACTTATTTTGGCTTTATGTTTTTGGATTAGAACAGCAGCAGCAAGACTCTTTAAAATGGGCATGACAATGTACGGGAAAGAGCCAAGCGTGAAAGATATGATGAAATGGCTAGTAAAGGGAAGCTAAGGATAACCTATAAAAAAAACCAGTCATTTGACTGGTTTTTTTATAGGTTTGAAAAGCGAATAAAGAATTTCAGTAAAAGGATTATACCCGTTCAAATACGGTAGCGATACCTTGACCTAAACCAATACACATAGTAGCTAAACCAATATTTACGTCCTGGCCTTCCATTAAGTTAATTAGTGTGCCTGAAATTCGAGACCCTGAACAGCCTAATGGGTGACCTAATGCAATCGCACCACCATTTAAATTTATTTTATCCATCTTATCTTCGACTTTCAATGCTCTAACACATGAAAGAGCTTGGGCAGCAAAGGCTTCATTAAATTCAAATAACTCAATGTCTTCAATAGATAAACCAGCGCGCTTTAATGCTTTTGTTGTTGCTGGTACAGGTCCATAACCCATCGTTGACGGATCACAACCTGCCACAGCCATACCACGAATTTTAGCGCGAGGGGTTAAGCCTAAAGCTTTGGCTTTTTCAGCGGACATTAGTAACATTGCCGAAGCACCATCTGATAAAGCTGAAGAGGTACCCGCTGTAACGGTACCGTTAACTGGATCAAATACGGGACGTAATGTTGATAAACTTTCCGCGGTAGTTTCGGGGCGGATAACTTCATCATGTTCAACCAAAGTCAATGCGCCAGAAGCGTCATGCCCTTGTGTTGCAACAATTTCATTGTCCCAACGTCCAGCCAATGTCGCTTCATGTGCTTTTTGGTGTGAACGAGCACCAAAGGCGTCTTGCATTTCACGAGTAATACCGTGTTGCTTTCCTAATAATTCGGCTGTTAATCCCATGTTACCAGAGGCTAAAGCAATCGTTTTATTCAATGCTGGATCAAAATCAACATCATACATCATAGGTACATGACCCATGTGCTCAACGCCACCAATAAGAAACACATCGCCCTGTCCGGTCATGATGCTGGTACTTGCTTGATGTAAAGCTTCCATAGAAGAACCACATAAACGGTTAACCGTTACACCACCAATAGATTTTGGTAAACCAGCAAGTAATGAGGCATTTCGTGCAATATTGAAACCTTGCTCTTTGGTTTGCTTAACACAACCCCAAATAACATCTTCAATATCATTTGGATCTAAGGCTGGGTTACGTACTAAAATTTGTTTCATCAAGTGTGCTGATAATGCTTCAGCACGAACATTACGAAAAACACCGGCCTTAGAGCGACCCATTGGAGTTCGTATGCAATCTACAATTACAACTTCATTCATTTTATTCTCCTCGGCTTAAGCTGATTTAACATCAGTAGTGAAATATGATTTACCGGCTTTAGCCATTTCGCGAAGGCCATCGGTTACTTGATAAATCTCGCCTAAATGTGCGTATTGATCCGCCATGGCGATAAAGTTATCTAAACCAAGAGTTTCTAAATAACGAATTGCGCCACCTCTAAATGGAGGGAAACCAATACCATAGATTAAGCCCATATCGGCTTCGGCAGCTGTATCAACGACACCCTCTTCTAAACAACGAACCACTTCATTTACCATTGGAATCATCATGCGAGCAATAATTTCTTCACTGGTAAAATCTTTTTTCTCAGCACAGTTTTGTGCAAGTAGCTCATATGCAACAGGCGCAGGAACTTTCACAGGACGACCACGCTTGTCTTTAATATGATCAAAGAAACCTTTACCGTTTTTC
Source organism: Litorilituus sp. (assembly GCA_030754235.1). Taxonomy (GTDB): domain Bacteria; phylum Pseudomonadota; class Gammaproteobacteria; order Enterobacterales; family Alteromonadaceae; genus Colwellia. Next base: position 49,861 of record JASMAS010000059.1, read on the forward strand.
TGACCAAAGCGTTCATTGTTATATAAAGTGCTTACGGGATCATTTTCAAGCTTTTGCATACGTGTAGGGAAACCAGCAGACATCACACCGGTACAGTGATCAGCAGTATCAACACCAACCACATCTAATAGATATGCAGGACCCATTGGCCAACCAAATTGTTTTTCCATCACTTTATCAATGGCCACAAAGTCAGCACCTTCAAGTACTAATTGACTAAAGCCTGCAAAGTATGGGAATAAAACACGGTTTACATAAAAACCTGGGCAGTCATTAACGACAATGGGGGATTTACCCATTTTAGCGGCGTAAGCCACAACCGCTGCAACGGTTTCATCTGAAGTGTCTTTACCGCGAATAACTTCTACTAATGGCATTTTATTTACAGGGTTAAAAAAATGCATACCACAGAAATTTTCTGGACGTTTTACACTTTGTGCCAATAAATCAATTGAAATAGTAGACGTGTTTGAAGTAAGAATTGCATCTTCACTAATAACACCTTCAACTTCCGCTAAAACCATGCCTTTAACTTTAGGGTTTTCAACAACGGCTTCTACAACAACATCAACATCTTTAACGCTATCATAACTTAGCGATGGAGTTATATTGTTTAACACGCCAGCCATTTTCTTGGCATTCATACGACCGCGTTCAACTTGTTTAGTTAATATCCCCGCAGCAGTATTTAAACCTAATTCAAGGGCTTGATCATTAATGTCTTTCATAATGATAGGCGTGCCTTTATAGGCCGACTGATAAGCAATACCGCCTCCCATAATACCTGCACCTAGTACGGCAGCTTTATTAACGGCTTTTTTCGCAAGTTTACCCGCTTTTTTAGCTTTGCCTTTAATCACTTGGTCAGCCATAAACAAACCAATTTGCGCTGTTGCGGCATCAGTTTTTGCTAATTTTGCAAATCCAGCGTTCTCCGCAGCCATTGCACCAGTACGATCTAAATTAGCAGCTGCAATTAATGTGTTTATCATCACCATTGGTGCTGGGTAATGCTTTCCTGCTTTTGCAGCAATCATGCCTTTACATGTTGTTGATGACATGATCAGTTCGGTTTGAGATAAGTTTAACGGCTCTAATTTAGGCTGGCGTTTAGCGCGCCAATCTAATTTTCCATCAATGGCTAACTTAAGCATATTAATGGCGGCAGCGCGTAAATTGTCAGGCTCTACAACAGCATCAAGAACACCTTGTGCAAGTGCTGCTGCAGGTTTAAAGGCTTTACCTGTAGACATCCAAGTTGCAGCATTATCAAAACCTATAACGCGAGGTAATCTAACAGTACCACCAAAACCAGGCATCAAGCCTAATTTAACTTCTGGTAGACCGATGCTAGCATTAGTATCAGCAACACGGTAATCACACACTAACGTCATTTCACAACCACCACCTAATGCAATACCATTAATGGCAGCGATTGTTGGTAATTGAATATCTTCAAATGAATCAAAAACGTCAGATGCCTTTTTTGCCCAAGCAACTAATTGCTCCTCAGGTTGTTGAAATGATCCTAAAAATTCAGTGATGTCAGCACCAACAATAAATGTTGATTTTCCAGACGTTACCATAACGCCTTTTGCATCACTGCAGTTGTTAATAGCAGCAACAACGGCTTTATATTCTTCAAAAGTTGCTTGGTCGAATTTATTTACTGAGCCTTGGGCGTCGAATTTTAGCTCGACAATACCGTCGTCAAGTAATTGGGCGCTAAGGCTTTTGCCTTGATATATCATACTTTGTCTCCTTCACCTAAATGTGGTGTTGATGTTTTGATGATTGCTTTTTATAAAACCAAACCGATATGAAAGTCCATTTGGTTATTTGAATATTCTATTGCTATTTTTTTCGTTATTTAGCTTTGCCATCTAATAATAGACGACTGAGTGTGCCTTGAAAAAAAATGAAATGCAACACTTTTTAAACAGGCGTTTAAATCATGCGTATTAATCAATAGTTAACTTAAACTGATATATGTTTTAGTTATGTTTTTTATTGTATTTATCAGTAATTGAAATAAAAAGAGAAAAGCGTAAAATGACTTTATTACTCTTAATTTAGAGATTTTACTTAGGTGAAAACACTTTTTCAGCGCTTCAATCAACCTGAACATCTTCTTTTAGCTATGACTTTTATTATGCCGCTGGTTTTTGCTGTGTGGATGGTTTTATTAAATAACTTTGTTATCGAAAAAGCTAATTTCACGGGTGTTGAAATAGGCATATTACAGAGCCTTAGAGAAATCCCCGGCTTTTTAGCATTCACTGCAATTTATGCGTTAATATTTATTAAAGAGCAGCGTTTGGCATTGCTTTCGTTAGCAATTACCTGCATAGGTGTTTTTCTTACCGGTTTTTTTCCATCTCTATTAGGCATGTATTTAACTACTATGCTAATGTCTATTGGATTTCATTATTATGAAACTGTGAGCCAATCTTTAACCTTGCAATGGATAGACAAAGAGAAAACAGCTCATTTTATGGGACGCATGTTATCGGTAAAATCCATCGCATCCCTACTAGCATTCTCTAGTATTTGGCTGCTAATGGAAAAATTTTCATGGGATTACTGCTCAACTTACGCCTTATTTGGTGGTGTAGGTTTACTTTTCACCTTGTTTTTAACGCTTTTATTTAAGCACTTCCCAGAAAAAACACCACAAACCAAAAAACTCATAGTTAGAAAACGTTATTGGTTATTCTATGCTCTAACATTTTTTAGTGGTGCTCGTCGGCAGATTTTTGTGGTATTCGCCGGTTTTTTAATGGTGGAAAAATTTCATTATAGTGTTGCCGATATCAGTGCTTTATTTCTTATAAACTATGTTTTTAATTGGTTATTCGCAGCAAAAATAGGCAAATTGATAGGAAAAATAGGTGAGCGTGCCACCTTATGCGTTGAGTATATTGGCCTGATTATCATTTTTATCAGCTATGGAATAGTAGAGAGCGCTTCAATAGCAGCAGTTTTGTATGTCGTTGATCATTTATTCTTCGCGCTTGCTATTGCGATTAAAACATATTTTCAAAAAGTAGCCCAACCAGAGGATATTGCCGCTAGTGCCGCGATTAGCTTTTCAATAAATCATATTGCTGCTGTAATTATCCCCGCATTGCTTGGTTTATTGTGGATTATTCAAGCTTCGTGGGTATTTTATATCGGCGCTGGCTTTGCTATTTGTTCGCTAGTGTTGGCATTATTAGTTCCTGATAACCCCAAACAGGGCAAAGAAACAAGGTTGATATACAATCATCGATCTTGAGCGCGAAACATGAGCAGTAGAAGATAATAATCAGCTTATTATGAACTGCTCTCTTTTAAAAATTGAAAAAAGTCATTTTTAGGCATAGGCTTAGCATAATAAAATCCTTGAACCTCATCGCAACCAAGTTCAAGTAGACGCTCTTGTTGCTCAATTTCTTCAATACCTTCTGCAATAACTTTAAGGCCCATTTTCTTACCAAGGGCAATAATTGTCTCTGCAATGACAGATTGCCCTTCTTTGGCTACATGAGTGACAAAAGCACGATCAACTTTTAACCTATCTAGCGGTAACTGTTGTAAATAACTCAACGAAGAAAAACCTGTGCCAAAATCGTCAAGCGCAATACTTATGCCATGTTCTTTTAGCTTAACTAAAGCATCGATCATCATTTGAGGATCATCCATTAAGATATTTTCAGTAATTTCAAGCTCTAGTTTAGCCGCATTAATTTGGTGTGTGTTGATCGCGTTCATGACTGAATCGGCAAAATTACCACGCCTAAACTGAGGAATAGAAACATTCACCGAAATGGTAATATCATCGAATTGTTGCGAACTCAAACTGTTAATTTGTTGACAAGCCTGATTAACAACCCAATCGCCAATATCCACTATCAAGCCAGAGTATTCTGCTAATGGGATGAAAACAGCTGGCGATATAAACTCACCAGTTTCTTTACGCCAACGTAATAAAGCCTCAGCACCAATCACTTTACCTGTGTGCAAGGCTAATTGCGGTTGATACCAAAGTTCAAGTCTGTTTTCGGCAAAATCTGTACGCAACTCTCTAATCATGTTTAGACGCCATAAAGTGGCATCTTCTATTTCAGGGTTGTAATAAGCAAAATGGTCATTACGCTGTTTTTTAGCAAGGTTTAACGCGATATTAATTTGATTTAATACCTTAACACCACTGCCATTAGCATGCTCTTTAGTACAAAAACCAAAACAGGCATTAATCGGGAGCTTTTGTTCTCCGGCGGTAAACGGTTGTTCAAATAACTGAGTTAAACTCGCGGGAGTTATACAATTATTACAACCGACAAGACCAAAAACATCAGAGCCAACTCGTGCTATTTTACAATCACAATCAATGGTTTGTAGCCTTTTTGACACCGCAGCTAATAATAAATTACCTACGTCTTGACCTAAGCCGTCATTCACATCGCTAAAATGGTTTAAATCAATCAATACCGCGATATCATTTTCTTTATCACTTTTAGCGAACACATCCAACAAGCGCACGAAATCCAATCTATTTGGTAGGTTAGTCAATCCATCTCTATAAGCTGCTTTGTTTAACTTGTGAAAAAGGTGTACATTTTCATAACCAACAGCTGCATTGGTATAAAACACTTCTAATAACTGTTGTTGAGTCTCAGACAATGGTTTTTGCAAGTGAATATAAATAACCGCCCTATATGTCCCTCGGACTATATAAAAGCACTGAGATAAATCTTGAGATAAATGCTTTTTTTGCATATAGCAAGACTTTACTTGTTGGCTAACCTGCTCATCTTTGAGTGTATCTAATTTTTGCTTCGCCAGTACCGATGAAAAACCTTGCTGAGCAATAATATAGAAACTTAAATCATCCGCATTATCGATAATACCTTGCCCTCTGGCACAAAATAACGCTTCAACATTTTGTTCGATAATAGAGGGTAATTGCTTTAAAACACCTTGACAGTACTCTGCGATAGAATGTAACTCTAGTAAGTTTGCCGAGCCAGAAACTATCTTCTCTAAACCTTGTCGGTTTTCATTCACTCTAGCTATTTGCTGATAAGAACGAATGGCGGCATAAACCGTGGTAACCAGTTTTCGTCGAGTGAGCTCAGTTTTAGTTTTATAGTCATTAATATCATATTCTTTAATAACACTTTCTTCTGGCGCATAACCAGGCTGACCTGTACGTAGCACAATACGAATATCTTGACGGCCAAGCTCTTCTCGAATGTACTTCACAACATTCAAGCCTGCATCATCAGTTTCCATAACGACATCAAGTAACACTAAAACAATATTTTGATTTTTTTCGATAAGTTTACAGGCATCTTGACCAGAATAAGCATGTAGATACTCTAAACGGCGACCAAGCACAACTAAATCAGATAAAGCTAACTGGGTTACAGAGTGAATTTCTGGATCATCATCTACAATTAGAACCTGCCATGCCTCTTTACCGTCGCTATCTAATATTTCATTTTCATCACTATCATCGATAAATAAAAAGTCATCATCTGAATTTTCTGATGCTTGCATACTGTCCTCAAGTAATTAACCTTATGCCATTTTTCCTGCTTGACTCACAGGCCAGTTAACTAAATTTGATGTTAAGATTAAACGCTAACTATAACTTAACTATATTTTAAAGCTACTTTTTTACCTTATTTTCTCATATATTAAAAGCCGCTTTGACAATATTCAATAAATCAATACAATTAATTTTGTGATTTACATATTTTTAGTCGGCATCTACTGGGACATTTCGATGAAAACAGATAAAACATCGGTTATTGTTAGCAAAGAGGAGTCAAAGCACAATGATGCTAAAAATGCTCAACTAACTGCTGATTTTGCTCTTCTACAAAAAGCTACGGAAACTGCCGCCCATAAGAAATTATTTAATCTTACTCAACAGTTTGGACTTGAAGCATCTCTATTACCTTCTGAAAAGCAAATGCCCATTGAAGAGCGAAGTATTAAACGGTCTCGTTTGGAAAGTCATAGAAAACAACAAAACATAGAAGCCATCATGGAAAAAACCTATGCTTTTTGTAGTAGCAAAACAATTGACAAAAGAACAGATCTCGACTGGTTTAATCGCTTTATCCATTTGGCAGAAGACATTAGCAATAACACCATGCAAGATTTGTGGGCGAAAATCCTTGCCGGTGAGTTATCTAAGCCTGGAACATTTTCATTAAAAGCACTAAAAGTATTTCGAGACATGAGTATTGTCGATGCCAAGCTTCTTGCTAAAGCATGTTCTTTAGCGGTAAAAGATAGCACAAGAAAAAATATTCGTTTATTATCTGGAAGTTGCCAACCGTTGAGTTTACTTAATTTTTTCAACAAGCAAAGGCAACAATTTTTTAACTTAAGTAACTTTGGCTTAAACTATGCCGATTTGTTGTCGCTTGCCGATAATCACTTAATTTTTTTTCAAGAGAGTGAGTCTACTTTTGCCAATGAAGGACAAACAGCCAACTTCACTTACAATGGCCAACCCTTAAAATTAGCCAGCAAAAAGCCAAAAACCAGTTTACAGTTTTATAAATTTACGCCTATCGGCGCTGAGCTAGCACAACTGATTGGTGATAAAAGCAATGATGACTTTTTTACTCACTTAAAAGAAATGTTAAATCATCACTTTGAAATAGCGAATAGCGAGTAGATAAATGCTTTTCACCAATAGCAAAATAAACAATTCACACTCGCAGGTTAAGTCTTACTTTACTATATGCCATCACCATCAGTATGTAAGCCACATTCACGTTGACCAGGGCCAAAACGTGTTTCACTTTCATCCATCCCTAATGTTAGTGGTCTAGTACTGTGTATATCACCTACTGACACATACCCTTGCTCCCATAACGGATGATAAGGTAAATTGTGTTTGGTTAAATATTCATGCACATCTTTATTATGCCAATCAATAATAGGATGTACCTTAAAGCGGCCACGCAGAATACTTACTACAGACAAGCCCTGACGATGATTAGATTGCTGCCTACGAACACCTGAAAACCAAGTACCACAGTTTAATTCAGATAAACCACGCTCAAGGGGTTCTACCTTGTTCTTACGATTATATTGTTTCAGTGCCTCTTCATCCTGCGCCCATTGTTCACCATATTTAGCTAACTGCCACGCCGCACTCTCTACCGCGCTAAAAACGTGTAAATTAAGCTTTAGTCGCTCAGTCAATTGCTCAATAAAGCGGTAGGTTTCAGGAAATAAATGCCCAGTATCGGTCAGCAAGACCGGAATATTAGCATCAACTTGCGTCATCATATGAAGCATTACCGCCGATTGAATACCAAAACTTGATGATAAAACAAATTGGCTAGGTAAATTCTCCATTGTCCATTCTATACGGGCCAATGGTGATTTTTTCTCTAAATCCTCGTTCCACTGCGCTAACCAAGGCTTAGGCAATGAAGAAGGAAAACGACTAGTTGTTTTTTTAACGTTAAGCTCTGTGCTATCAGAAAGCTGCGTTACTACATCTGGTTTTGTCGAAATTAATGCATTAGTCATCATGAAAGTCCCTTGCGCTTATTTTTACTTCATCTACAACACTGGCACGAATAACATAATCACCAAAACATTCGCCTTGATCACGCTCTGAAGCCCAACGAGCAGTTAAGGTGTCAATTTCGGTTAAAATATCTTGCTCGTTAAGGTTTTCCTTATAAAGTTTAGGCACACGAGTACCACCTAGGTTACTCCCTAAGTGCATATTGTACTTACCCGGCCCTTTACCTACTAGACCAATTTCAGCCAACATTGCACGGCCACACCCATTTGGGCAACCTGTTACGCGTAATATAATAGACTCACCCTCTAAACCATTTTTTGTCAAAATAGTCTCAACATCATCCACTAAGGTAGGTAAATAACGCTCGGCTTCTGCCATAGCTAATGGGCAAGTAGGAAAGGCCACACAAGCCATAGAGCTTTTACGCTGATTAGAAATATTATCGTTAATCAAACCATGCTCACGGGCAATTTTTTCAATTTGTGTTTTATCCGCTTGTGCAACACCAGCAATAATTAAATTTTGATTAGCCGTGAGACGAAAATCGCCTTGGTGAATTTCAGCTATTTGACGCAAGCCTGTTTTTAAGTTTTTACTTATGCCGCTATGGTTATCACTTGGAAAGTCTAAAATTCGACCATTTTCGATAAATAAAGTTAAGTGATGCTTATTATCTACACCTTCAACCCAACCAATACGATCACCACGCTCAGTAAAAGTATAGGGACGACTTTGTGCAAAACTTATCCCTGCACGTTTTTCAACTTCCGCTTTAAAAACATCAACCCCTACTCTATCTAAGGTATATTTTGTTTTAGCATTTTTACGATTAACGCGATTTCCCCAATCTCGTTGCGTAGTTACTACCGCTTCAGCTACAGCTAAGGTTTGCTCTACAGAAATAAAGCCAAAGTCATCCGCTTTACGAGGATAAGTGCTTTTATCCCCATGAGTCATAGCTAAACCACCGCCCACCAACACATTGAAACCAATTAACTTACCGTTTTCACTAATAGCAACAAAGTTTAAGTCATTGGCATGCACATCAATGTCATTTTGAGGAGGCACCACTACCGTTGTTTTAAATTTACGTGGTAAGTAAGTACGACCTAGAATAGGTTCGTCATTTTCAGTGGTTTCAACCTTTTCTTCATCAAGCCAAATTTCAGCATATGCACGAGTTTTAGGTAACAAGTGCTCACTGATTTTTTTAGCCCACTCATAAGCTTCCTGATGTACCTCTGACTCAATAGGGTTTGGTGTGCATAATACGTTTCTGTTTACATCACCTGCTGTTGCTATCGCATCAATACCAATACTATTCAGTGTTTGGTGCATTAGCTTAATATTGGGTTTTAAAACCCCATGAAACTGAAATGTTTGACGTGTTGTTAAACGTATACTGCCGTAGGAAGTTTTTTCCTGTGCAAATTTATCAATAGTTAACCACTGCTTAGGAGTAATAATACCACCAGGTAAACGCGCTCTAAGCATTACATTATGCAATGGTTCTAGCTTTTGTTTTTGGCGTTCACCACGAATATCACGGTCATCTTGCTGATACATTCCGTGCAAACGAATTAAATGAAAGTTATCTGCGCTAAAGCCACCGGTAATGCCATCTTTTAAATCCTCGCTGATAGTGCCACGCAAGAAGTTACTTTCTGCTTTTAGGCGTTCGTTATCTGATAACTTGCCTTTTACAATTAATTCAGTTGTCATTAGTAAACGTCCTTTTGGTAGCGTTTGTTACTACGTAAATCTTTTAAGTACTGCTCAGCTTGCTCGCCACTTAGTTGGCCTTGTTCAGCAATGATCTCTAATAGGGTTTGGTGTACATCTTTTGCCATGCGGTTTGCATCGCCACAAATATAGATATGTGCACCACGCTCAAGCCATGCAAAAACATCTTTTGCTTGCTCTTTCAGTCTGTTTTGAACATAGATTTTTTCCACTTGATCGCGAGAAAAGGCCACATCCATACGTGTTAACAAACCTGATTTTAAGTAGTTTTGCCATTCAACTTGATAAAGAAAGTCTTGTGTGAAAGTTTGATCACCAAAAAACATCCAATTATCACCACTTGCCTCATCAGCTTCACGTTGCTGCATGAATGCTCTAAATGGTGCAACACCTGTACCTGGGCCGATCATAATCACAGGTGCATTATTATCTTGTGGTAAACGGAAGTTATCATTGTGTTCAACAAAAACACGTACTGTTTGACCTTCTTCGATACCTTCAGCTAAGAAGTGAGAAGCGCCACCAAAACGCTGCTTGTCATTGTATTCATAAGCCACTATACCAACGGTTAAATGTACTTCTTCTTCAACTTCAGCCTGTGCTGAAGCAATTGAATATAAACGCGGTGTCATTTTACGTAAGGCATCAACAAATGTTTGTGCACTAATTTCTGCTGAAGCAGTGCTTACCACATCCACAATTTGATGGTTACTAGCATATTCTCTGGCAGTATGTTTATCAGCTGCAATAGCTAATAATGATTCATCATCACTTGCTTTTGCCCAAAATTCGATAAACGCTGGTGCTGTTTGCGTTATTTCTAACTGTTTTTTTAAAGCATCTTTAAGTAAGAAAGTTTGTTGTTCACCGTTGACCTTTAAACTAACATCTTCATCACCAGTGAAATTGAGTGTAGCTAACAATTCCACAACCAAGGCAGCGTTATTTTCAAAATAAACACCTAATGCATCCCCTGTTTGATATGTTAAGCCAGATTCGCCTAAATCAATTTCAATATGACGAACATCTTTAGCTGAATCTCTTCCAGTAATTTTTTGGCTTAAAAGAAACTCTGCTTCAAGAGGATTTTGCTTGCTATACTGGCTAACAGTGGCTACCGGTAAATCAATCACTGGAGCTAATGCTGTATCAGCTTGTGTTAACTCTTCTTTTAAGGTTTCAACAACTTTCACCGTCCAACTTTCACTGTCGCTGTCGTAATCAACATCACAATCAACGCGCGGTAATACTTGCTTAGCACCTAATGCTTGTAAACGTTCGTCAAAGTCTTTGCCTGTTTGACAGAAAAATTCATAACTACTATCACCCAAAGCAAGTACGCTATAGCTAAGATTAGGTAATTTAGGCGCTTTTTTACCAAGTAAAAATTCATGAAATTCAATGGCATCATCAGGCGGTTCACCTTCACCATTTGTACTCGCAACAATAATAATATGCGTTTCATTCTTTAACGATTTAGCCTTGAAATCACTAATATTAACCAACTTTACCTTAATGCCAGCAGCACTAGCACTTTGCTCAACTTGGCTAGCAACACCCTTTGCATTACCTGTTTGCGAAGCATATAAAATAGTAAGTATTTTTGCCGGTGCCACCGCGGTTGCTACATTAACTTGAGAAACCTGCCCTTGCTCACTTTTAGCGGCTAAATAACCACTCGCCCAAGCAAGTTGTAATGATGAGTAACTAGACGTCGCTTGTTGTAGCAAGACTAGTTGGTTGGCATCAAGTGAACTTGATGCTTGATTTGAATTTTGCTCTAAAGATAGCGGCTCTTGTGACATAAAATATTCACCCATAACAATATATGGGGAAAGAATAGACAATTTTAATAAAAACCAAAAAGAATAGATAACGATTTTTTATTCTAAAAAAGAATAAAGGTTTTTTAAATATAAAAAATTAACCACTTGTAGTTAATCTTATCGGGAATGAGAATATTCTCGATATTCGTAAGCGCGTAATTAGCCCCACATACCAATATTAATCAAGCCTGCGCATAATTATCTCAGTAGATTAACATGAGGTAATTATGAATAAACAGCAAAAAATTAAACACTGGAAACGCATCTTTGAACAGCAACAACGAAGTGATTTAACCATCATTCAATTTTGTCGCGACAATAAGATTAACGTGTCCACCTTCTACGCTTGGCGTAAATGCCTATCTCCTGAAACACTACCCGTTAAACAGCAACAGGTGATCCCTTTTGTTATTAATGAACAGCCTTTTACACAACCTTCTATGATTAAACTCACCACACCCAGTGGCTACCAAGTCGATTTTGAGTCAACCTTAAGCCATCAAACCTTAGCGCAACTATTGAGTGCGTTGTAATGCACTCCCCAAGCCAAGTCTACTTGGTCACTGGTTTCACTGACATGAGAAAATCAATTAATGGTCTTAGCATTATTGTCAGTGATACCTTATCACTCGATCCTTTGAGCCAAGCTTGGTTTGTTTTTTGTAATAAGCGGCGCGATAAATTAAAAATATTATTTTGGGATACTAATGGTTTTTGGCTTTATTATCGTCGCTTAGAGCAAGGGCGATTTCAATGGCCGACATGCGACGAAGTGTGTGCTGCAATGAGCATTGAACAACGCCAACTCCAATGGTTATTATCCGGTTTACCCGTGACGAGCCAGACTCGACATCCCACGTTATCAGGTTTGTCTGTGATGTAACCCATTACGATCACGTTTACCCTCTTGTACGATCTTGCCAGTGTGTCATGCTATGAAAATGACAGATGACACACAACTCCTCACCCTACAAAATCAACTTGCCCAGATGCAAGCACAGATTGATGCTTTAACAACAGAAAAGCAGTCTTGGCAAACAGAAAAACAAGCATTCAAAGAAGATAAAGTTGAAATGCAAACGCGTATTGACCATCTACTCGCCGAATTAAAGTTAAGTAAGTCACAAAAATACGGTCGAAAAAGTGAAAAAGCCCCCCGAGGTACCTTCAATGAAGCCGAGCAGCATAAAACGAGTGAGCCACCCAAACATCATAAAAAAGGTAAACAATTGCTAGCCGAGCACTTTGAGCGAGAAGAGGTTGAGCACACCTTAACCGAGTTATCTTGTACGTGTTGCGGTGAACAGATGCACCACTGCGGTAGTGAAGATAGCGAACAAGTTAAAATCATTCCAGCCAAAATTAGCGTGATAAAACATAAGCAATTTAAATACGCTTGCAGGCACTGTGAGCATGAAGCGCTAAGCTGTAAAATAATAACCGCACCAAAACCAACCCAACCTATTCCTGGTAGCATGGCGAGTCCCGAAGCCTTATCGGCAGTCGTTACCGCCAAATACTGTGATGCACTACCACTTTATCGTTTAGTTGATATTTTTGAACGCGGCGGTTTAAACATCTCCAGAGGAACGTTAGCCAACTGGTGCATTAAGGCTGGCATACTCATTAAGCCATTAGTGAAAGCCATGCAGCGCCACTTGCTTGGTGAGCACAGTTTATGCGCGGATGAAACGCGTGTACAAGTCTTAGATGAAGGTGAAAACCCAAGTAGCAATTCACAGATGTGGGTCTATCGCAGCAATGAAGCAAGCAAACAGCCGGTGGTTATTTACGACTATCAAGCGGGTCGTAGCCGTGCTTGCGCAGAAGAATTCTTAGCGGGTTATCAAGGATATTTACAATGCGATGGTTACAGTGTTTATGACGGTATTGAAGGTGTTACTCCTGTGGGCTGTTGGGCGCACGCTAGACGTAAATATGATGAAGCATTAAAAGCAGAGTCGAAAAATAAAGGCCGTGCCCATAAAGCCATAAGCTTTATCAGCCAATTATACAAACTGGAAACTCAAGCCAAGAACAAAAAATTAGCACCACAAGCACGGTATCAATTACGACAAGAAAAAGCCCTGCCAATTCTAACACAATTCAAAACATGGCTTGATGAAGCCTGTGATAAAGTGACCGCGGGAAGTTATATTGGCAAAGCGATAAAATACAATCTCAACCAGTGGCATAAACTGATTAGGTACGTTGAAGATGGTTACTTAGGGATTGATAACAATATTACAGAGCGGGATATCCGGCCGTTTACAACAGGCAGGAAAAACTGGTTATTTTCAAAATCAGTCAATGGTGCACAGGCAAGTGCGACACTTTACAGTATCGTCATGACGTGTCGAGCCAATGACATCAATCCTTATTATTACTTCCAACATTTATTTAAAATATTGCCTGCACGTCAAAGTGGCGATGATGATTTTACTGACTTAATGCCGTGGAATGTGCAGCTAGACTTCGATTATAGCTAAGCGCACTGCTTAATTACGCGCTTACTCTTAATGAAATAGCAGAGCTTCTTACGCCAGCGCCTTCGCCTCATCTTTTATCATCAAAATATGTGACGCTCGATGAATTTACATCATGCGAAAAATTCAAAGCATTTGCACTACCAAAAAATGCAGCTATTGAGCTAGTGATACGAAAAGAAATACCACTTTATTACAATACACAAGCTAATGGCTTCATGAATCAATTCATAGATGAGGAAACGGCATTTACTGCACTTCATAACGAAATGTTAAAACAATCCAAAAACAGGACTACTGATGATTTAGCCGCTATTTTTCATACATCTGTGGAAAATATTATTGGCCTTTATGAGCAAGGTTATATCGATATAGATAACTTTTGGAAGGTAAGCGGTTCAACAGCTCAACTAGTTAACTCAGATTCATTTGAAAGCATCGTTAATAAATACACTAGTATAAACCGACTCTGTTACTTTTCTGGTAGCCATGTTGGAGACGAAAAAAGAACACTTAAGCAACAAGGTATCTCGCCAGCTATTACTATCAACGAATCATGTAGAAAACTATATCTGTATTCATCATCTGTTGTACCTCAAGAGTATTGATCATAAACGACCCGCTATTAGTAAGTTCCGTTTTAAAACTTTGGAAGCCTGTTTTAAGCTCATTATGCTGCCGTTGGCATATCTTCTCCAGGTATTAATTTTTGCTACTTTGAAGACTTAAGTAATGGGATATAATTGTATTATCTAATGCTCACTTCAAAGTTTAAATGTGGCATTTGATATCCCAATATTCACTAAACATAATAAAGCTATTGAAATATCGATAAATAACCATATATCATTGATATCTTAAAGGAGTATTTATTTTCATGTGGCGTAAATTAACAGTCTTGTTATTTTTATTAGTATTAGCTCAAACAGCTAATGCTTTGCCGAGTCTTGAAATTAATGATAAAGACTCTTTAAATCATATTTCTTTTTCTCAACTTGAACAACAAAGTGTTTCAGTTTTTGATAATGAAGAGTCGGAAGACTCATTCAATCTCCCAAGATTAAATAGACTTAGCCCTTCGCTGTTTACTGCTGAAATACAAACAACACCAAACTACGTGTTAGTCATAGAGTTTTTTAAAATCAAATTGACTGCGGGGTTGTTTAAAAACCTAGCAAACCCTCCTGTTATCCCTCAATGGTTTGAACAATTAAGTCATAACGCTAATTCATCTCGACTTTCTGGCTGGAAAGACGGTAACTTTTTATATTCATCTAGAACCACTTACCACAGTTAATTTATCAACTCGCAGTCCAGTAAAAACATAATCCTGTATTTTCTGCACTGTAAAAATCAACTATTTACCCTTTTTCAAAACTGATATTAAACCATCGGTTACTTGCAGTATTTGCTATATACCCAATGAGTTATAGCAATTTATTGTGGTTTTTTATTTAGAGATTTTATGATGAATTCACGTAAAACCAAGCATGCAAGGCATGCTAAATGGCAAAATATTGTCATTACTTTCATATTGCTATTTATGCTTATTAGCGCATTACCAAACTTATATTCTGACAAGGTGAGCATTCACCTCGCAAACAACAGCACTCAAAACGAACAAATATCTCCACAAGATATTAATAATTTGTTAGCTAGCAACAACCTTGCTGTGGATGAAATTAAATCATCTTCATATGACACTACTATTATCTTAAAAAATAAAACAGACCAACATTCTATCGAAAGTTTGTTAATACAAAAATTTGGAGATAATTATTCTATTGAGAGTTCAATCGAAAATGATGCTCCAATATGGTTAAAATCATTAGAGGGAAAGCCTATAAAGCTAGGATTAGATTTAAGTGGTGGCGTGTTATTTGTGCTTGATGTCGATACCGAACGAGCATTGTCTGACAGAGTAAAAAGTATCGCTTTGGAAGTTAAGTCTTTAGCTTTAGAAAAACGCATTCGTTTAAGTAAGGTTGAACAGCAAGATAACTATTCAATTGTGATTAGTTATCCTTCAACTAAGCAAAGTGCTTATAAAGATTTTTTGACAAAAATTAAGAAAAACTATCCAGAGTTAACTCAAAACAAACTGAATGAAAATCAAATCACTCTAGCCTACTCCGCGCAAGAGCAAGTTAAATTTCGTCAAGAAACAATGAAACAAACCCTTAAAACCATGAGAGGACGAATAGAAGAATTAGGTATTACAGAAGCGGTTACCCAAAAACAAGGAAAAAATAGAATCCGCATCGAATTACCTGGTGTTCATGATCCCGAAGAGGCCAAAAGGATTATTGGTGCCACGGCTTCACTAGATTTTTATCAAATGGCTGAGCACTCAAAAGCAGCAGGCATTTTACAGATGACTGATGAAAATGGACGAAAATTGCGGATGAATAGTAAAGTAGTGTTCTCTGGGAGTAGTATTAAAAATGCGCGTTCAGGTCAAGATGAAATGGGCATGCCATTAGTAAACTTAACGTTAGATAGCATTGGCGGTAAGAAAATGTCTAAGTTTTCTAAGAAAAATATTGGTAAACCTATGGTGACGGTATTTTCTGAGTTTTATCGTAATACCAAGAATGAAATGGTTAAGAAAAGCAAAGTGATTAATGTTGCCACCATTCAACAACACTTAGGCTCTCAGTTCAGTATTACCAATATGTCTAGCCCGCAGGCTGCCCAAGAGCTTGCGTTGTTGTTACGGGCTGGTTCCTTAACGGCACCAGTAACGATTGTACAGCAACGAAGTATCGAGGCGACACTTGGTGCTGACAATATAGATAACGGTATTAAAGCGTTGACCATCGGAATTTCTTTTACTTTATTGTTTATGGCTTTTTGGTATCGTAAGTTGGGCATTATCGCTAATATTGCATTAGCTTTAAATCTAGTGAGTTTACTTGGATTAATGTCACTCCTTCCTGGTGCTGTTTTAACACTTCCAGGGATCGCTGGATTAGTGCTAACGGTAGGTATGGCGGTTGATACTAATGTGCTTATCTTTGAAAGAATAAAAGAAGAACTAAAACGTGGTCGACATGCTCTTTCTGCAATTGAAAATGGTTATAAAAGTGCGTTTTCAACTATTTTGGATGCCAACATTACCACGATGATCACAGGTATCATCTTATATTCTATCGGTTATGGCGCAGTCAAAGGTTTCGCTATCATTTTATGCTTAGGAATTTTAACCAGTATGTTTACTGGAGTATTCGTCTCAAAAGCATTAACCAACCTATCTATCCGTGAAAACAAGTCTCAGCTACTTGGAGTAAAAATATGAATGATTTTTTATTAAAGCAAACCGAAGTTTTAAGTAAGTTTCGACTTGCTAGTTTTTATTTTGCAGCAGTATTCATTTTATTTTCTTTACTCGGTCTATTTTACAATGGACTTAATCTTGGTTTAGATTTTACAGGCGGATACCTAACAGAATTCTCTACTCAACAATCGATAACTCAGAACGAAATGGAAAGTTTATTAACATCATTTTTGCCAAACACATTTCAATTATCTTCTGCTGAAAACGGTACACACTGGAGCGTACAACAGGTTGATAATGATATAAGTTTGAAAGGAAAAGCATGGCTAACTGAGTTTTCCGAGAGAAGTGGATTAACAATCATGCCACAAGATGCTATTTATATTGGCAGCCAAGTGGGGGAAGAGTTGATTAACCAAGGAGGCTTAGCACTATTAACCTCAGTGATAGTGATATTACTCTACTTAGCTTTTAGGTTTGAATGGCGTTTGGCGGCAGGCTCTGTAATTGCTCTTTTTCATGATGTGATTATCGTACTTGGCATATTTGCATGGTTTGAACTTTCATTTGATTTAACAATACTCGCAAGTTTACTAGCCATTATTGGTTACTCATTAAATGATTCAATTATTGTTGGTGACAAGATACGTGAAATTATGAAAAGAAATAAGGAAAACAGCATAGAGACAATTATTAATCTAGCAATTAAATCAACCATCGTTCGCACCTTGATAACTTCAGGTACAACGCTTGCTACGATATTAGCTATATGGATTTTTGCAGGGGAGTCATTAGCTGGCTTTTCTATTGCGCTATTTTCAGGGATTTTAGTTGGTACGTTTTCATCTATCGCAATTTCGGCCACAGTACCTCAGCTACTTGGGTTAACAGCTGATTATTATCAAAAAAAAGAAGAAGATGTTTGTCAATTACCCTAATTGAATTTTAAATATTTATCCTCTTATTTGTAGTTTATAAGGTATCTATTTCTCGATGGATACCTTAACTACTTCAACTACAAATCATGTTTGTACAATTTTCTGATAGACCGCTTTGGTGGCTTAGCGATCTGTCAGAATATAGCTTGGTCTATACTTGAGCTAGGAAAATTTATAGAAATCATGAATTCTCATTTAGATCGAGAATTCGCAAGAAATAAAATTCTCATATGTAAAAGTAAGTGTTTGATTTATAATTCTCTCGATTCTCATTCTCGATGAGATTAACCACTTGGTGATAGGGGTTTATATACATAAGTGAGTTTTAAAAAACGTATTAGCATGATAGCGAAATCATTTCTTTGTAACACCACGTGATAATTATTCTTTCAAACTATCTTTAACACGCGAACTTAAGCAATTATTTATATTACTTAGCTCTTTCAAAGTTAATTCAATATCAAATAAAAGCAAAAATGTATCAAAAGGTATAGGGTTGGTTTTTGTTTTAGCATGATATTATTACGAAGAATATGTTCTGAAAACATTAAGCATAACTGTACATCAAAAAACACGTGCAACATTTTTACTGATGATACTCGTAGTTTTTACCTTAACTGGCTGTCCTTGGTTTAATAGTGGCAATGACTGCATTGAATTTAGTCGTGGCTGATAAAAGTGGCGTCATTCTGTCAGGCGTTGATGCTAGTTCTCAGATCTTCGCCATAAAAAGCAGCGAAGAAACTGAAAAGTAACTTACTTTAACAGTTATACCTGACACAAAAGATGATGTTATCAGAATCAAAAAAGCAGGCCACCTGAGTAGACCGACTTTTAAAACACAACCTCTACCTTGTATAAAAAGCCAACAGGACACTGTAAAAAAATTCGCTAAATCCCCCCTAAATCATAACGAATATCTCTTTAGCAAAATATTCACACAGAAAAGCACTAATCATATGATTTAAAATGAAAATTTAACAATAACAATAATCATCTACATTAAAAATAACTTAATATTATAAACATATTATTAGCCTGTAATAACCCATAAAAAAAGGTGCTTAATCAGCACCTTTTTAATAGTAAATTCACGAGTTCATCAATATCACTAAAAATGAAGGGTTGCTCCAACAAAAACGCCGTTAAAGGTTAAATCACTGTATAAATCATCTATATCATCTAACTCTAATTTCACTTCTCGATAGCCTAACGTTAAGTCGAGATCTACAGCAACATTGTCAAGTAATTCGTAACTTACGCCCACTTGATAATCATATAATGTGCTATCATCGTAAGAGATAAAATTAGCTTCAGCAAAAACATTAAAACCTGTAAAAGGTAATCCAACGATAGTGTTTACATACACCAGTGGTAGAAAACCTGACACAGATAAATCAGCCGATTTAGATGTAGCTTGCTCAATAACATTAATATGCGTATCAAGATCACGAGCCGTAAGACCTATATCTAATGTTAATAAGTCATTATCCAATATTTCATAATATAAAGTGTAATCAATGTAACTGGCATCAAACGTAGTATCTAACTCTGCCGTGGCATTATATGTTTGACCTTCAAAAGTAAAGCTAGTGCTAAGTGAAGCTCCGCCTACGGTATCAAGTGTTGTTGAAGCAATTTTGATATTAGGCACTAAAGGAATGGGGTGCTCAAGTGCAACAAAAAAGTTCCCTTGGTTTTCATCGTCAAAGCTAAACGTTGCTTGGTCAAGCTCACCTTCACCAAAGCTACCTTCAGCTTCATTAGCCCACATTTGCCCACCAATATAGAGACCTAGTATGGTATCTGCTTGTACGCTTGTACACAGTAATGTTGTTAAGCTTGCTGCTAATAATGCTTTTTTCATTATGTTACCCTTTTTTTAGTAATTCATTTAAATCAATTAATGCGGCATTGGCACGTGAAATATAATTAGCCATCACTAAAGAGTGATTGGCTAACATACCAAAACCATCTCCATTTAAAACAATTGGGCTCCACAGCATTTGTTGACTTGCTTCGAGCTCTCTTATTATTTGTTGTAAACTAATTTTAGCATTTTTGTTTGCTAAAACACTGTCAAAGTCAATTTCAATGGCTTTCAATAAGTTAAGTAAAGCCCAAGCCGCACCGCGAGATTCATAAAAAACATTATCAAGTTGTAACCAGCTGGTTTTCATTTCAGTATGCAAACCGTCATAACTAGATTGTTGTGCAACATTATCGCCAGCTAAATCAGTATTAACTTGTACTCGGCCAACACTAGCACTTAAACGTTGAGAATAGCTGCCTAAACGCTTTTGTACTTCTTCAAAATAACTTACTAAATTATCTGCTCGGGTATAAAACTGCGCGTGGTCATCTTTTTTAGTGCTAATACCTACTAAAGCATTCCGATAATTGTATAAACTATTAATGGCCGCTCTATATTCAGACTCAGCACTTGGCATTGCCCAGCTTGTGTTATCAATATTAAATTTAGGTTGAGCTAGTTTAATATGCTTGTTTTCCAGTGACTGTGATTGTGAACGACTTAAGTCTTTACGCATCACCAAAGACATATCACGTACCATTTCTAATACACCAAATTCCCATGATGGCATATTATCTAAAAAGACACTTGGCGGTAATGCATCATTTGACAAATAACCACCTGGTTTATCTAAAATAGTTTCGGCAACCTTAATTAACGCAGTCGTTGTAGTGTAACCTACTACAGGGGCAACATTATCACGGGTTGTAGCTTTCATGACTTCTTTTTTAATGTCTATATCATCAGGAATAAAACTCCAGTAGACGCCAACAAAATACATAAACAAAAAAACACTTAGTATACTAAAAGTGATTGTTTTCATTGAAAAATTCATTTTCATAATTTACTCCTAATGATGATGCGGCTTATTACTTGGCGTAGCATCATTGTATTGTGCGGCCTTTTCCTGTTGAGGATTATATACAGACTGCGGTAATGAAACAGGTTTACTCGCGAAAAAACACAAAGTTAAATTAATTGCTTGTTTTGATTGTAGGGGCCTTTTAACATCAAATAACATGAAATGTAAACCTGATGGGTGTGAAATACTGTGCTCATTAGCGCTGTTCGCTATAGAGTTTAATTTACTCATATGCATTATTCCATTTTCCATACTGTGGATGTAGATTCCAATTCTTGAAAGGATATTAATGCTTGCAGCCAATAAAGTCACTGTTTTTCCGGTATTTTTCGCTGTATTCATAATAAATAAAGGAAAAATAATTGCTAGGATAAATAACCATTGCACTTGGTTTTTATCAATATAATCAAATCCCTTTCATTTGTTATCTCTGTGTAATAGTAAGGCTTACCAATCTTTGCTGGATATTTTCGCAACAGTTACATTGTTTTTTAACTAGCTTTATTTTTTCTATGTTTTTTAATTGCTTTTCGGATTTTTTTTGCTAGGCCTTTAACTTCATCTTCGAGGGTGTCGTCCTCTTGGTAGTCAACTTGTGTTATATGTATATTGGCTTTATCGAATTGGTTAGTATTAAGATAAAGTTCTGCTAAACGGTATCTTCCCCATTGCTGGTATTGTTCAGTTTTTAACGCGAGAAGTTGCTCTAATGCCTCAATACCTGCTTGAGTCTCTTCGCCAGAGTTAACGGCGACCTTTCCTAATTGATATAATGCATGTTGCTTTTCTTTAGTTGACTTTGCATGAGTTACCGCATTATTTAACGACATTCGCGCCTTTGTCCACAACTCACCATTGTCTTGAGCTTGACGAATATAAGCAAGACCTTGGGTCAAATATAATGGTGAGCTATTAGGTAGCGAATTAAGTCCATCCGTTATTGTTTTTTCAGCTAAATCATGTTGTTCTTTTTGCCAATACACCCGCGCCAAGTTTGCATAACCTTTTTCTGGGTCAAGTTTAACCAAGATTTGTGAGTAGCTTAAGGCTTTTTCAATATCACCTCCTGCGATACTGGGCGCTCCAATATGAAAACCAATAATGCCTTCTAAAGTTTTAATATGCTCTGGGTTTAATGATAAAGCTTGTTGCCAAGCCTCTAGCCCACTATTTGCATAACTTAGTTTAGAAAAAAGACTAACTTGTTGTGCCATAACTACCGCACTACGACCAAAATAGTAATGAGCATCAGCATTATCTTTCTGCTCAGCGATTAATTGCTCTAATAGATCGTATGACTCCTCTATTCTATTTTCCCTAAAAAGTATACGACTAGTTAATAACCGACCTGAAAATGAGATTTTTTGTGATTTATCAAGGTTGGTAAACAACTCTTTAGCTATTGCAACTTCCCCCTCATTAAGTGCAGCTTTGATTTTTTCATTATCGACTGCCATCAGTGTGAAGCTAGTGCAAAAAAGAATCACAGTGCAAAACGTTTTTTTGATAACGCTTTTTATCTCCAAAGAATATATTTTACAGTTATTCATTGTTACATCCTGTATCAATTAGTGACACTTTAGTTATATTTAAGTCAAACATACTACCCCTAACAACTTTTTTTTTAAACTTATTTATCCAACACGCTCGCAATGATTACCTGCTTTTTTTCGCGTTACTAGCCAAATAACCACAGCAATCAATAACACTGGCCAGAATATACCAACAGCTACCATAGCTAACGACCCAGCAACCAGTAGCCCAACAAAAATAAGAGAGCCAAAAACACTTAAGATAATCGCTAAGGCAACTAAAACCAATATCACTGTTACCACCGCTGACACCCCTATTGCTTTTACAGGTTCGATCAACTCTCCATTCATGTAAACGCTTATATTGAGCACTTCCAACAGACTAGTTCCTAAAACATAGGTAAGAAATAATGTCGCAAATATTGCTAATATTAATGATTTAAAAAAACTCATGACCAACTCCTTTTATAATCCAAATAACTGTCGTTAAACGATTTTTATAACATACTAGTAATAACGACTTTCGGGTAATAACACACTTGCGACTACGTAAGCGACTCCAGTAGCCACAGGTAATAAAAAAAGTGCGGCTATCGCTGCTACACGTACAGCAATGCGAGGTAACTGATAATGTCTAGCAATGCCTGCACAAACGCCGGTTAATTTTTTATGTTGACTATCTTTAGCCAACCTTTTATTCACTTTTTGATTTACTGAATACTCTTGCTCATATTTCATTGTTATTTCCTTCCCTTACTTGAGGTACTTTATTTAGCCATCTACCAAGATATGTAAATTATGCACTTACCGCTTTTTTCATTTGCTCTAACTCTCGTTCAACGCTCTCGTCTTTTTCTAACGCTTCAAACTGAGCATGCAAACTTTGTCCTGACTCACTTTTTTGCATAAAATCATAAGCTTCAACCTGTGCTTCAACTCTATCTATTTTTTGTTGATAGCGTTCGAACTTACTCATCGCTTCTTCAATGTTATACACCGATGCTTTTTCGCGCATTGTTAAACGTACATGAGCTGATTTTTGGCGTAATAATAACGCTTCTTGACGACGTTTGGCTTCGGTTAACTTTTCTTGCAACTGCATAGCATCCTCTTGTATTTTTGTTAACAATTCAGCTATGTTCTCACCTTCTTGCTCAAGTAATGTTAATTCAGTCTGGCTTTTATGCTTTTGCGTTAATGCTGATTTAGCCAAATCTTCACGGTTTTTTGCTAAAGCTAGCTCGGCTTTGCTATGCCAGTGTTCAATACTGGTTTGCGTTGCTTTAACTCGTCTAGCATGCGTTTTCTGCTCTGCAATATTTTTAGCTGCTGTTGCCCTGACTTCCACCAATGTTTCTTCCATTTCTTGAATAATCAAACGAATCATTTTTTCTGGCTGCTCAGCTTTATCAAGCATGCTGTTTATATTGGCGTTAACAATATCAGTAAAACGTGTAAATAATCCCATTTTCTCTCTCCTAGTTATTACAATGATTTAGTTTTTGGCTGTTGATTTTGGGTTTCTTGCTCACTTTGCTTAGTCTTTGCAATAGACGTTGACTCCTCATCTGTTATCCAAGCGATAGAGTCGATAACGGTTTCTTCAAACGAAAAATCGATAGTAAAGCTATTAATTTCTTGGCTGATAGACTGCTGCAATTGAGCAGTCAACTCGCTCATAACTTGCTCACCTTGAGCCAACACCATCTCACTTATTGAATTTTCAATGGCATTCGTTTCGGCTGCGTTTACATTTACACTAAAAACAGTGCCCATAGTGAACAATAAAGCAACGCTGATATTTGTACGATTTAATGTTTTCATTTTAAAATTCCTTCTTGCACTTAAATAAAAATTGTTTAATTCACTAACAACACATTGGTTGTTATCATTTGTGATTTAACTATTACAAGTGCCGTGCCAATATAAAAAAGCAACACAAACTATTGATTTTAGAAGAAAAAAACCAAGAGCATTAACCGCACCTTAAAAAAAGACATAATATGTCTCGCGACAAATTAGTTAATTTAACCACTAAGATTGTCAAATTAACCAACTTACAAACAAAAGTAATTGAATACTTTTTTATCGCTCAAAGCGAGCGCGTTTATTTCAATGCAAACACCATGACAGGCGGTATTTAAGCCTGTAGGCTTTTCGCGGTTCAATTTTGTATTGGATTATTTTTACAGTAAAAGCTTAAGTAAGAAGTAAGAAATAAGAAATAAGAAGTAAGCAAATAACAAAGAAGAAGAGTGAACAAGGTTAAATAATAATTAGCAGTCTACTCTTAAAAAACATGGAAGCTAAGATTCAACAACAAGCTTATGAAGATTTTTGTTCAAATACCCCCACCAACAGTGACACAGCAAGCAATGCCGCAGCTGGCACCATCATCAAAATAAAAAGTGAAGTGGCTGTGATCATAATAGTTCCTTACATATAAAGCTAACTTACGGATTTAAAACTAAAGCTAAAATAATGAGCTTCGACTTAAGACGCAATAACTACTACAAAGGTTGTGCCAGTGTTTAACAAAAAAACCTAAGTCATTAATATTAAATCAATTATTAACAATTAACATAAAACCTAGGGGAATTATACCTAAGGGTTTTACTTATAAACTGGTTTAAAAAACCAATTTATAAGTAAATTTGTAACAAAAATATTGTTAACTAGAAATAGGCTAGAGTAAGAAAAGAAAGAAAAATAAACAACAAAGTTTTTTTATTTATATTGTCACTTTTGAAAAAGCTTCTTTTAATATCTCGCCATTAGCATTTTTTTGTCCTGCACACTCACTCAAATAACGACGATATTGGCGAGCTCCAGCTAAACCATTGCAAAGTCCTAACATATGACGAAGTACATGCCAGGCTCTATTGTTGCCATGCTCAGGGGTTATGCTCACATACTCATTAACGTAATCAGCCATTAAGTTAACCACTTGTTCAAGAGATATTTGCGACTTTTCAACACCATAAATTTCTTGATCTACCGTGGCAAGCAAATAAGGGCTATTATAAATTTCACGACCAATCATCACGCCATCAATATGCTGCAAATGCCCCTTAGTTTCTTCTAAGGTTTTGATGCCACCATTAATAGATATTGCTAACTGAGGAAAATCTTGTTTAACTTGATAAACTCGCGAATAATCAAGTGGGGGAATATCACGATTTTGTTTTGGACTTAACCCACTTAACCAAGCTTTACGCGCATGAATAATAAAATGCTGACAGCCAGCTTGGGCTACTTGCTCTATAAAGGTATACAAAAATTCATAAGAGTCTAAATCATCAATACCTATACGAGATTTTACCGTCACAGGTATACTCGTCACCGATTGCATTTCACTAACACAGTCAGCAACGAGTTGTGGCTCAGCCATTAAACATGCTCCAAAACGACCATTTTGCACACGATCCGATGGGCAGCCAACATTAATATTAATTTCATCATAACCATACTGCTCAGCAATTTTCGCACACTCAGTCATGTCTTTTACATCACTACCACCTAGCTGTAATACTAATGGGTGTTCGGCATTATTATATGAAAGGTAATCACCTTTACCATGTAAAATAGCGCCTGTGGTTACCATTTCTGTATACAAAACGGTATGTTGTGACATTAAACGATAGAAATAGCGACAGTGCCTATCAGTCCAATCAAGCATCGGTGCCACGGAAAGTTTGTGTGAATATATATTTGTTCTCATTCTCTTAAAACCTTATTAATTCATATGCTTGCATGGACTAACAAAGGTTTTATCCGCGAGCTATTTATTCGATATAACGCTCTCAGATTCCCTCAAAGCCACTCGTTGAGGGAATTAAAACTCCCTTTCAGGGGAATTGTTGGAGCTAAAATTGTGGCTAATTATACCATTAACAAACGAAGTAGAAAGAAGGGAACCGTCTATTGTGCCAGAGTTCGCGCAAAAGAGTCCGGTGTGGTGACCTTTTCAAAGAGCAAAACGTTCAACTCCAAGGTCGCTGCTACGCGCTGGGCAAAGGAAACTGTTCATAAAGTAAGCGCGTAATTAAGCAGTGCGCTTAGCTATAATCGAAGTCTAGCTGCACATTCCACGGCATTAAGTCGGTAAAATCATCATCGTCACTTTGACGTGCTGGCAATATTTTAAATAAATGCTGGAAGTAATAATATGGGTTGATGTCATTGGCTCGGCACGTCATGACGATACTATAAAGTGTTGCACTTGCCTGTGCACCATTAATCGATTTTGAGAATAACCAGTTTTTTCTGCCAGTTGTAAACGGCCGGATATCTCGTTCTGTAATATTGTTATCAATCCCTAAGTGACCATCTTCAACGTACCTAATAAGTTTATGCCACTGGTTTACATTGTATTTTATCGCTTTGCCAATGTAGCTCCCCGCGGTCACTTTATCACTGGTTTCATCAAGCCATACTTTGAATTTTGTTAAAATCGGCAGCGCTTTTTCTTGTCGTAGTTGATACCGCGCTTGTGGGGATAACTTTTTGTTTTTCGCTTGAGTTTCTATTTTATATAATTGACTGATAAAGCTAATCGCTTTATGCGCACGGCCTTTATTTTTCGACTCTGCTTTTAATGCTTCATCATATTTACGTCTGGCGTGCGCCCAACAGCCCACAGGAATAACGCCTTCAATTCCTTCATAAACACTGTAACCATCGCACTGTAAATAACCTTGATAACCGGCGAGGAACTCTTCTGCGCAAGCACGACTACGACCAGCTTGATAGTCGTAAATAACCACTACTTGTTTGCTAACTTCATTACTGCGATAGACCCACATTTGTGAATTGCTACTTGGATTTTCACCTTCATCTAGTACTTGTACACGCGTTTCATCAGCGCATAAGCTGTGCTCACCAAGCAAGTGACGCTGCATTGCTTTCACTAATGGCTTGATAAGATTACCCGCTTTAATGCACCAGTTCGCTAGTGTTCCTCGTGATAAACTTAAACCGCCACGCTCAAAGATATCAACTAAACGATAAAGCGGTAGTGCATCACAGTATTTGGCGGTAACGACTGCCGATAAGGCTTCGGGACTTGCCATGCTACCAGGAATAGGTTGGGCTGGTTTAGGCGCGGTTATTATTTTACTGCTTAACTCCTCATGCTCACAGTGTCGACAAGCGTATTTAAATTGCTTATGTTTTATCACACTAATTTTGGCTGGAATAATTTTAACTTGTTCACTATCTTCACTACCACAGTGATGCATTTGTTCACCGCAACACGTACAAGCTAATTCGGTTAAGGTGTGCTCAACTTCTTCTCGTTCAAAGTGCTCAGCTAGCAGTTGCTTGCCTTTTTTATGATGTTGCGGTGCCTCGCTCGTTTTATGCTGCTCGGCTTCATTGAAGGTACCTCGGGGGGCTTTTTCACTTTTTCGGCCGTATTTTTGTGATTTACTTAACTTTAATTCGGCGAGTAGATGGTCAATACGCGTTTGCATTTCGACTTTATCTTCTTTGAACGCTTCTTTTTCTGTTTGCCATGACTGTTTTTCTGATTCTAAAGCCTCAATCTGTGCTTGCATCTGGGCAAGTTGATTTTGTAGTGTGAGGAGGTGTGTGTCATCTGTCATTTTTATAGCATGACACACTGGCAAGATCGTTCAAGAGGGTAACCGTGATCCTAATGGGTTACATCACAGACAAGCCTGATAATGTTGGGTGTCGAGTCTGGCTCGTCACGGGTAAACCGGATAATAACCATTGAAGTTGGCGTTGCTCAATGCTCATTGCCGCGTGCGCTTCGCCGTATTTTGGCCATTGAAATCTCCCTTGCTCTAAGCGACGATAATAAAGCCAAAAACCATTAGTATCCCAAAATAATATTTTTAACTTATCGCGCTGTTTATTACAAAAAACAAACCAAGCTTGACTCAAAGGATCGAGAGATAAGGTCTCACTGACAATAATGCTAAGGCCATTGATAGATTTTCTCATGTCAGTAAAGCCAGTGACCAAGTAGACTTGGCTAGGTGAATGCATTACAACACACTCAATAATTGCGCTAAGGTTTGATGCATTAGCGTCGACTCAAAATCTAATTGGTAGCCATTTGGCGTGGTGAGTTTAATCATGGAAGACTGAGTTAAAGGCTGATCATGAATAACAAGGGGGATCACCTGTTGCTGTTTAACGGGTAGCGCTTTATCAGATAGGCGTGCACGCCAAGCATAGAAGGTGGACACGTTAATCTTGTTGTCGCGGCAAAATTGAATGATAGTTAAATCGCTACGTTGTTGCTGTTCAAAGATGTTTTTCCAGTGTTTGATTTTTTGCTGCTTATTCATAATTACCTCATGTTAATTTGCTGAGATAATTATGCGCAGGCTAGATTAATATTGGTATGTGGGGCTAATTACGCGCTTACGTCAATTCAACTAACGATACTAAAGATACTAGCGAAACAAGAGATATTGACCCTATGGGTCGTTGGATGTTGACTTCATCATTAATGCAGCAATATGGCACAGCCGTCATTCCATATCCTCAGGTGGCTGCTGACTTCCTTAATTGGAAAGCGGAAAAGACAGCAATAGCAAAATACAACGATGGCACTGTTGCCAAGTTGAAGCTTGTGACGATTCAAAGTGATGGTGGGCGAAAACAACCTATTTTTGTGGCTGTTCAGGACTTGGCTGACTTCCTTCTACAGAACCGTAAGTTAGCTATTTCAAATTAGAAACTACTATTGGCTGCTATCCTATAGGAAGCATGTAGCAAACATTCCCAATACTTGAAAATCTTTATTTTGTTAATCATATAAAGAATAGAAAATTAAGCACTTCCAGCGAACTTAGGCTTGGAAGTGCCACCATTAATACCTATATCAAGCTTGGCTTGAATCAATAAATACTATGTAGGATCAATATCATTAAAAAGCTTAATCAGACTCTGCTCAAGCTCTTGACCTTCCATCAGAGGAGAGTAATTGATAAAAATAGGGTTCTTTTCAAGAGTAATTTCAATCTCTGATGCAGGATACAGCGTAAAAATAAGCTTGTTAGAAGTTTCAGCAATATCAAATTTGAAGTCAACATGAACCATAGTTGCGATCATTTCTTTACCACCACCTGCGGCAGCACTATAACTGAAGATCTCTCCATTTACTAAAATCAGCTTGATAGCCTTGTTTTCTATATCTAGCAACACATCCCGCCCCCAGACATCAAGAGAAGCTGCACTGTTTAGTCGTCTTTCACATAAGTCACCACAATGGCTGTAAGGTGCCAATCTTTGTATTTCTTTGAATACCGTATTTAGTACATTAGCTTTAGTGACTGGATACATCCATACCCCTTTTTCAAACTCAAATACTCTTTTATTGGCAATTTGTTTCAGAGAAGATTTTCCCTCTTGAGTGCTACTACAGCCAGATAGAAATGCTATCAATAATACTAAAGGTAATATAAACTTATTCTTCACAGGACTTCCTTATTTATTCTTATAATTAATTTTATTTTCACCAAAATTAGGTGAGCGTAAACTACATCAAACAAAAGTTTTTTTCAATAAAATTCACATGGTTACAAGCATTATTGAAACATGCTCTCGAACACTCTATAGACTCCTTATTTTCAATAGCTTTCTTAAATAAGACCTCCGAAGCCATTGCAGCCTCTTTAACCAAGTAATCAAATTAATTCTTGAATTTGATGCGCTATTTAGCGATATTCTACGTTCTTAACGTCTCGACGAGGGACTAAATAAGGGAACTGATAAAACCAAGGTTCCTTGCAAGTCTTATCTAATAAAGGTTTCAGCTTAAACGTTGCACCAATCTAACATTGGAGCGCAGGATAGCTTGTGAGAAATCATATACTTACTTAAATAGCCTTTGAATTTAAACTGAGTTTAGTCATGGTAAATAGCGACTAAGATAATTGTGGATTATACTGATGTTAGGTGTACTAAACAAAGAAAATAACTATAGATTATTGGACAGATAGTTAATTGAAACCAGATTTTTCTGAACATGAAAAATCTGGTTTATTCAGTAGAATACTGGTAATTTAACTTTCAGATAGCGTCTGTATTTTTTGTTCTGCAACATAACATAGCATTTTCAAAGCAATACCATATATTAAAGTTAATATTGAAACCGCGAATGCTGACCCAAAGTAAGTCATATCATCCAAGTGTTCTCCCATTGCAACCCAGCCAATAAGTGTCATAAAAATACCTAATATAATTCCTGAGTTTCCTAGGACGGAAAAAACTCGTTTAGATGAGATATATAACTGTCCATCTTGACTGCTATCATTACTAAATAAAATCGCAAATGCCCTTTTAACATCCTTTGTTGATGTTGATGCATAAGTAAAAGCTATAGCAGGTGGAAAAACTATCAATATTGATTGCATATCCATATACAAAGATGGACTGCTCGCCAAAACCATTGCCATTAAGGTAAACCCTAAAAATAAGAATACACTAAATATAAACATCACAAATCCTCGTTGAGTTTTAAACATAAATTGAATCCCCGATTTCACAGCTTGTCGCCAATACCAATAATTGGCTCCAATAAGCTGATTATTAGAAATACGTTGTAAATATTCTTCAGATAAATCACCTAAAACAGGTTCAATTAATGCTTCTGGTAATGCCCAAGATAAAAATTGGCTAGCAATTTTTGGTGGTTGGCTATAATTTGGGTTTTTCATTATTTACAACCAAGCTGAGAAAGAGCTACATTTTCCCACATTGAAGTTAATGCTTGTTTTGAACGCCTCAGCGCATGTTGTCCTTTCGCTGTTATTCTGAAGTATTTTTTGGCTCTGCCACCACGTTCTGGCGTCACTTCCCCCATCTTACTGTCAAGTAGGCCTTTTTTCTCAAGTCGCTCTAAAGTCGTGTATAAAGCACCTATCGTCACATCTCGATTGATAGTGACGGCAAGTAACTGCCTAATAGCACTACCGTATGCGTTATCACCTAATTTCAAAATTGAAAGCAATAAAAACTGCTCGAATTCACCTAAGAATTTTTCTTTTTCCATAATTTTAAAATCACAAGAAACAAACCAATAACTACAATGTAGATTATATTATAGATATGTCAATATATTTTATTTTGTAGAATAAATAATATGGAATACTTTTGTAATTTTTATTGGTTGAAGCTTTTCTATAAAATGAAGATGGTTGAACATAACTGTAGAGTTTAAAAATATAGAGGGGGATATCCTTATGACTTGCCCCTTTTAACCCATTTTTTTTAAAAAATGGCTTACAATAAGCCATTGAATAATAAAACGAATAATGATCAAATCGCATCCATCAAGCATAGGAACAACAGGGAGTTTATGAGAAATCATAGAGTTATTTACATAACCTTTAAATAGGGGCTACGTTTAGCCAAAAACAACTTGCATTCATAAGTGAGACACTTGAAGATCAGTCTCATATTACAACCCCTGTAATTGGACAGTCTAAAGCGTATAGAGCTTTATATAGAGGCTGGTAACGTGCTCTTGTTCTACATATGCATGCTTCGGCCTGAACCGATCACCCATTTCGGTATTATCCGATCATGCCTTTCGGTATTAACCGATCACTCGTTTCGCTTTGAACCGATCATTTTAGGCCTTTTCCCGAAATAGGTGATCGGTTGTCCGAAATACCTCTCTTTTTCGTTTTTCATCAATGAGTTACTCTCCATTAATCACAACAATTGATTTTGGGGAATAACATGCGAAAAAAGAGAACACCAATGAGTAAAATAAATGACGTATTACGTTTAAAGTTTGAAGCGAAATTATCACATCGTGATATTTCGTCATGTCTTAAAATTGGCCCAGCCACTGTTTCTGAAATTTTAACGCGCTTTAAAAATGCAGATTTAACTTGGCCGTTGCCTGATGAACTGAGCGAAGCTGTATTGGAGCAACGTTTATTCCCTGGAAAATCCTGTTCAACAAAGAAAGAATTACCAGACTTTGCTTTGATGCACAAAGAACTAAAACGTAAGGGCATGACTAAAATACTCTTGTGGCAAGAGTATCAAGCAAAGCATCTAGAAAAGGCTTACGCCTATACTCAGTTTTGCGAATACTACCTTCGTTGGCGAAAAAAGCTTAAACGTAGCATGCGCCAACACCATATTGCTGGAGATAAACTATTCATTGATTATTGTGGCCCAACAGTACCAATAGTTAACCCTGACACAGGAGAAATACGAAACGCACAGATATTTGTTGCCACACTAGGTGCATCTAACTACACCTACATTGAAGCCAGTGCTAGTCAAAAACAAGAAGATTGGTTAATGGCGCATGTTAGCGCGTTTGAATTTTTTGGCGGAGTGCCCAACTTGCTAGTGCCAGATAATTTACGTAGTGCAGTAACAAAAGCCGATAGATATGAGCCAACACTCAATGATAATTATCTTAAGTTAGCTCGCCACTATAACACCGCAGTTATGCCCGCTAGACCTTATAAACCGAAAGATAAAGCCAAAGCGGAAAATGCGGTACTTATTGTTGAACGCTGGATATTAATGCGCATTCGTCATCAAGTGTTCCATACCTTAGCAAGTTTGAATCATGAGCTTAAACGCTTACTTAAAGACTTAAACCAAAGAGCCTTTAGGCATTTACCAGGGAACCGAGAAAGCTTATTTGAACAACTAGACCGTCCCGCATTAAAAGAACTTCCAAAATATCGTTATGAATATATTGACCACCATCATGCCAAAGCCGGCATAGATTACCATGCACTTTATAAAAAACACGCTTATTCAGTGCCGCATATTTACACAGGTGAACGTGTTGATATCCAAGCCACTGTTCGCATGATAAGAATTTATTTCAAAGGGAAATGCATTGCTCAACACCCAAGAAGTCATAAATCAGGTGGCTTTACTACATTGCCAGAGCATATGCCTATATCGCATCAAAAACAGCAGTGGTCGCCTCAACGATTACTTAATTGGGGAAAAAGCATTGGCAGTGGTACTCGCAGTATTGTTGAACACCAACTCAATAGTAAAACACATCCTGAGCAGGCTTATAGAGCTTGCTTAGGATTACTCAGTTTAGCGCGTCAATATACAGATGCCCGCTTAGAGCAAGCTTGTCAAAGTGCTTTACTACTAGAGCGACCAGATAGGTTTACCGTAAAAAACTTACTTGAAAATAAACGTGAAAAATATGCACAAGAACAAAAAGAAGAACCCAACGAACCAATAAAACACCTAAATATCCGTGGCTCAAATTATTACAACTAAGGAATGAAAAATGAATGACATCGTTATAGAGCAACTACGTAGCTTACGTATGAGTCCATTTGCTAATGCACTTGAGCAACAGCGACAACAGCCGACAACTTTTGACGAATTAGGTTTCGAAGAAAGACTAACTCTGCTACTCGAACATGAATTAATTGAGCGAGAAAATGCACGGGTAAAACGCTTGCGAAGGCAAGCTAAGCTTCGGCTTAATGCCTTACCCGAAAAGCTTAACTACGGTGTTGAACGGGGTTTAATTAAAGGCGTTCTTGCACCACTAATTGCAGGTAATTACCTGCAACTAAAACAAAACATACTTATCACGGGTAAAACGGGTTGTGGTAAAACCTATCTTGCCTGTGCACTTGGTGAGCAAGCATGTCGCCAACAATATCGTGTGAGATATTATCGTTTAGGCCGATTACTTGATGAATTGATTGCTGGGCGTGTTGATGGCAGTTACATACGACTCATGAATCAATTAAACAAAGTAGACTTACTGATTTTAGATGATTGGGGTCTAGAAAAAATGAGCGCAAGGCAAGCTAGTGAGCTACTGGAGGTTATTGAAGATCGGTATCAAGTAAACAGCACCATAATTGCTAGCCAAGTACCGATAAAAGAGTGGCATCAACTGATAAGTAACCCAACAATTGCTGACGCATTGCTTGATAGGTTAGTACACAATAGTCATAAAATTAATCTAGATGGTGAATCTCAAAGAAAAAACAATTTGACTCTATCCGATCAGTAGGTATAAATATTAGCTATGAAAAAGAGAGTGAAAAAAAGTGATCGGTTCAAACCGAATTAACTGATCGGTTCAGCCGAAATATGCATGAAGATCAGTCTCATATTACAACCCCTGTAATTGGACAGTCTAAAGCGTATAGAGCTTTATATAGAGGCTGGTAACGTGCTCTTGTTCTACATATGAATATTTTAACTAAAAAATAGTTTCTATACTAAAAGGTTTTTCATGTATAAATTTTTATTCTTCTTTTTACTACTCATTACTAACACCTCATTTGCTAAAAACAGTTCTAAAATTGAAGAGTTAGTTCATCAAGAAATGGCTAATAATAATATTCCAGCAATCGCTGTATCAGTAATTTCCTCTGGAAAAGTAACTTATATGAGCGCAATTGGACTGAGTGATATTGAGAACAAAAATGTTGCCACAATTGATACACCTTTTCATATTGCATCAGTATCAAAAACAGTAACTAGTATGGCTGTATTTCACCTTATTCAGGCAGGAAAAATCCAGCTAAATGATAATATTAATAAATATCTACCTTTTACAATTACTAACCCCCATCATCCAGAAGATAAAATAACAATAGCAGAACTATTAAATCACCTATCAGGAATTCTAGATAACGAAGAATTCTACTTACCCTTTTGGGTAACCCCAAAAGGTGATCCAATAAACAATTTACAGACCTTTTTGAAAGATTACCTGGTTCAAGATGGACAGAGTTTTTCTAACAGCCATTTTGAAAGTGCTGATAAATACAAAGTATACGATTACTCCAATACTGGCTATGCTCTACTAGGTTTGATCATTGAGCAAGTGTCAGGAGAGAAATTTGAAAGTTACCTAATGAATAAAATATTTGAACCAAATGGTATGGAAAACTCATCTTTTTTCCTAAAAAATCTAAATATAGAAAGGGTTTCTAAAACATATACATTAGTTGATGATAAGCTAACATTCAAAGGCTTCAATGGATATCCAGATTACCCTGCTGGACAACTCAGAACATCAATAGCTGATTATACAAAACTAATCGCTGGTTATTTAAATGCTGATAAAAAACCATTTGTTCTATCCCACAAAACAACAAGCCTTATAACTCCTCTAGTTAATGATAACCTTGAAGATCACTCATATACATGGTTCTTAAGAAAAATAAATGATAATTGGTACTATCAACATGGTGGCGCTGATTTAGGAGCAAGAGCTGAAGCAATAATAGATGTAAAAAATGACAATGCAATTATTATATTTACCAATTCAGGCTTTGATTTATCTTCATTAATGCAGAAGATAGAGTCTTCTGCATTTAACAACTAACAAGAAAGCTATTTGAATAAATTCAGGTGTTGCGATGAATGCCCCTATACTAGAAGATTACGTGAAATTTCACAGTGCTAAATAAAAGTTACAACAAGCACCGAATTCATGACGAAAAATAGCTGGCACCGAGATAAAGTAGTTAAACCATTTCACACCTTGATAAAGCAAATATTACTCCACTACTGGCATAGCTTCAACATTCACAATTTCACTACGATTTAAAGTGACTTTAAAGCGCTGTATGTGTTCCCCTTGATTATTGATTTTGCGTAGAATAAGGTTAATTTGATAACGACGCTCTACCGCTTGGCTTGATATTTTTTGCCCTTCTAAACTATATAAGCGCCCGGCTCCTTTTTTCAAAAAACGGACAAAAGGTGTTAAATTAAAAAATATTTGTTGCTGAATTTCATCATAGCCGGGCAAAAATTCTTTGGCCAACACTTTATCATCACAACGAAAATGTAATAAACGCGCGGCTTGTTTATTTTGCTGACGACGTTGTTGAAGTAGCTCATTTACTGTTTTAGGTAAGTCTTTATTGTTTATATATTCCAACCAAAGTGTTTGGCTAAGAATGCGTTTTTGATTAACACTATGACTAAATAAGTTTTGCCATTTAGGTCGACCTTTTTGAATTTTTCGCCAAATTAAACTAGTGAGATCTTCCTTAAAGGTTTCGCGCAAACCGTAAATGAAGCCTAAAAAAGCAATTAACGCTAGGGTTACCTCTGTAAAACTTGATCGAGCATTAAGTACTAGCAACATAACAAAAGCCATAATAACAGCCGTTACCCCGCCTTTAACTAAACGTTTTAGATTAATATCTAAATAACGCGTTTGTTTTTGAAATACGACACCATATTCAATTAAGCGTTGTAGTAAACGCATTTTATTAGTTATACGATTAGGCTCACTCAAGGTGATCTTTGAATTATATTTACAGTCTATACGATAATTATTTTCACTTTTACAAAAAGCGATTAAAAATTCCCGTTCAGTGGAAAAATCACTGTTTTTTGGTCCTTTAGACAATAACTTTAAAAAAGATTGCTCAACATGCCAACTCAAATAGTTGTCAGCGTTTTCAAAAAAAGAACTCAATTGTGTATCAGATGGCGTATAACGACGCAGCTTTTTAAGCAAAGTAGCTATTTGTTCAACTAACTCAATAGCAGCAGGATAGAACTCTTGTGAAGTTTTGAGTTTTAAGGTTTGTTTTATATCAGCATCAAGGGCTATTTTTAACTGATAAGAATATAAATTTAAATTTAAGCGGTAATCACTTTTACCATCTTTATTTTCTTCAAAACGCTGACTAATAAAGCGACTTCGTACTAAAGGTAGGTGTAATTTTGCTGAATAATAGGCGCTATGATTTTTAATATTACTATAAAAATAACCGTCAGCATCCAAAGTACTTGGGCTGATACCCATTTCAACAGGTAGGGAAAAATAAAGATCAATACGTTGCTGTGATTGAGGCAGCAATTGATGGGTAATCTTTAACGATAGGTTCTCATCTTGTGTTAGTTTAACTTTCTTCACGCCCTATAACTTTTCCTTTTATACAAAAAACTACCCTTTAAGCATAGCAATAAAGAGGCTGAAAAATAAGTTAAATTACAAGGCCATAATTAAATTTTAATGAATATTTTCCGTTGATACAATTTCAAGGAGATATACCAAAATAAAACGACATGAGTAAAGGCAAACAAAAAAGATGCTAAAGTCGGGTTAGCAATCACAGTATATTGTTGGTAGATCCAACGGTATAAACTACTATTACCAAAAGGTATATTCACATAAAGAGTCACAAGTAGAAATGACAAAATGTAGATAAATAAGGGGTTTGTGCCGTACACTAGCAATGGTGACACTATTTTTTCTTGCCCTTTTATATCAATTAACCACACAAAAACGGCAAGTAAGAAACAAGCACAACCTGATGTAAAAATGACATATGAGCTTGTCCATAAGGATTTATTTAGTGGCAATATAAAACTCCATAACGCACCAAAACCTATCGCCATGCACCCAATAATAATTAACTTAATAACAGTGGAGCTTTTATTTTTTAAACTCGTTAAATAACGTGTCAGCTCAAACCCCAAAAGCATATTCACTACAGCGGGAAGTGTACTCAATATCCCTTCAGGCTCAAAAGAAACACCACGTAAAGTATACATGTGATTTTCACCTAACAAAATTAAATCTAACTGACGAATAATGTTACCTTCTAGGGTTAAAGCCGCTTCACCGACAGTAAGTAATATTGCCCAATAGAAAAGTAATATAATGGTTGAAAGAATAAAAATACCGCGACGATTTAACAATAAAACTAAAGTTGCTGCAACTATATAAGCCAAGCCAATTCGCTGTAACACTCCCATAATCCGCCATTGTTCAACGGGGTTATTAAACGGGATCACATTGAGCATAAAGCCAATAGCAAACATAATTACGCCTCTTTTGACTATTTTGCTAAATTGCTCAGGTGTTGGTGAAAAGCCACTCTTTTTAAACGAGAAAAACATTGCTGAGCCAATAATAAATAAGAAGAAGGGAAAAACTAAATCTGTTGGTGTACAACCATGCCAGTTCGCGTGCAGTAAAGGCGGATAAACATGAGACCAAGTTCCCGGAGTATTCACCAAAATCATCAAGGCAATGGTCATACCTCTAAAGGCATCTAGGGCTAAATATCTGGTCATAAACTATTCCTTAAAATTTTATATATAGCAAACAACAAGGACAGCGCTGTCATTTTTTTGTTATTTTAGCAAAAAGAAATTGATATTAATAATAATTTTGTTCTATAAAAATCATTCTCGTGGTAATAAATAACAGTAATGCTACACTGAACAAAAATGTCCATAAGCCAATTTGAAATTTAACATGACTGCACCTACCTCATCACAAGATGCCTTTCATCACACAACACATGAAAGTTTATTAGCGCAAGCTCAACAAGTTTGCAAAAAAAAAGGCGTACGATTAACAAAAACTCGTGAACAGGTATTTTTACTTCTAGCTAAACATAAAGGAGCGGTTGGTGCTTATGATTTACTCGATGATTTAAAAGAGTTAGATTCTGCAGCAAAGCCTGCAACAATTTATCGGGCTTTAGATTTTTTATCTAAACAAGGTTTTGTTCATAAAATTGAATCAATCAACGCTTTTATATTATGTCACCACTTTGGTGAATGTAATCATCCTGTTCAGCTACTTATTTGTGATAATTGTGGTCAAGTAGATGAAATTCAATCAAATAATTTTGACTTAGCATTACGCTCTATGGCTGATGCAAGCGGCTTTACTATTACCCATCAAATTGTTGAAGCGCATGGGCAATGTCAAAATTGCCATTAGTCCTATTCTCCTGCCCCCTCATCGCAAATAAAAGCACTCTGTTACCAAAGTTCACGTTCATGTGATATAAAGCTCGGCTTAAATTGTATGCCCATTTATAACATTGATTCTGGAAAGTCATGAAATATTCAATCTCATCAGCACTTATTTGTATATCTATTGCTTTTGCTGGCAACTTTGTCAGTACAGAGGCTCAAGCTAGAAAAACTATAGCTGACGATAAATTTCGTCAATTAGAAGAAGTTTTACCCACTCCTAATATCTATCGCACAGCATCAGGTGCGCCTGGACACAAATATTGGCAACAGCAAGTCGATTACGACGTTGAGATAACTCTTGATGATAAAACTCAACAACTAACAGGAGCTGAAACATTAAATTATCAGAATAACTCCCCCGATACCTTGCGTTATATCTGGTTACAGCTTGATCAAAATAAATTACAACGTGGTTCAGACGCCAAACTTTCCCAATCAAGCTCTGCACTGAAAAAAGAAACTTTTTCTAGAGTACGTAAATTAATTGAAACACCTAAATTTAATGGTGGTTACAATATAACAAAGGTAACTGGCCGTCATAATAAACCATTAAATTTCACGATTAACGGCACTATGTTACGTATCGATTTACCCATACCATTAAAGTCGGGTGATAATACCGAACTTAATGTTGAATGGAACTACCAACTACATGAGCAAAAAGTACTCGGTGGTCGCTCTGGTTATGAGTATTTTAAAGAAGATGATAACTATTTATATGAAGTAGCTAGTTGGTTTCCACGCGCTGTTGCTTATTACGATGTAATGGGCTGGCAAAATAAACAATTTTTAGGTCGAGGGGAATTTACCCTTGAGTTTGGCGATTATGATGTAAAAATTACCGTACCAAGTGATCATATTGTCGCCGCTACAGGTGTTTTACAAAACCCCAAAAAAGTTTTAACTAACACCCAACGTAAACGTTTAAAACAAGCTAAAACAGCCAAAAAACCTGTGCTTATCATCACTCCTGATGAAGCATTAGCCAATGAAAAATCTCGCTCAACCCAAAGCAAAACGTGGCACTTTAAAGCCAAAAATGTACGCGATTTTGCTTTCGCCTCAAGTAGAAAGTTTATTTGGGATGCTCAAGGTTATAACGAAGGTGACACAGACACCATGGCGATGTCTTTCTACCCAAATGAAGGTAATCCTCTATGGGAGAAATATTCTACAGAAGCGATTATTCACACCATGGAGCAATACAATAAGTACACATTTGCTTACCCATACCCTGTGTCTATTTCAGTTAATGGCCCTGTAGGTGGGATGGAATATCCAATGATCACTTTTAATGGTCCTCGTCCAACCCTTGATAAAAAAACCGGTGAAAAAACCTATTCCCGTCGAACTAAATATGGCTTGATCGGCGTAATTATTCATGAAGTAGGTCATAACTATTTCCCAATGATAATTAACTCTGACGAGCGTCAATGGACCTGGATGGATGAAGGATTAAATACCTTCTTACAATTTGTGGCTGAACAAGCTTGGGAAGAAAACTATCCATCACGCCGTGGTGATGCAGCCAATATTACCGCTTATATGAAAAGTGATAACCAAGTGCCAATTATGACTAACTCAGAATCGATACTGCAGTTTGGTAACAATGCCTATGGTAAGCCAGCCACAGCGCTCAATATTTTACGTGAAACTATTATGGGTCGTGAATTATTTGATTTTGCCTTTAGGGAATATGCCCAACGTTGGAAATTTAAACGTCCAACGCCTGCTGACTTCTTTCGTACTATGGAAGATGCTTCTGCCGTTGATTTAGATTGGTTTTTCCGTGGTTGGTTCTACACTACAGATCATGTTGATATTGCCTTAGGTAATATTCATTTATACACCGCTGATAGCCAAAACCCTGATACCGAAGAAGCTTGGTTACGTGCGTTAGATAATGAAAATCCTGAGTTTATCTCTAGTATTATCAATAAAAATCAATGGGTCCGCACACAAGATAAACCTGACTTACTCGATTTTTATAACGAACACGATAAATTTACTGCGACTAATGCAGCGCGCAATAAATACAATACAAGTATGAAAAAGTTAGAACAATGGCAAAAAGATTTACTGCTTACTCAAAGTAATTTTTATGTCATTGATTTTGAGAATAAAGGCGGCTTGGTTATGCCTATTATTTTAGATATTACGTATGCTGATGGCAGTACTGAGCACCTAAAAATACCCGCTCAAATCTGGAGGCAAAACTCACAACAAACGTCTAAATTATTAATACGCGACAAAGAGATTACCGCCTTAGCTATTGACTCAAAATGGGAAACAGCTGACGTTGATGTAAATAACAACTACTGGCCAGCACGTCCTATAAAATCACGTTTTGAGCTATATAAGTACAAGAAAAAAGATATGATGCGTGACTTCAATAAAAAGTTAAAGCCTATTAATGATGAAAGCAAAGAAAAAGCTCCTCAAAGTTAATGCTAAATATTTTTATACTAAGACTTTTCGCTAGTCTGATATTAGTAGGGGTAGCAACATCCGTTGTTGCCCACACTTACTTTTTTGGTGTTACCGAGT
The DNA here is from genome assembly GCA_030754235.1 of Litorilituus sp. Taxonomy (GTDB): domain Bacteria; phylum Pseudomonadota; class Gammaproteobacteria; order Enterobacterales; family Alteromonadaceae; genus Colwellia. Next base: position 91,402 of record JASMAS010000059.1, read on the forward strand.
TAAACGTCAATAGTAAAACGCAACACCTTGAAATAGTGCATCAATTTACTGTCCACGATATTGAGAATACCATTGCACAACAACAGCAAACGCATTTTTCACCTGAGCATCCTCAATATAATAAATTCATTCAGGCTTATTTTGAAAAAAATTTTATCTTAAGCAGAAATGACAGGCCTATCAAATTGAATTGGTTGGGTTTTGAAATAAAACGCGGACATTTATTTGCGTACCAAGAAAGTAATAATCGCAATTTTTTAATTAATTTAGTGGTAAAAAATACAATACTCACCGATACTTACACTCAGCAAATAAATACTGTGAATTATCAAGAGCTAACTACAGGGGATTTTTTACAAGGCAGCTTAACTTTTAATCATGTTAAACAACGGTCTGCCATTAATAATCCCAAAAGCTGAACATAAACAGCTTATTAACTAAAAACCATAAAAATAATTACCACCATTGATTTACATTTGATACATAAATATGCAAAATCAAGGTAATATGAAATTGCTAAGGCCCAGAAAGCTTCATGAAAGTAGAGTTTATTAACCCATTTTTATCTTCAATGCTCAATGTGATGTCAACTATGGCACAGATGGAATTAACTCCTGAAAAACCAAAACTAAAAAAATCTGAAATCGCTATGGGTGATGTGTCTGGTTTAATTGGTATGGTCAGCACAGAGGCCAAAGGCTCGCTATCAATCACCTTTGAGGAGTCACTCGCTTTAGCTACCATGTTAGGTATGGTTGGTGAAACCCCTGAAAAAGTTAATGAAGAAATTACCGATTTAGTCGGTGAAATAACGAATATGGTAACGGGTGGTGCCAAACGTATGCTCAGTGAAAAAGGCTTTGATTTTGAAATGGCAACTCCTGTTGTTGTTTCGGGCCCTGATCACACCATTCATCACAAAGCAAAAGGTCCTGTTGTTATCATTCCACTTAACTCAGAAGTTGGTAAAGCTTATATTGAATTTGCTTTTGATGAGTAATCATTAAATATCTCCATCCTGCAATTTTATGGCTGGAATCAAAACTTTACTCTCAAAGCACTATGATCAGTAAATGGTGCTTTTTTTTGTCTTTTTTTTGTCCTTTTTTTAACTCTGTTCTTTGATAACGTGCACACTTAAAGATGATAACCATATGGAATAACAACAATGTGGCAACAAACTGAAATCACTTTAAAAGCAAGATCCCGAGGTTTTCATCTAATTACCAAGGAGATTTGCCAACAGCTAGTCGTATTACCACAAATAGACTGCGGTATACTGCATCTATTTATCAAGCACTGTTCTGCCTCGCTAACCATCAATGAAAATGCAGATCCTACCGTACGCACAGATATGGAAAATCATCTCAACATTATCACGCCAGAGAAAGCCCCCTATTTTCAACATACTGATGAAGGTGATGACGATATGCCAGCACATATAAAATCAAGTTTACTTGGAGCAAGTGTAAGTATTCCCATCACTTTTGGTCAGCTTAATTTAGGTATTTGGCAGGGAATTTATTTAGGTGAGCACCGAGAGCATGGCGGTAGCAGAACGATTATTGCTACCATCCACGGTGAGTAAGTAAGTGTTAGTCCTCTTCGAGTACGTGAGGTCCCGCATAATTATCAAAACGAGAAAACTGCCCTTGGAAAGTAAGCGGTACTCGACCAATAGGGCCGTTACGTTGTTTACCGATAATAATTTCTGCCATACCTTTAAATTCGCTATCGTCGTGATAAACCTCATCACGGTAAATAAACATAATCAAATCGGCATCCTGCTCTATCGAACCTGACTCACGTAAATCTGAGTTAATTGGACGCTTATCTGCCCTTTGCTCCAAACCACGGTTAAGCTGAGAAAGCGCAACCACAGGCACTTGTAACTCTTTAGCTAACGCTTTGAGTGAGCGTGAAATTTCAGCAATCTCTAAGGTTCGATTATCAGAAAATTGCGGTGCTCTCATTAATTGCAGGTAATCAATCATAATCATAGAAATACCACCATGATCACGGTGAATACGACGTGCTCTTGAGCGTACTTCCGTAGGCGTTAACCCCGCAGCATCGTCAATAAACATTTTACCATTTTCAATAAGTAATCCCATGGTAGAAGACATACGCGCCCAGTCTTCATCATCTAATTGGCCTGTACGAATTTTTGTTTGATCAATACGGCCAAGGGATGCCAACATACGCATCATGATTTGCTCTGAAGGCATCTCTAAACTGAAAATTAATGCCGGTTTGTCCTGTGTCATTGCTGCATGTTCAGCCAAGTTCATGGCAAAAGTGGTTTTCCCCATAGAAGGTCGAGCGGCAACAATTATCAAATCGGATTTTTGCAAACCTGCGGTCATTTTATCCAGATCGGTAAAACCACTCGGTACACCAGTTACACCGCCAGAGGGTGTTGAACAGAGCTTTTCAATTCTATCAACCGTTTTTTCTAATACCGAATGGATACTTTCTGGTCCTTCAGATTTATTAGCACGCTTTTCGGCGATAGCAAATACTTTAGTTTCCGCAAAATCTAATAATTCTGCACTGGTTCTTCCCTGTGTATCATACCCCGCTTCAGCAACTTCATTGGCGACTGCGATCATTTCACGTGTGACCGCTCGTTCACGAACAATATCAGCATAAGCAGTAATATTGGCGGCACTTGGGGTATTTTTCATCATTTCAGCTAGATAAACAAACCCTCCGGCATCCTCTAGCTTTTGATCATTTTCTAACCCTTCTGATAGAGTAATTAAGTCAACAGGCTCACCTTGCTCAATCAATGCACCTATTGTCTCATAAATGAGCCGATGTGAACGGCTATAAAAGTCTTCGGCAACCGTTCTTTCACTAACTCTGTCCCACGTTTCATTATCCAATAACAAACCACCCAGCACCGACTGTTCAGCTTCTAAAGAATGGGGCGGAGTTTTTAACTCCTCAATTTGTTTGTCTTTGATAAATTGCTTTTCTTTGGCAAACTTACCGGATTTTCTATCTGCCATTTACTTGGCCCTTAACTTATTAAAAAGGTAGTGAAAGAAGTGTTTAGGTTAACACGATATAAAGAGGGGTAATGTAGCAGAAATTTAGTCAAAAATAGAGTACAAAAAACAGAAAAAGGTAGGATAATACCGCGCTGTTTATATATTTAAAGTGAAAAAACAAGCGGTGAGTGATTACTCACTTTCAGCTCAAAACCTTAAGATATAGAACTTTTCTTGCGCCAGCACATCTTCGCTGACCTTAGCTAACTGTTTCCAGCGATTATTATTACCTTCAAAGCTCACGCGTAACTCTGCTAGCATAAGAATAATTAAGGTGGATGCAGTATGACAAAAGAACTAAATCGATATTTAATTTCCCCCCATATAAAACAGCTACAAAAAAAGCGCCAAATTAGGCGCTTTTTCTTCTTTTATGCAAAAAAGTAATTTATTTCTTACCAAGTGCACCAAAACGTTTGTTGAATCTGTCAACACGACCACCAGACTCGGCAGCTTTTTGCTTACCAGTATAGAATGGGTGACAAGCAGAGCACACATCTAAATGAATGTCTTTGCCAACAGTTGAACGAGTCGTTACAACATTGCCACAAGAACAAGTTGCTTTAAAATCAACATAGTTAGGATGAATACCGTCTTTCATGGGAACCTCTATCTCTTTCGAGAACTTGGGCGTATCGCCACCTAGCCGCTCTGATTTTTATCTACAAAATCAATAAAACGCTAAGCACCATACGAGTTAAAAATTAATGGGGGCGAATAATAATGCATCATGGCTTTTACTGCAAGCGATTAGGGGGGCAATTGTTTAAAAATTGATACAAAAAGTCAGCAAGTAGCGTTGCGCTTCTACTTTATAAATTATTTAAGTACAAAAGTGTTTTGCTACTTGGCAGCAAGCCGCTCTCAGGTCACAATAGCGCATAAATACTTTTTCAAAAGTTAACTATTTTCGTGTCTGCTCAATATGTACAAGTTGCTGTTCCAGTTCCCATGCGACAGCTGTTTACTTATCAAGTGCCTGATAATATGCAAACACCACCAATACGTGTTGGTGAGCGCATTGCTGTGCCTTTTGGTAACCGACAAGTTATTGCCATTGTTATGGATTGCACACATGAATGTAATATAGATAACGATAAAATCAAAGCCATAAGTAAGCGACTTAATGATAGCTTTCATTTAAGCAGCAGCTTAGTGAGTTTCTTAAAGTTATGCTCAAACTACTACCATCATCCCATCGGAGATGTCTTTCAACAGGCTTTACCCAAATTACTAAGACAAGTTAAACAATTAGACATTCAACCCCCTATGGTTTGGCATAGCCATGAGCAAGCACATAATGAAGTCATTGAGAAGTTTGCAAGCAAAGCACCAAAACAACATGCCCTATTTCAGCTAATTAAAAAACACCAAGGCATTAGTTGGTCTGAACTACGTACCTTAGGATATAGCAAGGTACAATTAAATGCCCTGGTAAATAAGCAGTTAATTGTTGAAAAAGAACAAGTAGCCAAACCCTTTTTATGGCAAACAAAACTCTTAGCAGCCGAAAATAAGCAACGACTATCCACAGAACAAGCGGTTATAGTTGCGGCAATCAATCTTAATCATAATAAATTTGCCTGCCATTTAATAGATGGTGTAACTGGCAGTGGCAAAACTGAAGTGTACTTACAAGCCATGGAGAAAACATTATCTAGTCACCAACAAGTCTTAGTGATTGTGCCCGAAATAGGCTTAACTCCCCAAACACTGTTGCGCTTTGAACAACGCTTCACTGTGCCTATATGTTTGCATCACTCAAACCTAAATGATAATGAACGCCTTACAACGTGGTTGAATGCTCAACAAGGCAGTGCCGCCATTGTTATTGGCACACGCTCTGCTATTTTTTCACCTTTACACCACTTAGGGTTAATCATTGTCGATGAAGAGCATGACGGCTCTTTAAAGCAGCAAGATAGTTTTCGTTATCATGGTCGAGATTTAGCCATTTTACGTGCTAAGCAATTGGGTATACCTGTGGTTTTAGGAAGTGCTACGCCAAGCTTTGAATCATTACAAAACGCATTATCTGGTAAATATCGTTATCACCAACTACAAAAACGCGCTGGTAACAGTACTGAGGCAAAAATTTCCTTAATCGACATTGCCACCCAACAAATGGAGTATGGACTTTCAGGCACACTTAAACATGAAATAAAGCAAACTTTAGCACGTGGCGAGCAAGTACTTATTTTTTTAAACCGCCGCGGTTATGCACCTGCAGTCCATTGCCAAGAATGTCACTGGGTAGCTGATTGCCAACGCTGTGATAAACCTTATACCTTCCATCAAAAGCAACAGTTATTAATTTGTCATCACTGTGGTAGTCAAAAGCGCGTCCCTAAACAATGTCCCTGTTGCGGTACTGTTAGAATAGCGCCTATTGGTCAAGGCACAGAGCAATTAGAGCGGAGAATTGCTGAGCTTTTCCCTCATAGCTCTTTAGTAAGAATTGACAGAGATAGCACTCGAAAAAAAGGGCAGTTAACTAAATTACTACAAGAGATCAGTGATAAAAAACATCAATTACTTATTGGTACGCAAATGCTCGCTAAAGGCCATCACTTCCCTGATGTTACTTTAGTGGCTGTAATTGATGGAGATGGAGCATTATTTAGCTTTGATTTTAGAGCTAGTGAGCAAATGGCGCAATTACTTATTCAAGTGGCTGGCCGTGCGGGTAGGGCTAGCAAGCCTGGTAAGGTACTGGTACAAACAAATTACCCTGATCATCCACTCTTACAAGACTTAGTGCATAACGGTTATCAACATTTTGCTCAACAAGCATTAAAAGAGCGTCAGCAAGCACTTTTACCGCCCTTTAGCTTTCAAGCATTAATACGCGCAGAAGCTAACTACCCTAGTTATCCTGAAAAATTCTTACGGGCACTAGCTGCAAAACCATTAGCACAATGCGAATTTGCAGGCCCAGTACCTGCGGCAATGGAAAAGAAAGCGGGTAAATTTCGCTATCACTTAATTATTCAAGCAAGGTCGAGAAAACATTTGCACTGTGCTATTTTAGAGCTGCTCTCACAAGTTTGTGAAAATGAGTGGCACAAAAAAGTTCGTTGGAACTTAGATATAGATCCTATTGATTTAAACTGGTGAACAGTTAGAATAAGCCAAGTTTCCGCTATTCTTTTTTGTACATGTCAAATCAAGATTATATTAGTCGCTCTCCAGCGAAAAAAAAGAAAAACAACCCCTATAAAAAAAAGCCTGCAGCGCAACAGCCAAGCTCTTCCATCAAAACGAAAGTCATGACTGCATTTGCTGTTTTATTATTAGCTGCCTTTGCTTATGGTTTATGGTTTTTAAAAACAAGTCCAATCACCAAAATCCCCAACCAAAACTCCCCTGATAAAGTCACTAAAAAGAAGGCCAAAAGTTTACCAACTCCGCCAAAAGAAAAATGGGTTTATGTTGATGCACTAAAAAATAAAGAAGTGGAAGTAGGTCAATATGAAGTAAAACAAGGCGGCCCATATAAAATGCAATGTGCCTCTTTTAAAACTCAGCCACAAGCAGAGGCGCTCAAAGCGCAAATGGCCTTTATTGGTATTGAAAGTAAAATACAATCTGCACAAGGTAAACATAATATCTGGTATAAGGTTATACTTGGCCCTTATCAACGTAAACGCTTAGCAGAAGAAGACAAACACAAATTAAGGAATAATAAAATTAATGGCTGTCAAATTAGGTTGTGGAATTAATTTTCACAATTCCATCACTAATTAAGTCAATTTTATCCTTGAAAAGCCAGTAATAACCCCAACTTTATTTACAACAAAAAGTAATTATTAAGATTGGAGTTAATGTGACTACTATCGTTTCAGTTAGACGTAATGGCAAAGTCGCCATAGGTGGTGATGGTCAAGTATCACTAGGCAATACCGTAATGAAGGGCAATGCCAAAAAAGTACGTCGTTTATACCATGACAAAGTATTAGCCGGCTTTGCAGGTGGCACAGCCGATGCGTTCACCTTATTCGAACGCTTTGAAAGTAAACTTGAGCAACACCAAGGTCATTTAACCAAAGCCGCTGTAGAGCTTGCCAAAGATTGGCGTAGTGATCGCGCCTTAAGAAAATTAGAAGCTTTACTTGCCGTTGCAGATGAAACCGCCTCTTTAATTATTACAGGTAATGGTGATGTTGTTCAACCTGAGCATGATTTGATCGCCATTGGTAGCGGTGGCAACTTTGCTCAATCTGCAGCCACGGCATTATTAGAAAACACAGACCTAAGTGCTAAAGAAATTGTTGAAAAATCATTAACAATTGCTGGTGATATTTGCGTCTTCACCAACCAGTCTCAAACCATAGACGAATTATAAATATAGCTTGGGCTTGCCCCAATAAATGTTGTAGCAGTTTACTACTTTTCAAGTTTACTCATTATAGTGCTGCAACAAAAAAGAGGATTAAACGATGTCAGATATGACCCCTAGAGAAATTGTTCATGAATTAGACAGCCATATTGTTGGTCAAAGTGATGCTAAACGAGCCGTTGCCATTGCATTGAGAAACCGCTGGCGTCGTATGCAGCTTAATGAAGCATTACGTATTGAGGTTACACCAAAAAACATTTTAATGATTGGCCCAACAGGTGTTGGCAAAACAGAAATTGCCCGTCGTTTAGCAAAATTAGCTCGCGCACCATTTATTAAAGTAGAAGCAACTAAATTCACTGAAGTGGGTTATGTGGGTAAAGAAGTTGAAACTATTATTCGTGATTTAACTGATGTTGCCATTAAAATGGTCAAAGAAGATGAAATGGAGCGCGTTAAGCACTTAGCAGAAGAAGCCGCTGAAGAACGTATTTTAGACGTGCTTCTACCGCCTGCCCGCGATGGTTTTGGTAATGCTGAAAAAACTGATGACTCAGAAGGTTCTAGTACGCGTCAAGTATTCCGAAAAAAATTACGTGAAGGTAAACTAGACGACAAAGAAATAGAGCTTGACCTAACCGCTCCACAAGTAGGTGTTGAGATCATGGCTCCCCCTGGTATGGAAGATATGACCTCGCAATTACAAAGTATGTTCCAAAACATGTCGAGTGAGAAAACTAAAAAGCGCAAACTAAAAATTAAAGACGCATTTAAAGCTCTGGAAGAAGAAGAAGCCGCAAAAATTGTCAATCAAGACGATATCAAACAAAAAGCACTTGAAGCCGTAGAGCAAAATGGTATTGTCTTTATCGATGAAATTGACAAGATTTGTAAACGTGCAGACACCCAAGGTGGCGGAGATGTCTCCCGTGAAGGTGTGCAACGAGACTTACTGCCTTTAGTTGAGGGTTCTACGGTCACTACCAAGCATGGTATGGTAAAAACCGATCATATCTTATTCGTAGCTTCTGGTGCTTTTCAGATGGCAAAACCTTCTGATTTAATTCCTGAGTTGCAAGGTCGCTTACCTATTCGTGTTGAACTAAAAGCATTAACCACCGAAGACTTTGTCAGAATTTTAACCGAACCGTTCGCTTCACTTACCGAGCAATATATTGCCTTACTGGCCACTGAAGGTGTTAATATTGAATTTACTGAAGATGGTATTCAAGCAATAGCAAATGCAGCTTGGCAGGTTAACGAGTCGACCGAAAACATTGGTGCAAGACGCTTACATACGATGATGGAACGTTTAACTGAAGAATTATCATTTCATGCAGATCAACGCGCTGGGCAAACTGTTTCAATCGATAAAGGCTATGTTGATAAGACATTAAATGAAGTGATTAAAGATGAAGACTTAAGTCGTTTCATCTTATAGGTTCTGTTGATCTTTTCATATTTATACCAATTACCTTAATAAATGAGTCAGCTTAGAGTTACATTAGCGAGCTTAGAACAAACAAAATTACTTAAACATAGTTATTACTATATTTCACTAATTTTGAGCGGTATTCATTCGCTAATGAACTCCCAAAGGCCAATTTAAAAAGCTTATACTAGTTTCATTAATTAAGTGAATTATTTTATACGTAGGAAAAAATGCCTTGTATTTGGTGATTATAGCAAGTGGAAATGATCACATAGTTAGTGAGATTAATGGTATTACATGCTTCGTTATTGATTTTGACAAGGGAATATCCCTTCTCTTTAATCAATGCCTGGCCTTTAAGCCTTTTAATTCTCGCTAAGTGATCAATTAATTAATCTACTTGGTATGAAACCTTGTTCGAATTAAATACACTTTGATTGCGGTGCGAGAAATTTAGACGACCTCGAAGGACAATAAGGTGTAATAACCTCTGTTAATTAGATTAAACAATGATGAGTATTTTGTGTGAACATTAAACGTTTTATTCTCAACCAAAAACAAAAAAAACTGATTATTTATTCGAGTCAAGAGCAGTTAATTGACTTAAACTTTGAATATTTACGTGTTTTTTCACCACTAAATGCCAATCAGAAAAGCGCGGTCCTTGAGGGGCATAAAAAGCATGTTCAATTAACCTCAATCGAATTCGTAGGCAAGCACGGTTATCGCCTTATTTTTGATGATAACCACAATGCTGTTTATTCAGCAGAATACCTTATACTTTTAGCAACACAATACACTGAACGTTGGGCACAATATTTAGCGCAATTAGAGGTTTCGGGCCACAGCAGAGAAAGCATCATACCCATTACTCAATTGCCATAATGTTTAATTCACTCTTTTCACTAAATATTTAGCTAAATCTTCTTCCGCAATAGGCTTACTGATATAGTACCCCTGTACAGCATCACAGCCCAAATTTCTTAAAATAGTTAGTTGCTCCGCTGTTTCAACACCTTCAGCAAGTACTCTTTTCCCTAAACCATGTGAGAGTTCAATCATCGATTTCACTATAGTCATATCTGAATCATTAGCTGCCACTTCACTGATAAAGCTACGGTCAATTTTAATTTTATCTATAGGTAACTTTCTTAAATAAGCTAATGATGAATAGCCCGTTCCAAAATCATCAATTGACACCTTAATACCCATATTTTGCAAACTTACAATAGTATTCATGGCTTTACTAATATCAGTCATTACCACATTCTCGGTAATTTCTAATTCTAAATATTTGGGTTGAATTTGATATTTAAGCATTAAAGATTGTATATTAGTCACCAATTTAGGATCTTGGAATTCTATTGCTGTAATGTTGATCGCTATCGCGACACGACGTTTATACTTTTTAAACCAACGAGCATTGGCTTGACATGCTTTGTCTAAAATATAATTATCAAATTCACTATTCATATTTAACGCATCAATATCATCAAGAAAACTACTTGGTAATAAAAGACCTTTCTCAGGATGTTGCCACCTAACAAGCGCTTCTACCCCTTCCAAACGATTCGTGAATAGGTTTAATTGCGGCTGATGATACAGGACAAACTCATCGTTGATTAATGCTGACTTGAGTTCTTTTTCAACTATCAACATTCTTCGTCCATATAACTGAGCGCTAGGTTCAAAAAGAGTGGTTGGAATATTATTGCTCTCTGCATGATGCAAAGCTAAATTAGCATTTTGCAATAATTCTTCAGCTTCGCTACCATCTTTTGGATAAACACAATAACCAATGCTCGCTTGGATATGTACCTCTTGCTTATTAAATTTAAAACTTCGATTCACTAATTGATGAAGATGTTCAGGTGCTCGTTCAATCGATGATATACGGTTCGATTCAAGTACAAACATAAAAGAGTCGCCACTGAGCCTACCCACAGCTTTAGGCAATAAAATGCTATTATTAAGACGTTTAGCAAACTCTCCTAATATAAAATCCCCCGTTTTTAAACCATAAGTGTCATTGATAAATTTAAACTGCTTAATGTCGATTAAAAAAATAGCTAATAATGATTTGCGCTCACTTGCTAGTACTAGCACTTCAGATAACTTCTCCATAACTTGTTTACGATTAAGTGCGCCGGTTAGTGAATCATGTTTTCCTAAATATTGTGCTTTACTAATGGCATGCACAGCAGCATTGCGTTCAGCACCTTGTATCCAAATCAATAAGAAAAATCCTAAAGTATTATAAGCTGCCACATCAAAGTAGAGTAACGCGACTTGCATATAGCTAAACCAATGTTCAATGAGGGCAACTATTGATATAAATGAATACAATAAATATCGAAAACCTAATAATAAACAAAAAAGCATCAAAAGTTGGCTAGAAAAGTGGGGTTTCTTATCAACATAAAGATAAAAACTAATGCTAAGGTAGGTGCAAGCAAAAATAAAACTAGGTAAACTCACATTAAAATAAAAGCGATTAAAAGTATTATTTTCATCAAAAGCATAAAAACTTGCGGCTGTCACGCCAAGCATGATTGCTGTACTAATAGCTAGCTTATAAATCCTACGATGTGGTTTTTTTTGTTTTTTTGCCGTATATACACCAAACAAAAAAAACACTAAAAATAAATATAAACTTGATTGTTGAACTTGAGCATAAAATAATTGCAAGTAGTTGGTTGCAAATAAGTAGCTATTGTTGCCATGTAAAAATGCATTGCTAAGGTAATACCCCGTTAAAGCAATAAAGCTAAACAACCAATATTGAACGTATTTTCGCCTATACACTTGATAATATATAAAAAAAATAAACGATAGGATAGCAAAAACAATCGCTTGGCTGGCAAATACAAAAGCGATGGAATTAATATTTTCAAGCATTATTCGGTCTTTGCTATGATAAAAAATGACTACTACTATTTAAAAGACTTTTACCATGAAATACAAGTAGCTATTTTAATTTCAGAAGAAACAGATATACTGGTATTAACTTTTACTTCACAATAAAAGAGGGTGTCATGGAATATAATACCTCACAATTATGCGATACTTATGCTGGCTTAATTGATGTTATCGACCCTATATTTAGCAATTATGGTGGCCGAAGCTCTTTTGGCGGTAAAGTTGTTACCATAAAGTGTTTCGAAAATATCGGGCTTATCGAAAAAATAGTCGCTTCCGATGGCTGCAGCAAAGTATTAGTTATTGATGGCGGAGGCTCTGTCAGACGTGCATTAATTGATATCAATATTGCTGAAACAGCCGCAAAAAATGGTTGGGAAGGCATTATTTGTTATGGCAGTGTGCGTGATGTTGATGCCTTAGAAGAAATAGATATTGGCATCCAAGGCATAGTATCTATTCCCGTTTCAGCTAATGATACTGACGTAGGTGAAAGTGATATTGCTATCAATTTTGGTGGAGTAACAATTCTACCTGACGATCACATTTATTCAGATAACACCGGTATTATTCTCTCTCCTGACCCTTTAGATATAGAATAAAAACCGGTTAATATGATCAAATTTCTTTGGTTTATCATGTTAACCAGCTTTGCTCTTCCCTCTAAACTAATGACTAACCTCTGTTAGTTTGCTATGCGCTGTTGCTCAAACCATTTGTTCGGCCATACTTATAGCATTTCCCTGAACTAACTTATCTCCGATAATCATATAATCGTTAATCGCTTATTCTCTGGTAATGTTGGTGCCAATTAACCAAGCTGCATCACTTTTCAAAATAAAACTTCGCTCTATTTTGCTTATAATTACCCACCTCATTCATGGTTTGAGCATTATATAAACGACCATTGACCATGGTATAGGTGACTTTATCACTTAAACGAATATTTTGACTCACGTCACCATCAACCACAATTAAGTCAGCTAACTTGCCGACTTTAATTGAGCCAAGTTGCTCATCTAAACCCAGTGTTTTCGCTGGAGACATAGTGGCCGTTCGAAGCGCTTGCAATGGGGTCATTCCACCTTGCGCCATCATCCACATTTCCCAATGCATTGCTAAGCCTTCACGCTGACCATGCCCGCCAGCATTGACTTTAATACCCAAATCTTGTAATTCTTTGGCCACTTTAGCCACATTAATGTGGTTATAATGATTTAAAGGTGCTTTCGGACGTCGCATAGCGCGAGGCTGTAAAAACTCACTAGGTACATATTGACTTAATCTAGGGTGTAACCACACATCTGTCGTGTCATACCAATAGTTTTCTCCCCAAATACCACCATATGCAACCACTAAGGTTGGAGTATAGGCCATTTGAGATTGCGCCCATAACTGCTTAACATCATCATAGACGTTAGCAACAGGAATAGAGTGTTCAAGGGTTGTATGACCATCAACAACCATGGTTAAATTGTGTTGTAATAATGAACCACCTTCAGGAACCACTAGCATATTTAACTCGCGCGCAGCTTGGATAAATTGCTGACGTTGGTTTCTACGCGGTTGATTGTAACTTTTAACACTAAAAGCGCCGGCCTTTTTTAATCGCTCTACATGAAACTTAGCATCAGCTAAATTATCAACATGAGCGGTGTAGCCAGCATAGTTAGCACCATAAAGTATTTTGCCTGTCGAAAATAAACGTGCGGCAACAATGGTTCCTGCTTTTTGCATTTCACTGGCAGCAAAAAATTCATTGGTATCATTGGAAGGATCATGAATACTGGTTACCCCTAATGCTAATCCGGCATAATTCTTCCAGTTTTGTTGAGGGATAATTTGACTATTCCCCTGTGGACCATGGGCATGTGCATCAATTAAACCCGGCATAATGCTCTTTCCGGTAATGTCAATAATTTTTGCTGATTTAGGAATAGTGACTTGTGATTTTTCTCCTAGGGCTTTGATGATATTTTCTTCAACTAAAACCACACCGTTATCAATAACTTCATCGCCTTCCATGGTGATCACCTTGCCACCAACAAAAGCTATTAGCCCCGAGGGTTTATCAGCTTTCTTTTGATAGCCTAAGTCAGTTTTAGTAATACGAGAGTCAGCTGTGGTCTTGATCTCACTCGTAGCATGAGTATTTATGGCAAATAAATTCTCGATACTGGCTTGATATAAGTCAGGCCCTAAGCTCCAATAGAGCTTGTTTGAATCACGACTCCAATTCAAACCTTGACCAGCACGAACCGATAATTGCTTAACCGGTAAATTACCACCTTTAGGGCCAATATTTATCACATCACCACGCTCAACAAACGGTGTCACAAACACTTTAAAACGCTCTGCAAACGCTAAATAGTCTCCACTTGGTGAGACTCGATATTCAGTGGAAAATTTTCCTTGGTATAAAGTGCGGTCATCTTTACCATCTATACTTACATAAGCTAATTGTGGTTTTTCACCTTTGCGAACCACATAAATATTTTCATTACTACGCCCAAAATGAGCTTGCTGCCCCTGTTTAGTAATTAACTTAGGTGTACTCCCTTTACGTTCCCCTTTTGCTGATATAGCGTAAATGCCTGTATTAAGATCCCAGGTTGGCTCCGTGATATAGCCTCCTGAAATTTTGCGGTAAACGATCATCTCGCCATCAGGAGAAAATATTGGCTCTATATATTTACCTTTGTGTTTGAGTAGCGACTTTCCTTTACCACCGCGACTTGACACTACACGTATTTGCCCTTGTTGTTGATCATGCCATGTCGCATAAACCACTTTTTTTCCATCACGCGAAAAACTTGGATTTAATTCAAAGTGAGACGTTTGTTTTGTTAACCGTTTAGGCTTACCTTTCACTTTGTCTTCACTGATATTACGCGTATAAATATGCCCCATAGATTCAAAAACAACTTGTTTACCATCAGGTGATATTTTGACATCACGCAGCATTTTAACGTCAAATTTTTCTTGTGCAATGACTTGGGTAAACTGAAGTGCATGTTGAATTTTTTTACGAGTTTTAACATGAAAATCAATCACCTTAGTTTTATTACTAGCAATATCTAATTGGTTAATTTTACCGTTATCCCAAAAAACTAAACTATCACTTTTAGGCGTCCAAGCAATATTAGGGTAAACACCATGTATTGCCCAAGTTTCTTGTAAGTCGCGCTCTAGGTTTTCATAAATTTTTGTTTCTTCGCCGCTTTGTAAATTATATAAATAAAGGTTTGAAGAAAAATCATCTCGACTTATAAAGGCAATGTACTTACCGTCAGGTGATGGTGTTGGACGAATAGCGCCCCCTTGTCCTGAAATAAGGGTCTCAATCTCACCGGTTGCTAATTCTAGGCGCTTAATTTTATAAATGCCTTTAACCGAATCTTTTGAATAATGAAATGTTTTACCCGGTGTAGCATCTTGAGAAAAGTAAACATATTTGCCATCGGCTGAATAGGCTGGCTCACCTAAGTCTTTTTGTTCATTAGGCCTTTTCGTTAACATAACACCGCTACCACCCGTTTTGTGATAAAGCCAAACTTCCCCTGCACCTAACGAACGTGTACTCGTGTAATGCTTTCTCCCTATTAAAAAGTTACCATCAGGTGACCAAGCCGGACTATTTAATAAACGAAACTGCTCTGTTGACACGGCCTTACCATGACTACCGTCACGGTTCATTATCCATAAGTTATCACCACCGTCTTGATCAGAAGTAAAAGCGATATGCTTTCCATCAGGACTAAATCGTGGCTGCATTTGCCAAGCAATATCTGTCATTAACGGTGTCGCTTCACCCCCTGTTATTGGCATAGTGTAAATATCGCCTAATAAATCAAAAACTAAGGTGCTTCCATCAGGACTTACATCCACATTCATCCAAGTACCAGAGCTGACGTCAATATGAATGTCTTTGAATTTTCCTTGAGGGGCGTTAACTGACCAAGTGGTTTTACCTGTTTGCTCTTGATTATTTTCTTGGTTATCAGCGGCATTCACTTGCATTGCAACAGGCAGTGTACTACTGGCTAAAAGTAATGATTGAACAATGACTTTTTTTAGTTTTTCTAACATATTTCAATACCTTAAATAAAGGGTGACATGTACCTTATCCCGATTAGCGAAGTGTTCGGGTAATTATGTTTGATTACGATGGCGTACAATATAATGTAATTTGATCTACGCTGATACGGCTTAAGGTTAAGTTGATTAAATTTGATAGCCCCAACGAGGCATAATTTTTTGATCAACCCCAAGGTGATCTAACACTCGCCCCACCATAAAATCAACTAAATCATTAATAGATTTTGGTTGATGATAAAAGCCCGGTGCTGCAGGCATTATTGTCACACCATGCTGAGAAAGGCTAAGCATATTCGTTAAATGAATGGTCGAGAAAGGACTTTCTCTTACCACTAAAATAAGCTGTCCTCGTTCTTTAATAACCACATCAGCAGCTCGCTCTATTAAATTATCACTCATGCCTTGACTTATAGCAGCAAGAGTTCCCACAGAGCATGGGCAAACCACCATTTGTTTAGGCGCAGCAGAGCCTGACGCGACAGGAGAGAACCATTGCTCTTTACCAAACACTTTTATTTGTTCATCTTTGCCATTAAACTTTTTAGTTAACTCTTTAGCAGCGCCATCAGGCGATGCGGGTAATTTAACGTTTACTTCGGTATCAAGCACTATTCTACCAGCGCTAGAGCATAATAAATAAATTTGAAAATTAGCTGCGACTAAGCATTCTATTAACCTTAAAGCATAAGACGCCCCCGATGCGCCGGTAATCGCAATAGTAATTTTTTGAGTAAATTTTGACACGTTATAGTTTTTCCTCTGGAAATTTTTCAGTTAATGTCGTTAATATTTTATGATGTATATTACCAAAACCGCCATTACTCATCACGACAATAGTATCGCCCGCTTTGCTTTGCTCAATAATATCACTCACTAAAGCCTTAATACTTTTTTCGACCAAACAGGGCTGACGACACTGATTAATGAGTGCTTCAACAGACCACTTTATCTGTTCATCTTGAAAAATAAAGACGAGGTCGGCTTGAGCTAATGACTGTGGTAAAAGATCGTTGTGAACTCCTGATTTCATGGTGTTTGATCTTGGCTCTAATACCGCCAATAAACGCCCCTCCTTTGAGTCATACTGTTTTTGTGCATCAATCTTAGTTCTCACGCTCGCTAAAGTTTTAGCAATCGCGGTAGGGTGATGGGCAAAATCATCATAAACACAGATAGAATTTACGGTGCCTTTAAGTTCTAAACGACGTTTGGTATTGATAAATTCAGTCAACGCTTCAATAGCAATATGACTGGGTACCCCCGCATGTCGAGCAGCAGCAATAGCCATTAAACCATTATCAATATTAAAATCACCAATAAGCGACCATTTCACCACTCCTTGCCTAATACCATTAAATGAAACAGCAAACTCACTGCCATCAGCAGATTTTTTTTCAGCTTGCCAGCCTTGTTTACAGGCACTTTGCTCTGTAGGTGTCCAGCACCCCATGGCTAAGGTTTCATTAACAGCTTCTTCATTTTTAGGAGATAAGATTAAACCATTGCTTGGCACCATGCGCACCAAGTGATGAAACTGGCGTTGAATTTGTGCCAAGTCATCAAAGATATCACCATGGTCAAACTCAAGATTATTAATCACCAAGGTTCTTGGTCGATAATGAACAAACTTAGATCGTTTATCAAAAAAGGCAGTATCATACTCATCTGCTTCAATAACAAAAAAAGGAGCGTTACCTAAACGAGCAGAACACGTGAAATTTTGCGGCACACCGCCAATTAAAAACCCAGGCGATAGCTGGGCATATTCTAAAATCCAAGCTAACATGCTGCTGGTAGTTGTTTTTCCATGCGTGCCTGAAACAGCCAGTACCCAACGATCTTTTAATACATTTTCTAATAACCATTGTGGCGCTGATATATAAGGTATATTACGATCAAGCATATATTCCACCATCACATTACCTCTAGACATCGCATTACCGACAATAACTACATCAGGCTCGTCATCAAAATACTCAACCTGGTAACCTTGCTTTAACTCAATGCCTAATTGTTCTAATTGTGTACTCATAGGCGGATAAACATGGGCATCACAACCTGTCACTTTAAAGCCAAGCTCTTTTGCTAACGCTGCAATTCCGCCCATAAAGGTGCCACAAATACCAAGAATATGTATATGTTGAGTTTTATTTGACATGTTCAGCCATAAGAAAAGTTAAAAAAACGTGAAAGATAGAAGCGGTTAATATACCTTAGTCGGTAAGAATAAGTAAAAATATATTGGACAAAACATGTCACTACCAAAAGTTAGCGCCCTGAGTATTTACCCCATAAAGTCAACCGCAGGCATTAATCTACAGCAAGCATGGGTAGATGATTTAGGTTTTGCCTTTGATCGCCGCTTTGTACTTTGTGATAACGCAGGACAATTTATTACCGGTCGAAGCCAGCCAAGGTTATGTTTAGTGAAAACCAATTTAACGACAACAGGTATTAGGCTTACTGCCCCTAACATGACGCCGTTAACATTAACCTACCAAGCTTTTAGTCAACAATATAAAGAGGTTACCATATGGGGTGATACCCTTGCGGGTCAAGCTTGCTCTGCAACTGCAAACACATGGTTTAGCCATTATTTACGGCAAGAATGCACACTACTTTTCTTTGGCGAAGAGTCCTTTCGAGAAAGAAAGGCTAATACACCACAAGCAAGAAAATTGGCCTTTGCCGATGGCTACCCTTTATTATTAATTTCTCAAGCATCTTTGGGTGACATCAATGACAAACTTGCCCTGCAAGGTTTACCAAGTGTGAGCATGGCACAATTCAGGCCTAATATTATCATCGACAATACCCTGCCATTTGCTGAAGATGGCTGGCAACATATTCGTATTGGCGACGTAGATTTTACAGTAAGCAAACCTTGCGAACGCTGTATATTTACTACCATAAACCCTGAAACAGGTCAAAAAGACAATCAGACTCAACCACTTAAAACCCTACATTCCTATCGAAAGACTGATGAAGGAGAAGTTTTATTTGGGCAAAATTTAATCGCGTTAAATCAAGGTAACATTGCATTGGGCGATACGGTTACCATTTCATCAAAACAAACACCACCTAGATTTAAACAACCACAACCTATTCTTATACAAGAAATGGCACAAAAAAACGCACCAGCAAACTCTAAATTATTAACGCTGACCTGCAAACACATCATGAATGAAACAGTCGATGTCAAAACATTTATCTTTGACGTCCCCCAAAACGATAATATTCATTATTTACCTGGTCAGCATATCAATTTCACGATAAATATGTTTAATGTAAAGCAAACCTGTTGTTATACCATTTCATCAGCACCCTTAACCGCCAATGAAAAACAAATTTCAATAACCATCAAGCGCGTGACTCAAGGTAGGGTCTCTAACTTTTTCCATGACCATTTTACTGTTGGTGATAGCATAATTACGCAAAAACCCAGCGGTAAATTTCACTTACCACATGATTTACCTGAAAAAATATTATTACTCTCTGCGGGCAGTGGCATCACTCCTATGTTGTCTATGCTGCGCTATATGGCAGATAAAAAAGTAAATAACCAGATTGTTTTTTTTCATAGTGCCCACAGTGAACAAGACTTAATCGCTAAAGAGGAAATAGCCCGTCTAGCTCAAGAGCATGGTAATTGCCAAGTACTTTATACATTAACTCAACCCGTTAAATCTCAATGGCAAGGCTATCAAGGCCGTTTAACAAAGCAGATGTTAGCGAATATTCCTACACTTGCACAATATCAAATTTATGTGTGTGGTCCTCAAGGATTTAGACAAGCTACACAACAGTACCTGCAACAACTTAGTATACCAAAACAGCAATATCACTGGGAAAGCTATGGCGCTAAATTCACCGGCAAACCCGAGCTTGAACAAAGTCCCTCCCCCAAGAAGAGCAGAAGCAAAAACCTCTCTATACGTTTTGATAAATGGCACAAAGACTATCAGGCTGATAATCAGGCCAGTCTTTTAGAGCACGGTGAAGAGGCTGGGTTAATTTTGCCTGCTTCATGTCGAGCAGGTATGTGTGGTCGCTGCAAAGCTAAGCTCATTAGTGGCCAAGTAAGCCAAGGTAATAGGGATGGTTTAAGTGAACAAGAAAAGCAACAAGGTTATATTCTTTGTTGTACCAGCAAAGCACAAAGCAACGTTGTGATCAAGCACGACTAATTCGCTTCCTACATAATAAGCATGACCCGTTGCACTTTCATTGTGCAACAACGTAATGCAAGTGCAACAATATCCCTACACTTATAACAAAACAAACACAACCAACTGATTTATAAACACAAAACGAATTGGCACTCCCTTTGCTCCATTGATAATAACTTCTATACAGATAATTATTTTTCTTAGGTTGGATATTGCATTATGAGTAGTCAAGCAGGTATAAAATTACTTTCTTTCACCGGCAAAATGAAAGTTTTACACTTGAGTTGGATAGCCTTTTTTATTACATTCGCGGTATGGTTTAACCATGCACCATTATTAGGAGTGATTGCTAAAAGCATAGGTTTAAGTAACAGTGAAATAAAAACCTTACTTATTCTTAATGTTGCCTTAACCATACCTGCTCGCATTATTATAGGCATGCTGACCGATAAATACGGTCCTAGAATTACCTATTCTTTGCTATTAGCATTTTGTAGTATTCCTTGCTTTATGTTTGCTACGGCGGATGATTTTCAACAAGCAGCATTAGCTCGCTTCCTACTTGGATTTATTGGCGCCGGCTTCGTTATTGGTATCCGTTTAGTCAGTGAATGGTTTCCAGCAAATGAGTTGGGCACTGCTGAAGGTATTTATGGCGGCTGGGGTAATTTTGGCTCTGCCGCAGCGGCAATGTCACTACCTTTAATAGCACTATTTATTACCAACACTTTTGGTATAGAAGAAGGCTGGCGCTATGCTGTTGGCTTAACCGGTTTAATGAGTTTGCTATTTAGTGTTATTTTTTATCTTAATGTTAATGATACACCCAAGGGTTCAACTTACTTTAAGCCCAAGCAAAGTGGGGCGATGGAAGTCACCAGTAAAAATGATTTTTTCTTACTACTGTTAATGAAACTACCGATGTATGGTGCTTTATCTTTATTGACTTGGAAGTTATCACCATCAGGCGTCGCCTTGCTTTCTGAACAGGCCACGGTCATTGCTTATGCTATCTTAGCCGTGTTATTAATGCTTGAAATCAAACAAACATACAAGATCAATGGACACTTATTTAAAAAAGAAGTGCCCGAAATTCACCAATATAAATTTAAGCAAGTTGCTGTACTTAATATTCTTTATTTTGCAACTTTTGGATCTGAGTTAGCGGTTATTTCTATGTTGCCATTATTTTTTGCTGAAGTATTCAGTTTAGACATGGTGTATGCAGGTATGCTCGCCTCTTTATATGCCTTTATGAATTTAATGTCCCGTCCAGGTGGTGGTTGGTTAAGTGATAAGTTTGGTCGTAAAAAAACCTTACTTATCCTAACCGCTGGGCTAGCTATAGGGTACTTTGCTATGTCATCGATAGATAGTAGCTGGCCGTTAGCTTTAGCCGTTATAACAGCCATGGCTTGCTCGTTTTTCGTTCAAGCGGGAGAAGGGGCTGTATTTGCTGCCGTACCACTGATAAAACGCCGTCTAACCGGACAAATAGCAGGCATGACAGGTGCCTATGGTAATGTCGGTGCCGTAGTGTATTTAACTGTATTATCTATGGTCAGTTATCAAATCTTCTTTTTAGTGATTGCAGCAACGGCTGTTATAGGCTTTATTACTCTGCTCTTTATGGAAGAACCAAGAGGAACAATGACCGAGGTTAGAGAAGATGGTAGCGTTGAGTTAATTCAAGTGAGCTAGGTAAGCGTGTGAGCGATAAAAATAATCACAGTAGTCCCCCAAAAAAGCCGGCTAACCAAGCAGCTAAATTACAGCTTTGCTTTGGCGGGTACTCTTGTGCTGGTATTAAAGAAGAAAATCAGGATGCTTTTGCCGCCCTAGTGCCTAACACCACTGAGTTAAACTCCAAAGGAGCTATCGCCTGCATCGCTGATGGAGTTTCGAGTGCTAATAAAGCAGCCGAAGCTTCTCAATTAGCTGTGACTCAGTTTATTAGCGATTACTATACGACCCCAGAAACATGGTCAACTCGAAAGTCTGCCGCCAAAGTTATCACAAGTTTGAATCAGTGGTTGTTTTCTCAAAATAGTGCACTTGATAGCCAACATTATCTGTCTGAACAGCAGCAACAGTGGTTAACAACTTTCTCTGCAATTATTTTAAAATCAGCAACGGGTTATATTTTTCATGTGGGCGATACCCGCATCAGCAAATATCGCCAACAAAGCTTAGAAGTAATCAGCCAAGATCACAGCTGTAAACAAGGCACTAATGCTGTGATATTAACGCGTGCGCTAGGAGCAGATTCAAGGCTGCAAGTAGATGTTCACCAAGTAGACTTAAAGCCCCATGATATCTTTTTATTGACTTGTGATGGTATACATGAATTTTTAACCGCTCAACAATTAAAAACAGCATTAGCCAGCTTATCTACAACGCCTGACAACCAGGAACTTGAGCAACTAAGCAAAACCATTGTCGAGCAAGCCTTAGCGGCTGGCAGTAATGATAATGTTAGCTGCTTGTTAGCTTTCATTCACCAAGTCCCTCATAAACAATTAGCCGAAATTGAAAGAGAACTGAGAGAAAAGTCGATACCACCGGCCTTATCTATTGGCCAATCTATTGATAACTTACAAATTAAAAAAATTCTCCATGCCAGCAGCCGATCTCATATCTACTTAGTAGAAGATAAAACCTCAAGAGAACTATTTACATTAAAAGCGCCTTCTGAAAACTTTGTTGAAGATGCTCACTACTTGCAAGCCTTTATGCGTGAAGCTTGGTTAGGAAAGCGGGTGAAACACGACAACATTATGGCTGTTTATGGCTTAAATAATCAGAGTCATTTTCTTTATCATACCGGTGAATATATTGACGGGCAAACATTAAGCCAATGGATGTATGACAACCCTAAACCAAGCATTGCTCAAGTCAGAGATATTATTAAACAAATTATCTCTGCACTACGTGCTCTTCAACGTCTAGACATAGTTCACAGAGACTTAAAGCCTGACAACATCATGATAGATAAATATGGGCAGGTAAAATTAATTGATTATGGCGCCGTTTTCATAGCTTCTTTAGATGAAAATCAAGACACCTTAACAGCATTATCTCCACAAGGATCTTTGGATTATATTGCCCCTGAAACACTGTTGAGTATGCAAGCAAATCACTTAAGTGATTTATTTTCTCTTGGCATTATATGTTACGAAATGCTTACCGGGCAATTACCCTACCCCCCTCAATCACCCACAATGAGCTACTTATCTTATCAACAATGGCGATATCGTAGTCTCAAACAGTTTAGGCCTGACCTACCGTTGTGGCTAGATGTAACACTTCAGCAAGCAACACAACCAAATCCAGCATTACGTTTCCAAGCTTTTTCAGAGTTTTTCTCCTATTTAGAAAAGCCAAACATAGAT
This sequence comes from Litorilituus sp., assembly GCA_030754235.1. Taxonomy (GTDB): domain Bacteria; phylum Pseudomonadota; class Gammaproteobacteria; order Enterobacterales; family Alteromonadaceae; genus Colwellia. The sequence goes on from JASMAS010000059.1 coordinate 114,807, forward strand.
GCGGTTAACGAGTATAAAAGCCAACCCTTGTTAGAGAGAAATCCTGTGCAGTTTTGGCAAGGTACATCATTAATATTGCTACTGTGCTTACTCGCTGCTATGGCAACTATTTTCTCTTCACCATAGCCGTTATTCACAACGCCTTAATCCCCTATCTTATTAAAAGGGACTCGCAACGCTAGACTACAGTAGTGGAAACTTGACTTAAATCAACTTCCTGACGCAATTTACTAAGTTGATTTATGAAGTTGATTTAAATCAACGTCTACATTGATGCTGAGTGTAAGAATCTGCCCACCAAGTACACACAACAATAAAACCAACGTACTGAAAATTTTTTTAACGATTTAAAATATATAACATAAAACTGGGACAATATTATGAATACAAAAAAATTTACTCGCTCTTTACTCACAGCGGCTATTTTATCTTCTCCAGCATCATTTGCAGGCGATTCATTAGGTAAAGCAGTCACTGAAGGTAAATTATCCACAGACCTTAACCTTCGTTATGAAGCTGTTACGCAAGATAACACCAAAAAAGAGTCTGACGCACTAACCATACGTACTCGTGTAAACTATACAACAAGTAGTTTTAAGGGGTTTTCAGCAGCAGTTGAACTAGAAAACTCGGTAGCGCTAATAGATAACTACAACGATAAGTTAGGTGAAGGTGCTGCCTATTCAGTCGTTGCAGACCCCGACCACACCGAAGTAGATCAAGCGTATATTGCATATAAAAATAATAAATTCTCCGGAAAAATCGGTCGTCAAGTAATTACTATGGATAACCATCGTTTTGTTGGCCATGTTGGCTGGCGTCAAGATAGACAAACCTTTGATGCATTAACCTTAGGTTATCAATTAAGTGAAGCAACCAAAGTATCTTATGTTTATTTAACAAAACGTAACCGTATTTTCTCTGATGAAAAAGATGTTGACGCTAATGATCACCTAGTCAATATTTCTCACCAATTAAGCGCCAGCAAATTAACCGGTTATGCTTACCTTTTAGAAGAAAATAACGTAGGTGGTCCCGAAATTAACACATACGGTCTTCGCTACACAGGCAAAGGCGAATTAGGTGGAAAAAAACTTACTTACTCTGCTGAATTTGCCTCACAGCATAATGATACTGAGGGTAAATCTGCAAAGTATTTTGCCCTAGATGCGAGTACTAAAGTTGCAAACTTACACGTGAAACTGGGTTACGAGTTATTAGGCTCTGACAATGGCACATATGGTTTTACAACCCCATTAGCAACGCTACATAAATTTAATGGTTGGGCTGATACCTTCTTAGGTACTCCAACGGTAGGTTTACAAGACATGTATGTCTCTGTAGGTGGTAAGTTAGCAGGTGGTTCCTGGAAAGTTGTTGCTCACGATTTCACGGCTGATGATTCTTTAAGCACACTTGACCATTTAGGTTCAGAGGTTGATGCTACCTATACTAAGGCTATCAATAAAACCTTTAAACTGGGTTTCAAATATGCAGCATACAATGCAATCGACTATAAAGTAGACACCGATAAAATTTGGCTTTGGATACAAGCTAAGTTCTAATTTATCAAGCTAGTCTAAAACTCGTATAATAAATAATAGCAAGTAAGGGCTAAGCCTAACAACAAGGCGTACCCCTTACTTTTTTTAAACCCTTATCTTTATTTTAAGGTCTAAATAACACGCGTTTTTAGCAGCTAGTTCAACAGGGTTATTGTTATCAACACTGTACAAAGTAGACAAAAAAAATTTTAAGCCTTTTGCTAAAGGTTCACAATATACTTAACTCAATTGCCCATTCACGTTAAAAGCATTAGAATAGCCGCGGTTTTTTTAGTTAGGCTGCTTCATTTGTTATTAATGATCGACAATTACGATTCTTTTACTTTTAATTTGGTGCATTATTTTCAGGCGCTTGGGCAAAAGGTGAAGGTTTTTCGTCACGATGAGATAACGATTGAGCAAATTAGACAGCTAAACCCTGACTTTATTGTTATTTCACCTGGCCCTTGTGATCCTAATAAAGCAGGCATATCTCTTGCGGTTGTAAACCACTTTGCTGGCCATACCCCTATACTTGGTGTTTGTTTAGGTCATCAATGTATTGCTCAACACTTTGGTGCTAAGGTAAAAAAAGCCCTTAAAATTAGACATGGAAAAACTAGCTTAATAAAACACAATGGTAAAGGGTTATTTAAACAGCTAAAACAACCTTTGCAAGTCACTCGTTATCATTCTCTGATTGTCGATGAACATACCCTACCCCAATCTTTTGAAGTAACAGCATGGAGTCTGGATGCCCAAGGAGATGAGGAAGAAATAATGGCAATGCAGCATAACAGTTTACCAATTTATAGCGTGCAATTTCACCCTGAAGCGATTTTAACTGAGCAAGGCCACGAATTATTACAAAACTTCCTAAGTCATTCAAAATAAGTTAATGATCCTTTGGTTTAAGGAAATAACAACAATTGACTCTGCAAATTTTTTTAATACCCACGAACTCAATATTATTTGATGCGGGTTAACATAGTCCACTAACGTTTTACGTTAAATAAAAGCGAGATTGAGCACATTAAGCTCAAAATCATTCAAAATCCCTTCAAAGTTGGTATTTTTAGTAACTTTTTTTTGACTAATTATTAAAAGTGCTCTTCTTCAGACTGGGTCATCTAAACACCATAGCATTAACAAGCCATAACAAAAACGCTAATTATTTCAACAGCAATAAATATTCAACTTTGCTGAATAAAACTAGGTAACCCTTTGTTTTATCTAGCCTACAGCGCGATTAACCAAGACAAACTCCGGTAAATATGCCATACTATCTCTCTATTTTTTAATCGTTGAACAATATTTTAACTAATAACTTAGCAATACCTTGTTAGTTTATTTATGATACTAAAATCACTGTTTCCAATATTTATTGGTACAAATATAACCACCTAATGTAGAGGAGTTTAGAATGTCAGAACAACTTTCTGTAAGTCGCGAATTATTTGATCAAGTTATGGTGCCAAATTACGCACCTTCAGCAGTTATTCCTGTGCGCGGTCAAGGCTCTAGAGTGTGGGATCAAGAAAATAAAGAATATATCGACTTTGCCGGTGGTATTGCCGTTAACTGTTTAGGTCACTGTCATCCAGCCCTTGTTGGTGCATTAAAGGAGCAGGGTGAAAAAATTTGGCATTTATCTAATGTAATGACCAATGAACCTGCACTTCGTTTAGCCAAAAAATTAACGGATAGCACCTTTGCAGATAAAGTATACTTCGCTAATTCTGGTGCAGAATCTAACGAAGCAGCACTAAAATTAGCTCGTCGCTGGGCACTCAATGAATACAGTGCAGAAAAATCACAAATCATCGCTTTTAAACAAGGTTTTCACGGTAGAACTTTCTTTACCGTAACGGTTGGCGGTCAAGAAGCTTATTCAGACGGTTTTGGCCCTAAGCCCGCGGATATTGTCCATGCCGAATATAACAATCTAGACAGTGTTAAAGCACTTATTTCAGATAAAACTTGTGCCATTGTCATGGAGCCGTTGCAAGGTGAAGGCGGTATTGTTGCGCCAACTGATGACTTTGTTAAGGGTGTGCGCGAATTATGTGATCAACATAATGCATTATTAATTTTTGATGAAGTGCAAACGGGTGCTGGTCGTTTAGGGCCACTTTTCGCTTATATGGATCTCGGTGTTACACCTGATATTTTAACTTCAGCTAAAGGCTTAGGTGGCGGTATTCCTATCGGTGCCATGTTAACTACTACTGATATTGCCAAGCACCTAGTCATTGGCACACATGGCAGTACTTATGGTGGCAACCCTCTTGCTTGTGCTGTTAGTGAAGCGGTAATTGATGTGATTAATACACCCGAAGTACAAGCAGGCGTAAAAGCTAAAGCACAACTTTATGTTAATGGTTTAAACGCTATTAACGCTAAATATAATGTCTTTAGAGAAATTCGCGGCAAGGGCTTATTAATAGGTGCTGTACTTAATGATACCTATCAAGGTAAAGCTAAAAACTTCTTAGTTGCAGCAATGGGCGAAGGTCTAATGACCTTAGTTGCGGGTGCTAATATTATTCGTTTTGCACCGTCTTTAGTTATTCCAGATGAAGATATTATTGAAGGGCTAGCACGCTTTGAAAAAGCAGTAGCCAAATTGGTTGCTTAAACAAACTAAGCGACTTAACCATATGCTACCTAAATTTTTTAGGTAGCAAAGCAATCTCCTCATCATCGAGAGCTATTTATGATTATTATTCGTCCCATTTGTCTGGCTGATTATGACGATTTATACCGCATTGCCATTGAATCTGGTCACGGTTTTACCTCATTACCTGTCAATGAAAAAATACTAAGACAACGTATTATTCGCTCTGTAGACTCGTTTAACGCCCAAGTCAATAAACCGGGTGATCAAGGGTATTTGTTTGTTATGGAAGACACCCAAACAGGTGAAGTGGTTGGTACAACAGGTATTGAAGCTGCAGTTGGCTTAGATAATGCTTTTTATCACTACCATTTAGGAAAAGTTGTTCATAGTTCAAGAGAGTTAGGTATTCATAATACAGTAGAAACACTTGCTCTTTGTAATGATTACACCGGTGCAACTGAAATTTGCACGTTATTTCTCCGGGAAAGTCATCGTAAAGATGGTAATGGTCGCTTTTTATCTCGTTGTCGCTTCTTATTTATTGCTGAGCATGACGAACGTTTTTCTAACTGTGTTATCGCTGAAATGCGAGGGGTTAGCGATAAAGATGGCAGATCACCATTCTACGACTGGTTAGAAAAGCATTTTTTATCCATTGAGTTCACCCAAGCCGATTATTTAACTGGCATAGGTAACAAGGACTTTATTGCTGACTTAATGCCTAAGTATCCTGTTTATGTCAATTTACTCAGTGAGGAAGCGCAGCAGGTCATCAATAAAGTACATAGCAATACAGTTCCCGCATTACGTTTACTGGAAGCTGAAGGCTTTTCTCGTCGTGGCTATGTTGATATCTTCGATGCAGGACCTACCGTTGAAGCTGAACGTAACCAAATAAGAGCGGTACGTAACAGCCATAAATTTCAAGTATTAATTGATGACAACTGTGGCGAAGATAGCAATCTAAAATACATTATTTGTAACACCAAGGTTGAAAACTTTAGGGCAACACAAGTGAACTTAACACTGCGTGAAACCGCTAATCAGGTGGTATTAACCAATGATGTTGCGCAAGCATTACAAGTACAGCAAGGTGATTGGGTTCGCCTGTTAAGTAATTAATATCCTAACTAAAACAGGAAAAATTTTATGTCAAACGTTCAATTTATTAATGGTCAATGGCAAGCAGGCCAAGGCCATGACGTTAGCTCTTTAAACCCTGCCCGAAACGAAATTATCTGGCAAGGTAAAACAGCAACACCTGAGCAAGTAGCACAAGCGATTATCAGTGCTCGTAGTGCCTTTGAAACTTGGTCACTTATCAGCTTTGATGAGCGTGTAAATATTATCAAAAAATTTGCTGAATTATTGGGCGAAAACAAAGAAGTACTAGCTAATACAATTGCGCTTGAAACAGGTAAGCCTCGCTGGGAAACGTTAGGTGAAGTTGGTGCTATGATAGGCAAAATAAACATTTCACTTAATGCCTTTCATGAACGTACTGGCACAGTTGAAAACCCAATGCCGGGCGCAAAAGCCTACATTCGTCATAAGCCACACGGTGTTGTTGCTGTATTTGGCCCATACAATTTCCCTGGTCATTTGCCTAATGGCCATATTGTTCCGGCACTTATCGCAGGTAACACTATTGTCTTTAAACCCAGTGAATTAACACCTAAAGTTGCTGAAGAAATGTTAAAAATATGGCAAGCTGCTGGCTTACCAGAAGGTGTTATCAACATGGTACAAGGTGAAGTTGAAACAGGCAAAGCGCTCGCTAGCCACAAGTTAATTGACGGCTTATTTTTTACCGGCAGTTCAACTACTGGCCATTTGTTACATGAGCAATTTGGTGGACAACCAGGTAAAATATTAGCGCTTGAAATGGGTGGCAACAACCCTCTTATTGTTAAAGACGTTACCGATATTAATGCAGCTGTTCACGATATCATTCAATCTGCTTTTGTCACCACAGGGCAACGCTGTACTTGTGCTCGTCGGCTATTCCTTGAAGAAGGTGAGCAAGGTGATGCTATTTTAGCTAAATTAATTGAAGCCACCAAAGCATTAACCATTGGTTATTATGATGATGAAGAGCAACCTTTTATCGGTGCTATGATTTCAGATAAAGCCGCTATAGGCTTAGTGGCAGCCCAACAAAAATTAGTTGATTTAGGTGCAACGTCATTACTTACGTTAAAACATTTAAAAGAAAATACCGGTTTTGTTTCGCCTGGGATTGTTGATGTTACTGATATTGTTGCCAATGTGCCCGATGAAGAATATTTCGGACCATTATTAAAGGTTTACCGTTACACTGACTTTGATGAAGCGATTGACGAAAGTAACAATACTGGCTTTGGTTTATCAGCCGGCTTACTTAGCGATAGTGAAGAATTATATACCCACTTCTTTACTCGTATTCGTGCTGGTATTGTTAACTGGAACAAACCCATTACAGGAGCAAGTAGTGCAGCGCCGTTTGGTGGTATAGGGGCAAGTGGTAATCATCGAGCAAGCGCATTTTATGCCGCTGATTACTGTGCTTACCCTGTAGCGTCTGTAGAAGCTGAAAAAGTCAGCTTACCTGCTACTCTTAGCCCTGGCATTAAGCTTTAATGATCGGTAACAGAACTACTTAATGATGCAATGTAAAGATACTTATATTTTTGCAAATAAAAGAGAAGAGGGGTTTCGCCCCTGCTTCTTCAAAACTATCGATCAAATCTAATTATTGGTGGTAGCAATTGCTGTCACCAACATTTCATGTTGCTTGCTATATAGCCCTTTGCTACTAAAATTATTAACTTTTTATTTTCGCTCTTCATAGAGCAGTGAGAACTTGTAATACAGGGGAAAAATATGACCACTCAAGTAACAAAGCTTTTTAACAAAATTTGGCAACAATACATAGAAGTCACTCCTTCTGCTGCTAATATTCACCAACTCTTAGGTAATGGTGGTGACATCATTAACGATCACATTGCTTATCGTACCTTCAACCATGAAAAAGTTAACTTAGCTAAGCTAGCTAATCATCTTCTCGCTCTTGGCTATACAGAGTGTGGTTCATATGATTTTAGCGCTAAAAAGCTAACCGCTAAGCACTTTGAGCATAATGATACTTCACTGCCAAAAGTATTTATTAGTGAAATTCGTGTAGAAGAGTTGTCTGCTACCGCACAAAAAATAATTCATAACTTAATTGATCAACTGCCTGAAAATATTAGTCACAGCACTGATTTCTTATATTCAGGTCGCCCTTGGCAAATCAATTCAAACGATTATCAAACTTTACTAGCAGAAAGCGAATACGCCGCCTGGCTTGCCGCATGGGGTTACCGTGCTAATCACTTTACCGTCAGCATTAACCACCTTAACCATTATCACTGCATCAGTGAAGTGAATGAAACCCTTAAACAAGCTGGCTATCAGCTTAATACAACAGGCGGAGAAATAAAGGGCGACAAAACAGTGATGCTAGAGCAATCATCAACGTTAGCAGATCATGCCATGGTTGACTTTACTGACAAAGTAATTGATATTCCAAGTTGCTTCTACGAATTTGCTAAACGTTACACAAGTGAAGATGGCAAACTTTATACGGGGTTTGTTGCAGCTTCTGCAGATAAAAT